>NZ_JH992900.1:225593-303179 GCF_000315565.1 Mastigocladopsis repens PCC 10914 | reverse complement strand
TGACCTATTTTCAGCAAATACAACGCTTGAATCCGTTCACGACTTGATACTATTTTTTGTTTTCTCAGCAGTTCCTGTAATTCTTCTGCTGACTCCATATATTTCTACTTTGGTGACTCCAGCCATCTTTGCTCGTTGATATTTATTCCTTCTTTATCTGTATCATAGTTTTAGTGAATTGGTATTAGTGGTGTACCACGTACCTGGGCAGTTCGGATAGTGCGTGTTCTAGATGCAATTCTAAAGGGATGAGCGATGCCATGTAATTCGCAGCGCGTAATAATAAACGGTAGGTCAAACTCAGTTCCGTTGTAGGTATAAATTACGTCTAGTTTGCTTGTTTCTAGATGTTTGAGAAACGAGATGAGAATTTTGCTTTCGGAGATATCCATAAAAATGGTGACTTTCCCCATTTCGCTCATACAGCCAATTGCATAGATGCGATTCTCTCTTGGGTTTATTCCTGCTGTTTCAATATCAACTACCAGAGTTTTGAGACTAGAGTAGGTCGAAATATTTACTGTAGGTTGCCACTGGGGTATAGGAGTGGTATCTTCCCAGACTATGTCGAGTTTTTCCTCATCAACTATAATTTTATTACCAAACTTAGTAATAAAATTTCTAGGGTTATAACTCATAAATTTCAAACTTTACGAATTATAAATGCTAAATTTATTTTTGAAAGTATATTTACTTGACTATTTGATTTCCAACCCGGAGGGCGTATGCTGATGTGGTGGTAATGAAACTTTACAGAGTTAATAGCAGAAAGCCCTACGCCTTCGGCAGGGATGAATGCGTTGCACCTTTAGGTGGAGTCAAGTTTTCATTGTGCCAATTATTTAACTGCCTAGTTAAATCTTAACTTAGCCACATGGCTAAGTTAAGATTAACCAAAAGGAGGTGATGACAAGTGTTTTCTTTGACCTACGAGTTTCGACTACAACCTACTAAGCAACAAATAGAGACTTTTCAAGATTGGTTAGAAATTAATCGCAAAGTTTATAATTATGCTCTTGCTGAACGCAAAGACTGGTACAAGTCGCGCTCATGTCAAGTTAATGCTTGTTCATTGCGTTCTGAATACATAATTTCAGCAGACACGCCTCGTCCTACTTTTGCTACTCAGTGCAAGTCATTGACTGCCGCAAAAGAGCAATACCCAGACTTGAAACGTGTTCAATCTCAAGTATTACAGCAAACATTGAAGAGGCTTGAGAATGCTTTCACGTTCATGTGGGAGCGAAATTTTGGGTTCCCGCGTTTTAAGAAAGTAGGGCAACTTCGCTCTTTTGTATTTCCACAATTAGGGAAAGAACCATTCAAGCGTGGGTTTGTCAAACTTCCTGTTATTGGATGGGTTAGGTTTCGGCAATCGCGAGATATTCCAACAGATGCAGTTGTCAAGCAAGCACGAATTGTTAAACGCTCATCTGGTTGGTATGTGATGCTAACGCTGCAATGGAATGTGTCTGTTCCCCAACCTGTGCCTCATACACAAGCATTAGGGGTGGATGTAGGATTAATGAGTTTTATTGCTGCTTCCAATGGTCTTTGTGTCAAGTGTCCTAAATTTTTTGTAGATCTCCAATGCAAGCTTAGATTGCTGCAACAACGAGTTAGTCGCAAAAAGTTAGGGTCTAACAATTGGCGCAAGGCTCAAGGCAAGGTGCAAAAACTGCATGAACATATTGCTAATACTCGTAAAGACTTTCACTGGAAGGTTGCTCACCTACTTTGCAATCAAGCCAAGACAATATTTGTTGAGGATTTAAACTTGGTTGGTTTGTCTAGAGGGATGTTGGGTAAGCATTGTTTGGATGCTGGATGGGGTCAATTTTTTCAAATCCTTAAACAGTGTTGCTTCAAACGTGGGGTATATTTCCAGAAAGTTGATAGCAGAAAAACAAGTCAAATTTGCCCTAACTGCGGAACCCAGACGGGTAAAAAAGACTTGTCAGAACGTGTTCATGTTTGCAAGAACTGCGGCTACACAACGGATAGAGATGTTGCAGCTGCTCAAGTCGTCCTCAATAGAGGGTGTGCACCCGTCGGGCAGACGGTCAAGATGCTTGATGAGGGTAAGTTCACTAGAACCCCTATGAGTCAAGAATCCCACGGCTTTTTGTGAAACGTCCGCTTGCGTTCGCGTAGCGTGCGCCAAGCGCGCATAAGTTTCGCAGCCGTGGGAGTGTCAAGCAGTTTGTAATTGAGAATCAGTTTGAAGCTTTTCTACTAGTTGTACCCATGCTGGAGCCTTTTTTCCATTAATGGGTGTAAGCTTCTGCCAGTGTTCCTGCAACTGCGCTTGTGATACATGGGGTAATTGCTCTTTAGCCCAGTTAATCGCATCCTGAGCAGTTTTCCAATCCTTCCAGGGTTGGTAATTACTCTTTGTGGTTGGAACTATCTCGATAAAGGTGGCTTCCAACCATAAGTGTGCGCTTTCATCTCGCATGAGATTTTGGCGTGCCATTAGGAGTGCGATCGCCGAGTGAATGTGGTTAATACTCCACGATTTGGAGATGGTTGTAAGTTCCTTCCAAGTGTCCTCCTCTAGAAGAGTGAGATTTCTGCCATTGGGGTTGATTTTGCAGATAAGTAGGTCTTTTAGAAAGCTGACAAGACTAGTGTGGATGGTGATGGGGTGCTTGCCATATTTCGTCCAATCTTGAAGAATGCCTAAATTGCCTGTAATTTCCCCCTTGCTGATATTTTCACAGAAAGTGACTAAATCGTGTTCGGGAATAGTACCTGATAGTTCCCATACCCAGTTGGGAGTGATTTCCCCTTCTTCCAATAAGGTTAGTTGGTCTAGGAGTTTGAGTGAGTCGCGTAGGTGTCCGTGGCAAGCTTTAGCGATCACAGTTAATGCTGTAGGAGTGATATTTATACTTTCTTGGTGGGCAACTTTTTCCAGGTAATCTACAACTAGTGAGAGAGAAACTCTTCTAAAGTCAAACTTTTGGCAGCGGGAGATGATAGTTTCTGGAACCTTGTGTACCTCGGTGGTACAGAAGATGAACACAACATGGGCTGGTGGTTGTTCTACTGTTTTGAGTAATGCTTGCCAGGATTGCTGGGAAAGGGCATGACATTCATCTACTATTAAAATTTTGCACCTACTCTCGATTGGTTTAAGTTGAAGGTTAGAGACTATCTCGCGAATGTTATCTACTCCTGATACCATTTCACGAAAAGCCTGATACAAATAAAGCATCAAGAATAAAATCCCAACCTGTAATAGAAGCAACGATTGATGTGTTTAATTGTTCCAATCGCTTCCAAATAAATTCTCTTAATTCATCTAAAGTTGAGAAGCTTTCCCAAGTTAAATGCCTTTTAACCTCCTCCCACAATCTTTCAATTGGATTAACTTGAGGTGTATGCGGAGGCTGAAATAACAAAACTATATTTTCTGGTAGTTTGAGATGCTGACTAAAATGAAACGCTCCATTATCTAACTGAAGAATATGTATATCTTGAGAATAAGTCTCTGAGAATTTTTCTAAAAAAATATTGAAACAAGCTGTATTTAAATGAGAGAATTCCCAAATAAAATGCTCTCCAGTTAATGGTTCTACTAATCCATATAAATAAAAATTATCCCGCTTCCATTGCATAATGCCGATGGGCTTGACTCCTTTTGTCGTAATTAATCTCCCAGGTTCAGTCTTCAACCCCACACGGCTTTCGTTTCCACACCAATATCTAATTTTTTTTTGTTTATCGACTGGTGCTATGATGTGTTTTTTAATTACTTCTAGGTATTGTGGCAGTTTTTTTTAAATTCCAATTCTGCTTCACTATCGTATTTGACACCTACGGCTCGCGGTACTTTTAGCTTCGCTTTCATTTGATAGCGCACTGTGTCGTGTACTACTTTATATGATGCTTCTATCCCTTCCACTGCTTTTAACCAAGTTCGTATTTCTTCATAACTTTTAAATCCCTGTGGCTGTTGAAGTTCTCTGTCTAGCTGCTCTCTTGCTTGTAAGTTAATCATTGGCGGTCTTCCTGGACTCTTTTTCGTTGACAATAAACCTTTTATTCCTGATTCGGTATAGTCCTTCAACCATCTTTGTACCGTTACCCTTGCTCTCCCTAGCACCACCGCTACATCCTGTATTGTTTTTACATGACCTATTTTCAGCAAATACAACGCTTGAATCCGTTCACGACTTGATACTATTTTTTGTTTTCTCAGCAGTTCCTGTAATTCTTCTGCTGACTCATATATTTCTACTTTGGTGACTCCAGCCATCTTTGCTCGTTGATATTTATTCCTTCTTTATCTGTATCATAGTTTTAGTGAATTGGTATGAGTGACTGGCGGCGTCGAGTTCGGTTACATCGAGGGATGAGGACTGAGAAATAGTCTGACAAGAATTGCATTCGCCACAGGGTCTGGTTGTTGGTTCTTGGGTTGATTGACAGTTGAGGGATTTGGCGAGAATGCGGGCTGTACTGGTTTTACCTGTACCCTTGGGACCGGTAAATAGATAAGCTGGGGCAATCTTGCTGAGTGCGTTCGTGGTGCCACTTCCTCCTGAGAGTATTGCATTATCCAGAGTGCGTACAATATGTTCTTGTCCAATGATTTGTGAAAGTTGCTGGGGGCGATACTTGAGATGCAGTGGTGTGTACATATTTGAGAGTGTTTGATTTTACAGATGAATTTGTGTATAGCCAGTTTTATGACTGACTATACTTTTTGGTTTATACGGCTGTTGTTTCTGGTTCTGGTTTTAGTTCTTGCTTGCGCTTGCGGGATTTTGATTTGTTTGCGGTAGGTGTATCAGACTGGGGTGTGTCTGTCACATTAGTTGTTTCATTGGATACTTTTTCTCGCTCTGCAAGTTTATCCACTTCAGTAGTATTTTCTGCTGCTGTTTCATTTTCATTTTCTGGTTTTGAAGTGTCAGTTTTATATTTGGCAAGACCTTCTGGTTTATCGAAATCTTGCACCTCTACGGGCATAATTAGTGTTACTTGGTCAAGTAATCCACCTAAAGGAGAAATGATGACTGGTTGGAGAGGCTTGTTAAATCGGAATACAATTTCATCGGTTGAGATGTGCTTGAGTGCTTCTTGTAGATAGCCGCTGTTTAGCCCAATACCGATATTTTCTTCTATGACTGGTTTGGGTCTTGATAAGCAAAGAATCTACCGCATCCCCAATATCAGTATTACCCGTGATTAATGTTGCCTGTTGGTCATTGACTTCCCATAGGATTTTGACAATTTTGTGTTTTTTCTCTGCGAAATGGCTGATTCTTTTAAGAATTATTTCCATTCCTTTGCGTTCTACGATTAACTCGTTAGCAAAGCTTTTAGGAATAAGGTGGTTAATATGGGGAAATTCTCCTTCTAACAACCTGGATGTGAGTTCAGCATTTGGCAAGATAAACTGGACAGTGTTGTTTCCAACCTTGAGGGTACAACTGCTATTTTCAGTTGTTGTCGAGAGGATTTTTCCCAACTCGGTGAGACTTCTTCTAGGGACTGTGAATGAGATCGGCGAGTAGTTTCCCTCTAGCTTGGAGGATACCAACGCAAGGCGGTGTCCGTCGGTGCTGGCGCAACTCCAATTTTCGCCTTGTAACTGGAAATGTACGCCTGTGAGGATAAGTTTGGTTTCATCTGCGCTGCAGCAATACAGACAAGCTTCTAAGGCAGCTTGTAGCTTTTTGCTAGGGATAGTGATTTCAGTGCAGTTCTGTGTTTCTGGGATACTTGGAAAATCTTCTGGATTTCCTCCTACAATGCGACATTTCCCCGTACTGTGGCTGATAACGCAGGTACGTTCGCTTACTTCAATATCCAATTCGCCGCTTCCTAAATTATTAACCGTGTCGGCTAGTAGTTTGGCGTTTAAGGCGACTACACCTGCCTGTAGAATATGAGTTATTGCTGTAGTTTTGATACTGACATTCAGGTCAGTGCCAATGACGGTAAGTCTGCCTTCATCCGAAGCTTCGATTAGCAGACTTCCAAGTATGGGGTCTACTGGTCTTGTGGATATGCCGTTCTTGGCTGTTTCTAAGAGTTCTGCCAGTACAGATTGAGTAGTTGTTAGTTTCATCCTGTATTTTGTCCGCGTATGACTTGTAAAGGTGCTAGTTGACACACGAGCACCTTTAAGAATTAGAGCTTAATAAGGCGGTTCCTCGATTGTTGAGGGAGGTAATGCAGGTATATCGGTAGTATTTACACCTGCTAGCTGGTGATGTGTAGCGACGACGGCGGAGGTTTTACCAATGCGGTGGCTAAATTCAGGATTAGCCTGCATGATTGTTTGGAATTCAACTTCTTTGTCTTCGCAAAAGAATTCGAGGAAATTGCTACCATCAGGGTTGGGAGATTTGTAGCAGTCGTTGACTCCTACCCAGGATTTGTCGCGTTGGTTGGTTGCTTCTTTGGGTTCGTGTGATGGTATGAAGGTGGGTTGAAAGATACCAAGGCGGTGGAATTCTTGGGATTTCTCAGCAACGGGTATGCCTGCAAACCTGGCGAACGCTACCTCCAGATCGCGTTGGAATTGTTTGTAAGCTTCACCAAATCTAGAAGAGGCTACTCCCTTGATTGATAAGGCGATTGGTTTGTTGTGGAGATTTTTATTGTTTTCATCTACTAGGTTAATGAGGTAGAACCGTCGCAGTACTACTTTTTCTTTCCCTAAAGCTTGGTACATATCATACCCGTCGCCGTACTCGTAGATACCGATAATCGCACCATTGTCCCTTTGTTCGATATACCGGGGTGATACATCGAGGATGTGCATACGGGGTGATTGCAGGAGAATTCCCATTTCTGGAGTACCGCTGGAGAAGGTGTGCTTGTGGGTGGGTTCGCCTCCTTGCCAATCGATGCCTCCTAAGTATTTGTCTTTGACGAACAAACCAACCTTTTCTGCCTCCATATGATTGATTATCTGACAGATGCAAATATTGCTCATGGGAGCGTTATATTCAGGGTTGGCAAATTTTGATACTAACGTCTTTCTCTGTTCGAGATTATCTGGAATTACAGTTTGTGGTTGTTCTTTTTGTTCTTCTTTTGTGTCTGGTTTGATTGGAGTTTTAGCCATAATTATGGTTATTGAACTAGTTCAAATAACCTGTGCATTTGCATATGTTGTGGTAAAAAACTAAAGTCGCCTGTCCGGTTTCTATTGGTTTGTGATCGCGTTCTTCCCTGACCAAATCTGACTTTCATTATTTAGCCTCGATTTTTCTTTTTTCAGAGTGATACAAGAGGGTTAAAGAGCCAGCAGCAGGCTTGCATAGCCTCCAGCACCTAGAGCAAAAGCCCAAAAGCAGCTTTCTCGTTCTTCTGGTAGTTCTTCTTTAAGAACGTTGAGGACAATGCCTCCGGCTAAAAAGGCAAAGAGAAGCGCAACTGCTGGGCTATCGATTGCCGTTGCGCTACCTACAACCCAACCGACAATAATTGCTGCGGCTAACACCCAGCGTCCTATGTGGTCATAAATTGCTTTATGGTTCTCGCGCAAACCGTTATCGTTGACTACGAAATGCAACGCCATTGCGAAGAAAAAGAGAAACAAACTCTGGATACCCTGTTCCTCCCGGTGGAGCAGCAAGTAACCAATCAGGGCATTATAAATAGCAAAAGAAGCGATGTGTATCCAGAAAACACCTGAAGAGGTCACATCTGGCTTACCTGCCTTTTGGTTGCGCTGACGCGACTCTCTGGCAACTCGCTCCAGTCCATAAAATACCACCATACCTAAGAGTGCGACTAGATAGACGTGATGCTCCAAGAAGGCAAGCCCAATCTCCTGGCTGCTTTCAATGGTTTCCTGTGCTTCACTCAATTCTGGCAAAATGTGGATAAACACATAGGCAACAGATACGCCACTACCAAAAGAGAGCCACCGACTGCGCGGGGTAGCTCTGAGAAAGCGCAGTTTACCGGAAAACATATGTATAATGGCTAAACAGATAGCGCATAATGCAGATAATAGGAAAATATTAGAGTTAAGTACTGATTGCTCTGCAACTGCAAACATAATTTCTGCTACCTTGGTTAAAAGATGTAATAACTATCTAGTTAAGGCTGCCCTACAAGTGGTGATATGCCGCTACATTTTTCCTGGACAAAGCCGGGCAACCTTTACCCTTGAGTTGGTGTTGAAAGTTGATTTATTAGGGCGGTCAAACCGCCCAATCCGGACAAATCCGGACACAAAACTAATTAATTGGGTGGGCGGTTTGACCAAGGTTGCCCAGCTTTGTCTAAGATTCACCCCATCCCTTTGGTCAAGTATTTGTAGCAGCGAGCAAAACCACCTACATTAATTGTCGCTTCAGATCGTGACAGGTGATTCTACGTAGATAGTCGGTTCTTGCATTCTAAATTCAATTCCATAATTGTGAAGATGCTTAGAAATTTTCTCGTTTGCTAACTCCAATAACCGCTTTCTTAGTTGAATTGAATTTTCACTCGAACCTAATATAAAAAATGTCACTCTAGCATGGGTTGTTTGATTTTCAGAGTCGTCTGTCAAAGTAATATTGGTACTGCCTGGGTCAATTCCAAATAATGAATTAGTACTATTAGCAATGACTTGTTGCACCAGTGCTTGCTCTCGCTCTTCCAGAAATTTCAAGAAGTCGATGTACAGCAATACCATCACCTTCTTGCCTCTAGTAATATTTTCAATTTCTAAATTTGCCAATATGGAATTTGGCACAATAAAAAGTGTACTTTTTGCCGCTGTACGAATCTTGGTAGAGCGTAAACCAATGGACTCGACTCGACCAAATAAACCTTCTGGAATTTGTTGAGAACGTTGTAAACGAATATATTCTCCAGGAACAAAGGGGCGATCTAAATACAACACGATAGTTCCCAATAATTGCTCTAAAGTCTTTTGAGCAGCAAAAGCAACCGCCACACCCGCAATTCCTAAACCCGTTACTAAACCAATTAAATCAAATCGGTTCTTGGCAAAAGCTAGCACAGCAAAAAAGCCAATAATCACATTTGCTAAAGTCTCAAATACTAGTAGTAGTTCATCAACTTCCCGACCAAACTTGCGGAGTAAATCTATTCCATAAACAAGGAGAAATTCACGAAATAAACGCGAGACTAGCCAGGCTATACTAATAATAACTGCCAAATCAATAAAAGGATTAATAAAGTTATAGACTGGTTGATACTCCTTAATCCAATTTAAAGATAAAGAAATTAAGATTAAGGTACCAGCAAGTTTAAATAAGTTTCTAATTGGGTAGATTAATTTTTCATAAACTGTAGTCAGTTGCTGTGGAAAAAATTGCCTGAGAAGCAACCTAACAAGCAAAGGTGTATATCTTCCTACTAGGAAAGACAACAGTATAAATAGTAGAAATATTCCAAAGTTAATTAATATAGGTTTAGCTACTTCTTCAAAGTCTATAAGATTTTGAAGAATTTCTGAAAAATTCATAAATGAGTTTTAAATTGTAATAGGAGAATCAACATAGATAGTTGGCTCGTCAATATCAAAGGCGATACCATATTCCTTTAAACGCTGGGTAATACTTTGATTAGCAAGGTCAAGGAGTTGACGTCGCAGTCCCATTGAAACTTCACCAGAACCTAAAATAAAGAAGGTAATTTGTGCTTGCGTTCGCTCTGCTGTTTGTACCTTAGAAGACTGCCCTACTTGCTCTGGCAAATCTCTAAAAATAACATCGGTACTGCGCGTATCAATTCCAAAAATATCGACGGTACTTTCAAGGATAACCTGGCGAATCAAAGCTCGTTCTTCATTCTGAACGGCGCGATAGAAGTTTAAATAAGTAATTGCCATCACCTTCTTAGCGCCAGTAAAGTTTTCAATGTTAACCTGGGTGAGTGAGCTGTTAGGGACAATTATTAGTGTGCCCTTACCAGAGGTGCGAATTTTGGTAGAGCGTAAGCCAATTGATTCAACTCGACCAAAAGTTCCATCTGGTAAGCCAATATAGTCATCAATGACAAAGGGACGGTCAAGATAAATAACGACACCACCTAATACTTGTTCCAATATCTTCTGGGCAGCAAAGGCTATTGCTAGACCACCAATCCCTAAACTCGCTACCAGTCCAAAAATATTGATTTGATGAGTTTCGGCAAAGATAATAGTTGCGACAACTACAATTATTATATTTGCAAGTAACTTAGTAAGAAGTAGTAATTCACTGTTAACTTTCCGCCCACTTTTGATAGCTGCATCTAATAGATAGAAATCAAAAAACTGCTTGAAAATTTGAGAAGCTAACCAACTGCCAGTAATAGTTAAAGCTAATCCGATGGGAATTTCTATCAGCCTAGACCAATCAGATTCTGGTAGTAAAATTGCGAATATATCAGCAAGTAAAAGACAAAATGCAACGCCCAGCCAGTTTTCATAAGGCTTCACAACTTTTTGATAAGCAACTCTTTCTTTCAAAGAAATGAAACGAGTTATTAGTGATTGTGCAAAACTCATACTACGTAAACCCAGTATAGGGAGAAACAAGCCACCACTGATGAAAGCCAATAACCAAGTCAATCCTAGAGCGCCGATATGTAATCTCCCATCGCTATTCAAAACTTCAAACAAGGAATCTAGCACTAGTAAACTCCATTTTTTTGCTGATATATACTATTACATTTTGCTCGAATAAATCTAAACTGCATTCCTTATGCTTCAATGAGGGACAGCGCTTAATATTTGCTTATACTCTAAAGTTAAAGCATAGGTGCGGATCTCCCGCCGTAAGCGCATACGGGCACGCTACGCAAACGGGCGATGGCGCAAAGCGAATCGCGTCACTTCGATTTTCTAAAAGAGGCGATTGAATAGGACGAGCCGTTGCCATACCAGCATTCATTGAGCTGATTGGGAGATTGTGCTCGCACAAGCAGTTGTTGAGTCATAGCATTAGGTGGGTATGTCTGAGGAGCCAAGACTTTATGGTTGTAGGGTTCTTCATACAAAAAGCCAAAGCAGGGATTGAGCGCGGAGCCAGAACTTGCCAATACAGCCAAAAGAGTGGCTAAAAAAACAATCACTAGCCTCACCCAAAATGTCACCCAAATTGTTTCCACGAGCTCAATACTTTTTTGGCTCAGGTGAGTGAGTTTATTCATAAACACTGCTCCGTAAAACTTTACGGTTATAGGTAGGGCACAAGAAGAAACAAGATAAAGTCAGACCTTCAAAGATGCCCTAAGATCAAGTAGATTCCGACTGCCCTGCCCATTTCTCCTATGCGCTTACAAGTAGATTCAAATAGGGAACTCAGTTCTTTCTCGCCCATCAAATCAACGCTGTTATTAAACACGACAGCAATATGAAGTATAGGTTCAGCGGCTATTTTGTTGTAGTTGTCAAGATTCAAAACCTTTGCACCTTTAAGCTTTGTATAGCGCTTATTCATTTCATCTTCTAGTAGAGATAGAGCCGAGAGCGCTGAAGCGACATCTTGGAAATTTGAACGCCACAACCAAGGTGCATTTTTCCCAAATTTTGGAAGAGAATTGTTCTGGATGATTTTTACCATTTAAGCATTTATCCTCAAGTTGAAACCATCAATATCAAATCAGTTTCTACAAAGCTCATATCGCTATTTGAAGTGAGAAAAAATTGTTCTACACCTAAAGAGGCAAGTCTTCCTTGGCAGTTTTTTAGTTATGCAGCTACACCAAAATATTGAAAATTTTTGATTGGAAAACCTTTTCAAATTGCGGATTTTTTAGCTTTTCTTATGTATATATTACTTCAATCATAAAACCTTAACCAGGGTTATAAGTTAGACTTGAGACTTGCAAATTTCTATCTTTGGATAGAATTATATAAATGCTGTATTCTGCAACGGATTGGTTGAAACAGCAGCCTCACCAACACCTGCTGCCAACCAATCAACGACAGTAGGCATGGAGTTTTATCAGAGTGCTCTAGGACAATAGCTCAGGTACCTGCTTTATGTCAGCACTGGCAACACCTTTTCGCCAAATACCTCAATGAACTGCTGCTGCTCTCGGTTAACGTTATGCAGAATGAGTTCATCAAACCCCAATTCAATATCCTTTTGCAACCACTCGATATGCTGCTCTTGGTCTGGCGAGATGCGGACGTGTTTGTATAGTTCATTTGGTTGTACAAACATTCCAGCAGCATCAAACTGCTGAGGAGTTCGCAATTGGGTCATTACGATGTTCTTAAAGATGTTATTGCGCCACTGCTCATGGGCTTTTTGTCGCGCTGTCTCCTCGTCACGGTCATAAGAAAGCTGCACTTTCAAAATCATGGGTTTGCCTTCTCCACCGCCCCGGCGAAAGGCATCAACTACTTCCTTAAGTTTTTCGGGTGGACGAGAAATCGTAATCAGTCCATCTGCCCAGCTACCAAGCCATTCTGCGGTTTCGGGTGTAATGGCTGCACCAATAATTGGGGGTGGCACTTGAGGACGGGTGTATAGCTTCGCCTCTTCAATGCACACCTGACCGTGATGCGTGACTGTCTCTCCTGCCCAAAGAGCACGGATGACATCGACACATTCCTTAAGGCGGGCGTTGCGATCGCTCTTACAGAGCCATTTCTCCCCGGTGATCTGTTCGTTGAGCGCCTGACCGCTACCTACAGTTAACCAGAAGCGGTAGGGGAACATTTCTGCCAAGGTAGCCACAGCTTGAGCGATAATAGCGGGATGATACCGCTGACCAGGAGCACAGACAACGCGATAGGAAAGCGTCGGCGTGGCTTGCATCGCTGCACCCAGCCATGACCAGGCGAAGCCGCTTTGTCCTTGCTGTTCACTCCAGGGGTGGAAGTGGTCGGAAGATAAGGCATGGGTGAAGCCTGCTTGTTCTGCCATCTGGACGTACTTGAGCAGTTCGCTGGGCTTGAATTGTTCGTGGGAAGCGTGATAACCAATCTTTACCATGTGAATTTCTCCCATCATTGCATTTTGGTAGGGAAATGATTTACTAACGCATACGATTAACCCGAAACCAGCGATAGCCGTATGCTTCTAATGGAATAGAGCAACAATCGTCGTTGAGAGATTCATACTGGCGATCGCCAAACAAATCAAACAAATGCTTGTACTCTCTTGATTGCAACGTAGCGATACACGCCCTATCAGCAAAATTATGGAGGGCAATCACCGCCTTGCCTTCCCATTCGCAGCAGTGAGCAAAAACGCTCTTATTATCTGTGTCAAGAATATGGCACTTGCCCCAACCTAACTCCGGGCACTGCTTGCGGATACGGATCAGGCGTTCCATCCAGTTAATTAACGAGCTAGGATCGCGTTGTTGGGCAATAACATTAACTTGTTTATACCCGTACTCTCCTTCTTTGATGACAGGTCGAGCAAGGGCATCTGGTGGAGCGGTGGAGAAGCCACCATTCGGTTCATCTGACCATTGCATTACCGTACGGACGCTGTTTCGATCCTCAAGCGACAAGTCATCACCCATGCCAATTTCTTCGCCATAGCGTAGCAAAGGCGTACCTGGCAGGCTGAATAGCAAACTGTAGGTGAGCTCTATCCGACGGCGTTCCCCCCCCAACATTGGTGGTAGACGACGACGAATGCCATGCCCAAAGATTTGCATATTCTTATCGGGAGCAAACGCTTGGAAGATTTCTTGTTGTTCAGATTTACTAATGCGATCAAGCGTCAGTTCGTCATGGTGACGCACAAAGTTGAGCCACTGACAGATGTGGGGAATATCGGGTAATGTCTTGAGTCCGTCACGCAGTGCTGCCGATTCTTGACGCGCCAGAGCCAGAAACATATATTGGTTTAGCAGGAAGCTGAACAGCAAGTGCATTCTGTCGCCCTTGCCAAAGTAAACAGGGATTTGCTCCGGCTCCACATTTGCTTCTGCCAGCAGCACCGCATCAGCACGACGCGATGAAAGAAACTCTCGCATTTGTGCCAGGAAGCTTTGCAAGTCTGGACACTCTGGATCTTTGATTCCAATTGGGTTAATCAAAAATGGGGCAGCATCTATGCGAAAGCCAGACACGCCAAGTTGCAGCCAGAAGCCGATGATTTTACGAATTTCTTCCCGTACCGCAGAGTTAGCAATATTTAAGTCTGGCTGTTCTTTGTAGAAGTGATGCAGATAGTAAGACCCCGCCTGTTCATCGTACTCCCAAATGCTCTCCTCTGCATGGGGGAAGGCGAGCAGTTCTGGGTCAGATTTGGGCGGATTGTCTGACCAGACGTAGTAGTCGCGGTACTTAGAATTTTTGTCACGAGCCGCTTGGAACCAGGGATGCTGATTGGAGGTATGATTAACTACTAGGTCAATCAGCACCCGAATACCTCGTTCGCTGGCTTGATGCAAGAACTCTACGAAGTCTCCTAGCGTCCCCAGTTTTGGATCGATGTTGTAGTAGTCCATCACGTCATAGCCATTATCCCGATTGGGAGAGGTATAAAATGGCAACAGCCATAGACAGGTAATGCCTAGTCCAGACAGATGGTCTAGACACTTGGTCAGTCCTTGGAAATCACCTATCCCGTCGCCGTCTGAATCCATGAATGTTTCGACATCCAAAGAGTAGACAATTGCGTTTTTATACCACAAATTTTGCATAGTTCTGTATTTCTAATGACTGCTGGCGTAGGCAATGGTGCTGAGTAAAGCATTCTCAGACTGTCTGGAATCAAGTCTAGTATGTTGGACGACAATCGGCACATCTGATTCGATGACGCTGGCGTAGTCGGTATCGCGTGGAATAGGTTCTGGGTCAGTCAGGTCATTGAAGCGCAGGTGTTTGGTGCGTCTTGCAGGAACGGTGATGCGGTAGGGACCAATGGGTTCCCTGTCGCTAAAGTAAATTGTGATTTCCACATGGGCATCTTGGTCTGAAGTATTTAGTAGACAGGCAGTTTCATGGCTAGTAAACTGGGGTTCGGGTCCGTTGCTGTAAGCGGGGATGTAACCTTCAGCTATTGCCCACCTTGTTTGTCCAATTGGGTTATTCATAATCGAATCTCCTGAGTTCAAATTTGCGCTTGCAAAATTTCTCTATTCACCCACGCTCAATTGATGCAGAGAAATCTGTTTGCATATACTTTCTACCGCTAGCGTCAGAGATTGCATCAGTTCAGAATTTTCGCTATAGTCAGCAGGTGCCAGGTTGACTACTCGCTGGCTTTGGGTGATGCTTAACTCCCGCCCCCAATCCTGGGGCGTGCGGTCTTTGTAAACGCCGATCGCTACTCCCTGCTCTTGATTCAACAAGGAAAAGCAGGGAATGTCAGACGCTCCATCTCCAACATAAATCACCTGCGTCAGCGGGACGTGTAATTCCTCCTGTGGCACATCCCGATAAACAAACGTTTGAGCATCATCTTTATGATGCTCAATCCCTTTAGCCAGTTGGAACAGATAGGGGGTTTTCTCAGTGTGGGTAACAATCTTCTTGAGAAACTCAATTCCGCCGTCTTTGCCATAATGGAACTCGCAGCCCCACATAGCTTTAAAATTTGGAGCAATGCAGTTATGACGGGCAATTTCCACCATACCGCAGGTAATCAGGTAAAACTCAACTTCCACTTTTGGGTTGAGTTCACGGGCACGTTGCTGTAGGTGGTCGAACATTTCTGGCACACCATCAAAGGGAACTAACTGTTGACCGAACTTGGTGATATATTCCTGTGTAATCTTGTTATCTTGGCGCTGCGATTCCTCAATCAAAGCGTAAAATCGGGCAAGAATCTTGTCCCAACCGCTATCTATCAGTGGTTGAATACGTTGGGCGCGAAATTGAAGAGCGTCAATACCGCAGCTGTTGAGGAGACTATCGACAGTATCCGGCACAAGAGTATCGTCGAAGTCGAAAACTACGGCAATGCGGTTAGAAAGTGATTTAGTTGCGAGAGTCATAACAATAGCTTCAGTTACAGTTAACCAACAACGGCAATTTGATAGTTGCGGTTTTCCCAGTGGTTGGGAACAGTCCAGAAGAAGGTGAAGTGAATGGGGGATTGTTGGTTCGGGGCAATAGGGATATCCACAAACTCAATTTCAATCGCCGTTGCCGTTGAGTCCGTGTCATTGACCATTTGCCAGTCATCGGTTGACCAACGCAATTGGAAGGGAGCCAGTGCGAGAATTCGCAGCGTGTATCCCCGCTTCACTGTACGGATTTGACGGTTAAATTTCCAGATTTCTAGAAACTCAGTTGATTTGCGAGCATCCGTATCGCCCTGATATCGCTCTGCAACCTTTGGTATCCGTTCAAACACTTGCCCATCTCGCACCGACCGCAACAACATGATATACTCAGCGTGCGCCCATGCCAGAGGCATAGCTGAACCCGTAGGTCGTCCCAGGTATAGGTGAGCGTCGGGACGATCCGGCTCATCCCAGATTTGTTCTGGCAGCAGTCCGGTGTCAGAGGCAAAAGCTTCCATTGCCTGGATATAGGGCTGGACATCATGCTCTGCGGCTAGCTCATAGTGTCCCCGCTCCCCAGTTAACAGAGGCCACGCCCGTCCCTTGCCCCCATTGAGGAAAGGGCCACCATCTTCTCGTTGCCCATAGCCGTCATGGTTGTAACGATGCCAGCAAGGACCAAAGGGAGTGTCTACCTTTAGAACTGCATCCACAACCTTAAGAGAATCGACAATCACGGGGTCATCAGGCTGGCGAATACCATAACGTACTAGTTCCAGAAAGCCTGCATCAACAATTTCTTTTGCCGAAAATTGCCACTGACAGCCGGGAGGACGGTTGGTAATTGTTAGCGTTCCTTGGTTAGGGTCTTCATTTGGGTGGGGGTTATGAATATCCACCGGGTTGATGCGGATGTAATGCCGATTAATTCCAGGAACTAAGGTTCCCTCAGTTGTTACAGTCCACGCTTCTAAATGACTTTCGAGAAAATCGGCGTACTCTTCGATAAACTGAGCGGTAGACTCATCAGAGCGCTCACGGGCAAATGTTGCTGCACAGACCAGAGCTGCAATATTAGAGGCAAGAGTTGAAGGCGAGTAGCCACTAGCTTCCTCCCACCGCTCCTGTTGGGTGGCAGGATCGTGATTAATTAAGTATTTGGTTGCCCGCATCACCATTGGGTAGGGGTCAAATTGACGTAAGGCGTTGTGCTGATACAGTCGCCATGCTAGCAGGATGGGGAAGGCAACTTGGTCAAGCTGAATTCCCGTCCAGTAGGGTTCGCCGTCGATCCAGAAGTTTTGGGCAAAGCCGCCATCTTCCCGTTGGCTAGCAGCTAGATAAATCAATGCTTCTAGGGCGGTTGGGGTATGTCCGGCAGCCAGCAGTGCTGTAACGCTGTTCACCATGTCGCGGGGCCAAACCAGATGATAGCCCCCTTGCTGGCTATCGCCGTGAGCCTCACCCCAAGGGATAGACAGAGATGCAATCATAGCACCGGGATAGATTTTGTCTTCGTGTGCCAGTAGCACACTGAAGCTACTATGATACAAATTGCCACCATCACTAGAAATTTCCTCTAAGAGTAAGCGGTCTTCACAAGCACGTTTCCATTGGTTGATGTAACGCGATCGCTTTTGCTCAAAGGGAATATCCAACGACAGCAAAACGGTTGTCACTGCGTCGTGTTGCCGATTCCCAAATGCCAGTCCCAAGGTAAAATCCTGGCTATTGGATGGATCAATTTCGGCTGTGAGGGCAATGTTTCCCCCTTGGGCTTGGTGGAACTCCCAGTCCATCTGAAAGTTATCTGCCAAGTCCGTCCACCCGTCACTTTTACCAAGGTAGCCACAGGAGGTGCGAGTGAAAGGAACGGTTGCTGCCATTGCCAACCAATTACCATCTTGGTGAGCAGTTAAAATTTTTACTCCTGCAACGTCTACCACTTTAGCGCTGTCATTCCAGCCACCAATACCCAACTGCGGCGCACACAATACGTAGAGCCGGAGCATCGCCAACATTTGCGTATTACCCGTAAGGCGCGTGTGTTGCAGAATGCATGAATCTCGTGAGTCAGTAATGATTTCCTTGGTAATGGTGTAGCGTCCTTCGGGGTCGGAATTGGTAATGCGGTATCCCAGGACTTGTGGGGCGATGCGTTCAGTTTTGGTATGGAGATGGTGCTTTTCTTCGTGGAAAAAGCTTTCGCCATCGGTGATTAGGTACTGGAGATTCCTGATTTGGGGGCTATCGACGGTGGGGTAGTAAACTTCGTTGAGAATGCCGTTGGAGAGCGTGAACCAAATGCGACTGGAGATGGCATAGGCTGTTCCTACACCGTCTTTATTGCCTTGAGTCCAACGGGGTTCGAGTCCTGGTTGTCCAAAAGCTGTGCGTTGATTTTGCAGTTCTTTCATATTTTACTATTCAAGTAAAATAAAAAATGAAAATTGTTTTACTTAAGCAAAGTAGACGGAAACCCAAGCAAACAGCGAGAAGCCGCCCAGATAATGCAACATATGCTTATGCCAGTCAACTTTTATTTGCCAGTTCCCATAACTCCAAGCAACTGAAGCAAATAGATAATGGCAAACCCCGCGAAAAAGATACCCGCGATCGCCGTTGCACCAAACGTAAACTTTGACGGGCTCAATTCCTTGGGCAGCATCCTGTAGTTCAGATAGAGGGTTAGTCCGGTGACGATGGGGATGTGAGCAGCTTCAATTGCTCCTGCTGTTTGCAGCAAGCCCACAGGTTGACCGAAGAACAAGTAGACGGCAATTGGTAGAATG
The DNA here is from genome assembly GCF_000315565.1 of Mastigocladopsis repens PCC 10914. Lineage (NCBI taxonomy): Bacteria > Bacillati > Cyanobacteriota > Cyanophyceae > Nostocales > Symphyonemataceae > Mastigocladopsis > Mastigocladopsis repens. The sequence continues at coordinate 284,490 of NZ_JH992900.1, read as the reverse complement.
GCTAGCAAGACCACAATGTAGACACGCTGTAAAAACTTTTCATTCGTCCAGCGACCCCGTACGCCAAATCCTTGCAAAATAATCTGCGTACCATCAGCAAACATCCGCCCAAAACCATCTTCTACTGAAAGCGTGGTGCTACAGAAGGTAATAAAAACGATCGCCACCATAAACCAAAAGCCAAACGGTCCCCACAAATTCCCCAGCAGACTACCCAGTGTTTCCGCAACCTGATTTTCTTTTGGCACCAAGCCTTCTGGGCGGAGTAACTCCCCACCGAGAATCAGAAAAGACAGCGCCGCCAACAGCGCACCAACCACCGCTAAGGTGTTGGAGAAGGTCATTAGAGAAATCCAGCCACGCAGCTTTTTTCTTTGCTCCGAACTGAGTTGCTTAGGGTCGATCCCCTCTTGCCCCTTGATACCAGCAGCGCCGTATCCTTTAGCTTCCACCCAATAGGAGTACCACATCAACCCTGCTGCTCCTGCCAGCATAAAACCCAGCCAAGGCAGAATTTCCTGATATTGTACGTTATTAGGAATTTGAGGGACTATACCTGCTGCCAGTTGTCCAATATTGGGAAAAACAAAAATGGCAGCAGCCACCACTGCCAGTGTACGAGCGATTCCCACATAGGAGGAAATCTTTTCCACTACAGAGTATTGCCCTAAAAGGACGATCGCCGCCGTCACAAGGATGATAATCACCGTCCACATCTGGACAGTTCCTCCTGTCATTAAAATCAGTGCTGTGGCGGCTGCACCTGCTAGTCCCGCAACAGTAGAGATTGCTACAAACACCTGCGGCAGCAAAATCAGCCAAACTGCCCAGTTTTTCGGACCGGGAATTTGCTTGAAGCCTTCAAGTATCGTTGCGCCGGTGCAAACTGAAAAGCGACCCACCTCACGGTTAATAAACCATTTGAGGATCACAGCGGCAAGCAGCGCCCACAGCAGAGAATAGCCGTAGAGAGCCGCGATTCTAGGTGTAAACAGCAACTCTCCTGAACCCGCTGCCGAGAGCATCCACAAAAAACTTGGTCCCAACCACAGAAAGCGTTGCCAACCCTTTGGTGGCTGCGGTATCTGTTGATTGCTCCCCTCACTCTGCTTGTTAGATATCTCTACTGAAGAAGTGTGATTATTTTTATCGTTCATTTTTGTGCCATTTTTGCTTGCTTTTAGGACTAATTTCTAAAGTCCAAGGCATGAGCGATTCACTCAATGCAGCCACAGCAATGCATTGCCAATGGTTGCAACAATCATGTTTATCTAGAAGGTGCCACGCTTCTTGCTACAAGTAAATTGCTGTTTTCTGGAACTATACCCAGGCGATCGTTTTCTTCATATTCAGGTCCTTCACAGCCAGCAGCAAGTGCTAACATTGCTCCAAGAAAAAGCACAGAAATCAATTGTTTAGAAATAGCCATTGTTCTTATCTCCTTGTCATTCTTTGAATAAAATTTTTACCTTTCAGCTTTTATCAACAAAAGATAAAATTTAACCAATCAATTCTAAAAAAGTAGCTTGAGACAATTCCGTGACTACTCTGTTAACAAAACCTTCAAGTTTATTATGAATTAGAGATATTAGAGATCTCAATACTACTTGCTCCTATATTATTAAAAAAAAAGTAAATAAATGTGAATTTTATATCTCAAACAATTCTTTATTTTTTTATTGAGCCTGCAAAATATCTAGATAAAGAATTCAGAAAATATTAAGTGTTTCAACTTAATTGAAGCACTGAGGAACTGTATACAATTTAAAGATAAGCCTCAATAGTGGAAAACTCGTGGAGAATTCAAGCGTGTTTTCCAAAGTAATACTAAAGAGATAGTGCTACTAACTCAATTTGAATAGCTAAGGATGGCAGCAAGCCTTAAGTTGACCGCACTCCTATGCAACATATCTTGGTTCAGGTCATAATACTATTGAGGGCTAAATCAATCTATCCAGAGGAATAAGAATACGTTACTGAGCGTATCTGAGATTCTTCAGTCTTTAGTCTTCTTTACCAAGAAAGAACTTAGAACGAGCATTGCCAGAATTCAGCTTAGGAATTAAAAACTCTGTTGTTAAATATCAGCATGAGTTTTGTACAACCAGAGTGGAGAGTGTTAGTCAGAAGCCCCTAAATTTATTGGCGTTGCAGAATAGAAATATGAATTAGAGCGATCACTATGCAATGTCCAAGATGTGAATCAACTCACATTCGTAAGAATGGTTGGCAACGTGGTAAACAAAACTACATATGTGTTTCATGTGGTCGTCAGTTTATCGATAGTTACGAACCCAAAGGATACTCCGAAGATTTTAAACGTGAGTGTCTAGAAATGTATGTAAACGGCTCCGGTTTCCGTGCGATTGAAAGGGTTAAAAAAGTACATCATACAACTGTTATAAATTGGGTCAAAGAGGTTGGCAACACCTTAGTGGACGCACCGGAATCTCAGGAAATACCAGAAGTGACTGAAATTGATGAGCTTGAAACTTTTATCGGCTCAAAAAAAACAAAATTTGGTTATGGACAGCGGTGGACCATAAGGTTCCAGGAGTTATAGCTTGGGTTTTGGGCGACAGAAGCGCAGAAACATTTAAACGTTTATGGCAACGAATAAAGTGTTGGCATTCTTATTTTTATGTTACAGACGGTTATCCAGTTTATCCATGTTTTATTGATTCAGGTGATCACCTTGTAAGTAAAACATATATGACACGGGTCGAAGGTGAAAATAGCCGTTTTCGACATTACCTCGCTCGGCTTCACCGTAAAACTTTTTGTTACTCTAAGTCAGAAGAAATGCTTAAACTATCTATTCGATTGGTAATACATTATCTAAAATATGGTTCCGTGCCAGTGCGAGCGCTACGCGCCCGCAACCTTGAAGCGATTGCCCTTTAGGGCACTGCGCTCCGCGCAATCGCATGATTCATATTTTGATTCAGCAACGCCGCGGTGACTAACCAAGTCTAAATCAGTCCAGCCATAATAAAAACTCCCTATTGGCAATAAGCTTTTGTGTGTACATTATTGAAGGTAATAAAGAGTCAAGAGCCAAGAGCTAACTTTAATCACTCTAGACTTTTGACTCTCAAGAAGTGACCAATTGTTTTCTATTTCGAGTATCGACGATAAATGTGAATAGAAAGTGACAGCAACGAGGACATGGGGATATAGAGACATGAGGACACGGGGAATATCTCAACCTCTGCGCGTCAGATACGTATTATGCATGGTTTCCGCCGCGTTTTGTGCTACTTACTTTCACCGATATATGACACTCGGTAAATTACGCCGTTGGTATCGTCTGTAAACAATAGCAAACCATCGGGCACGCTGCGCGCTCGCGAAGCGTCCCGAAGGGAAGCGCTCAGTGTGCACTTTGCGCTTACGGGCACACTACGTGCCGAAAGTGCCTGTCCGCAGGACTGACGCCGCAGGCGTGCCCACGGTGAGGGACATAGGGCGATCACCCGCTTCTAGATCAAGCCTTTAAAATGAAAAATAAATCATGTACCTTGGGGCAGACAATAACTTAAAAATTTATAATTCTTAACATAAAGTGAATGACTTCAACACAAAAATATTTTTCATAATTAAAAGTAAACATCTTTTATAGAAGATTGGATTAAGAAACGCTTTACACAACCTACTATAGTTAAGAATGTCTGAGTGTCAACTGACTTCAAACATCTATTTCAATTTAAAATTATCCGGGGTTTTGCGCCTAACTTCCTCTATTTGACCAACTTCAAAAATCAAAGTGAACGGCTGACCCATTTCTTTTTTTAAAAATTCTTCTAAAAGCATCACTTGTCTTGGTGTGACAGGTTCCTTAGTGCGAACATTCAAACGGACTTCCGGCGGATTTGCTAGCCAATTCACATCACTATCTAGTAATATCACTCGTTGAAAGGTAATAGTTCGATTGAGTAAAGCTCTTTTTAGACTGGCTTCAAGCCTGGCTTGTCTAATCAACTGAAAAAAGCTCACGCTTAAAGGAATGACGAGTATTGCTGTAAAAGCTAGTGTCCAGCCAAGGACTTTACGCGCACGCTTCAATGGAGTGTAACCAGTGACCAAAAAAGTCAACATGCAAGAAAGAGTAATTCCCAGCAGATTGGTTAGATAAAGTAGGGTTGCACCGATACTAAGCGACCAATTTGTTTGTGATAAACCCAAACCCACAACACATATCGGTGGCATAAGAGCAACAGCAATGGCAGTACCAGCCAGAGAACCAGAAATTTTTGGCTTAACTTTAGCAAAACCACTAATTCCTCCAGCTGCCACTGCAATTCCTAAATCTAGTAAATTAGGTTTAGAACGGCTAATAATTTCGCTGCCAAATTCTGGAAGTCCTACAAAATAACCAACTAACAAAGCTAAAGTGATTGCCAAGGCTGTTCCTACTACAATTGCAGTCAAAGCTTTCCGGAAAAGGACAACATCGCCTTCTAAAGCTCCAAATGCTAACCCTCGAATTGGTAACATCAAAGGAGCAATTATCATAGCACCGATAATGACAGCGGCACTATTAGAAAGTAATCCTAAGGTGGCAATGACACAGGAGCCTAAAATCAACACGAGATAATTTATATCTATAGTTGATTCTTCTAAGAGTCCGCTTCGTATTTCCTCTATTTCATGCAGCGCGACTCTTTTGTTTTTTAAATTATTGAAACGATGGCGAATATTATTGATGTTTCGCAAAATACTATCCCTCATTCACGAAAAAGGCTGTAGACGAAAATTGAGGAATTATGTTGCAACCCCTCTATGGATTCCCTCAAAACTCTTGTTGTTTTCTGGGTATTTATTCATATTTTGAAACTTTCTCCATCTAGCCAGAGTTATAACATTAAAATGATTGATTTTTTTTGACAAGAGCCAAAGCAGATCATGCCATAACAAACTGGATAAAAGTTATGCTGCGTTAGAAAAATTTGTGTATTGCTGCAATATATGACTGACCTTAGGCAGAAATTATTTTTAAAATTTTCTATTAATATAAGCACCATCTCCCTAGGAAAAAGGTGTAATGAATTTTCAGGAATCAGTATCAGCAGTATGGGTAAAACTTCAGAAAATGCTTGATAGTTTCATCATCATGCTGCCTAATATTGTATTGGCATTGCTCGTCTTTGCGTTATTTTGGTTTGCAGCTAGGATAATTCGGTTTGCTGTCAGACGCCTAACTCGGAGGTACCGCCATGCACGTAATTTGGGGCTGATTCTCGGACGTTTGGCGCAGGGGGCTATCATCTTACTGGGTTTATTTATAGCTTTATCGATTGTCCTTCCAACATTCCAAGCAGGAGATTTAGTTCAACTCTTAGGTATCAGTGGTGTAGCAATTGGTTTTGCCTTCCGTGACATTTTGCAAAACTTTTTGGCTGGTATCCTGATTCTTTTAACTGAACCGTTCCAAATCGATGACCAAATTATCTTTAAAACCTTTGAGGGAACGGTAGAAAACATTCAGACACGTGCTACAACAATCAGAACATACGATGGTCGCCGCATCGTAATTCCCAATGCGGAACTATTTACAAATTCGGTCACTGTGAATACTGCCTTTGAGAACCGCCGCTTGGAGTATGATGTTGGCATTGGTTACGGTGACGACATTGAACAGGCGAAGGAGTTGATTCTCCAAGCAATGCATAGTGTAGATGTGGTCTTAAAAGACCCCGCTCCTGACGTGCTGGTGATGGAACTTGCTGAAAGTACAGTCAATATCCGCGCCCGGTGGTGGATTGCTCCCCCGCGACGGGCAGATAGTCTCGACTCACGGGATCAGGTTCTGACTGCTATCAAAAATAAGCTGACAGCCAACGGCATTGACTTGCCCTTCCCAACGACACAAATTTTGTTCCACGATCAGACAGAAGAAACAGATGGGGATCGCTCGCGTCAGCGTGAAGGATGGCCCGCAGGATCGGGTAAAGTGCCAAAACCAGTAAGAAACCAGTAAGAATCAGTGATGCTCTTGGGAAGCTTGCCGATATGCGAGCACAAAGAGACAATGCGAAAGCAGAAGGTAACGGTAATGCTCGCAAATTGGAATAAGAAGACTTGGTTTCCAAACTCCCGCGAGGTTTTTATGAGTCGCTTTCGTCGCTTTCGCATTATTATCATCATTTCTGCCATTGCTTTAATGATTGTATTGACATGGTTTTCAACTAGCCAAATGTCAGTACAAGCGCAAGGGCGACCGACATCTGTGATTACACTGGATGGTCGTCGGCTATTTGAAGTCAGTCAATCTGGGCAATTTAGCGCTGAAAATCGTGCGGCTGATGCCAAATTGATTTTAAAGGCGGCAGTCCGCTCAACTGAACCAGCAAAGGTGGAGATTGTAGAAAGTAATGAATTACCTGTGATTCAGGTAAATGGTCGTCACTTGCTAACGGTAACCCAACAAGACACTCCTCCTGGTAGAACAAAGCAGGAACAGGCTCAAATCTGGGTGCAACAAATCACTGAAGCTATTTCGCAAGGTCAAGAAGAACGAAGGTTAGGTTATCTGTGGAGGGCGATATTATTTGCAGTTTTATCCGTGTTGGGTGCAGTTGCTCTCCATCTAGTTTTGGGTCGGATTTGTCGTTCTTGGCTACGCAGATTAGTTCCAAGGGCTGCTAATGACCCCAATACGGGAGCGCAACCTAAGGGTATTGAATTATTTGTACAATTGACGCTTTCCTTAGTGCATGCCGGATTATGGTTAGGAACGGTTATTTACATTACAGACTTATTTCCGTTAACGCGGGAGTGGAGTCAGGGCATTGCTAATATTCTTTGGATGAGTCTGACATCACCAATCATTTCTCTAGGGGAAAAGTCTTATTCAGTCATCAATATCATTATCCTAATTGCCCTATTTTTTGGATTAGTGGCTGTTACAGGAGCAGTTACGAATTTATTGCGATCGCGCTTACTACGCATTACTAGTGTTAGCCGAGGTGTTCAAGAATCCATAGCCGTTATTATCAACTACAGTTTAATATTTATTGGTACAGTCGTTCTGCTGCAAATATGGGGCTTGGACATCAGTTCGCTGGCAATAGTAGCGAGTGTTTTGGGTGTAGCAATTGGGTTTGGCTTGCAGGGAATTGCCAAGGAATTGGTGAGCGGTTTAGTCATCACCTTTGAGCGCTCTATCGAAATCGGGGACTTTGTGCAAATTGGGGAGTTTATGGGAACGGTGGAGCGATTAACTGCCCGCAGCACTCATATCCGTACTTTAGATGACATAACGGTGATTGTGCCAAATTCTCGTTTATTAGATAAGGAGGTGGTGAATTGGAGCCATCGTAGCCCTGTGTCTCGGCTAGTATTACCCGTGCGTGTAGCTTATGGTTCAAGTTTAAGTATTGTGCGTTCTGCCCTGCTAGAGGCGGCAAAAGATAATCCTGATGTCTTAAAAAAACCAGCACCTAAAGTTTGGTTTAAAGCCTTTGGTGAAGATTCTTTAAATTTTCAGCTATTAGTTTGGATCTCGCAACCTCGCAAGCAGTTTCAAATCAAGAGCGACCTCTACTTTCAAATTGAAGAAATTCTGCGCCATCGTCATGTTCAGATTCCCTTTCCGCAACGCTCCCTCCATTTGCAGTCAGGAAATCTTCCTTTGGAACTTTCACCCACGTTAGAAAAGTCTTTGTCTCAACTTTCTGAAGTTTTGACCGCTTGGCTGAAAAATCAGTCGCAAAGTGATAACTTGAATGGTTCGACTAAATCATCGAAGAATCAAACTAAACAGTGATAGTCTTCATTGCGCCTCAGCCACTTTAATTGTATCCAAGCTGGCAATAACTCGCTGTGATAGGTCATCAGGCAAAGCCAGATAGCTCAATTCTTCAGCATATTTCTTGCCTTCATCAGATAACGGTCAGCGGATCACATTTTTCAGTGCTTCTGAAGCGGCAGGGTTATCATATTGCTCCTACAGCAGCACCCAAGTCAGACCAATAATCGGGTAAGCTTCCTGTGCAGGTGGATCTGGAATCAGGAGTACAAAATCTTGAGGAACATCAGCACCTTCAATCGCCCTAGCAGCCGAACCTGGCGCAGGTTCAATCACGATTAGTACATCAACTGACATAATACTTACACCTCTGTGATTTAATCTACAAACAAATTTTCCGCACTGCATGAAAGATGTGGTCAGGCGATCGCCCCCACTAAGGTCGTAAATACAACTGCGTAATGTAGTAGGTGTCGCCAGCTCGCCAAACTCCCACACCCGTTTGTGTGAAAACGGGACGCAGAATATTCTGCCGATATTCTGGACTTTTCAACCAACTCTCCACCGCTACATTTCCAGGTTGCGAAATATTCGTCGGACTTTTGAGGAGATTCTCACCCACAACCCAGAAGGAGACTCTCCCAACGCGTACTCGTTGATTAGGGGTACTGCCATCTGCCCCGGTATGGCTGAAGAAGTTTTTTTCAGCCATCTGCCAACTGTAGTTCCGGGCAAGCTGCGCTAGTCTTTCATTGTCTTGCAAAGGTCTCAGTCCATTTTGTTGACGCACTTGGTTGACGCGTTGCCGGACTGCTGCCTCAATTTCGGCGCTTTCGGAGGTTTGGGCAGGAACTGGGGGCGTAGGAGGTTTGTCTAATGGTATGTCAATTCTGGGCGTTGCAGCTCATTGAAGATATTGTCTATGAAAGCTGCAAATTCCTGCGGGTCATTTAATCCTGGTGCAGTAGGAGCAGGTGCTACAGGCGGTTTGGGTGTAGTAATAGGTTGTTGCTGTTGGGGATTTGAAAACGGAAACTTAGCTGGTGCATTTTGAGCCAAACTGGGTAGCCCAGACAGTGATAAAAACAGGATAAATCCAGTCAGCCCAACGAGTATGCGCCTAATGAACGGGTTTTTATAGAGTTTGCGAGTCTGCTGTTTTTTCATTGCTTGGCGTTCCACAGCTTTTGACCAAAATCTCAAGCAAATCTATGAAAAATATAAATGAATTTTACCAGGAATTCCGTCTAGGCAAGTGCATACATATCTGCTCAAAGGTAATTCGAGAGCAGATATATATGCAGATGCAGACTTAGTTCAAAAAGACTTGACCATCCCTTTGAATTCTCAACACACCCTGGTTATTATCGGGGGTAGTCTTCTCATCCAGCGAAACTGCCAACACCCCTGAATCAGATTTAGATAGGGGCATAACTTTGACCAGTCCGCCATCTTCACGCACCATCGTGATTGTCACAGGCGTTGGTAAGTCTTGCAGGACAATTTCTTCTCTACCTGGGAGAATTCGGGGCTGGGTATGTGCGATCGCCTGATAGGTAATGCGGGCGTTAGTGTTGTTTTTCAATCTTACATCTACCGTGCCTGCTGTTGGCATGACGGTAGCAATGGGGTCTTGTCGGCTTTCTGGGTAAGGTATTGGTTGGCGATTAACAGGTAAACCCTGAGGCTGAACCAAAATTCTTGGTTGTACAACAACTCCCCCTTGTCCACTCAGTCTGAAAGTTGCAGTATTTGGTGGGCAACCTTGCGGAACCAAAACTCGACTGTTATGTGGTTCTTCGTAGAAAATAGTAGGGCAGGGGTTAACTTTGGAAGTAGGCTGCTGGGCTATAACTGCTTGAGGAATTGCTGGGATACTGATGAGCAAACCCCCAAAAATTGTTCCTAATAGCCCAACTCTTTTTTGATATAAGTTATTGGGTGTACGCATTGATAGATGCCTCCTAAAAATGTTATGAGCAACCTTGATGAATTAATTCCTGAGTTACGGCTAATCACCCTCATTTGAGAATGACAAATACTCTTTGGTGTCTGAGATGCACGTCTCCGTATAAGCCTAGGCTTAGTCAAAAGTAGCGCAATAAAGTTACATCACTTTTATTGGCTTTTCTCGCAAAAATAAGGACTTCAAGCTTAGTACTGGGTTTTAAATTAACATAAATTTTTCTTGGTGCAAGATGTCAGGTGTCATAATTGAGCAAACATTTAAAACCTTTTAAAGGGGAAGATTGCAAATATGCAGGAGCAGGGGAAATAAGAGAGCAGTGATCTTCCCCCCGCACAAAGTGCTTTGGTTTACTGCGGAATCGCTGAAGGATACACTTCTGTCGCAACTAGTACAGGCTTGTTACTGTACTCTGCTTCTAGCTTTCGTTGCAAGGTTAAATCCCACGTGAGGTCATAGTCTCGCTCCAACTCAGCGACGACAAACGGACGCAACACACCCGTTACAGCAACCTTCTCACCCTCATTGACAGTTCCTTTTGGAGTACCAGCACGTATAACTAACAAGTCTTGTCCACCTAGCAACTTGTCTTCATCTAGAGTGAAGGAGCTCGCACTTCTAATGTCTTCGACTTCACCTGTGACTGCTAGTGTTTTACCGTAGTATTGCTTAGGGTTGGTGGTAATTTCACCCGGTTTGGGTGCTAGTGCAATTGCTTGTGCAATAATCGCAGGTTTGTTTTCGTACTCTACATACAACTCTGGATCTAAATCCAAATTGTATTCTCGCTCAATATCTGCAACAACAAGTTTGCGAACCGGACCCGTAACCTGAACTGGTGTGTCTGAGTCACCAGGCAGAGCAAAAAGTTTACCTGAGGCATTTACAACCAGGATGGGTTCACTGCCAAAGAATTGCTTATCGCTGATCGTAAAAGTTGTTGGAGCAATTTTCTTGATAGGTTCACTCCTCACCGTTACAGTTTTTCCAATCAGTTGGGTTGTATTGTCAGCAACTTCTTCTGCGGTGACATTGGTTTCTGGTACTGCGGCTTCTCGCTCTAAGTTGTTATTACAAGCAGAAAGCAGCACTACGGAGAGTGCCAGAGCAATACTTCCTTTGGCGTTCCACAGCTTTTGAGCAAAGCTCTTATTTTGATCAGATGTATTCATCATGTAGAATCTCCAAAAATTTGTCATTAATTCCGTTGAGGCAAGTGCAAATTGTGTTGATGCGTAGATGTCCAAACAGATGAGCCTTGATTAATCAATTCCTGGCTGACGGCTACTCACGCTCATTTGAGAACGACCAATACTCCTTGGTGCGTCGTAAACACGCCACTGTTGAATCCTCTGACTGTTCAGAATGGTTTCGGCACGACGAATTTCGTGTTCTGTGCCTTCGACTATCAGCAGATAATAACCTTGCGACACCCGGTCATTATAAAATTTGGCTTGTTCTTCAGGAATTCCCCAACCAATTAAACCACCAAGAAGACCGCCTGCTACTGCCCCAATACCACCTGCTAGTAGGGTATTTGCTAATACAATTCCCAGTGCAAGTGCGGGACCCATTCCGGGAATTGTGACCACAGCCAGCCCTTCAAATAAACCTACTAGACCTGCCGTTGCACCACCTGTTACTGCGCCTACTTTAGCGCCTTCACTAGCTAAGTTTCCATTTGGGTCAGTTATGTCAGCACCTCTAAGCTTGCTGTCGGCATTTTTGGCAATTACGGAAACTTTATCAAAAGAAAAACTAGCATCTCTGAGCTGGTGAAGTGCATATTCTGCCTCTTGATGATTGGGAAATACACCAATAGCGTGTTTAAGTGGAGCAAAAGCCATATCGCCTCACACAATGTATAAACGATTGAGCGAACATCTCAAAATAGATGTTTAGTTTGTCCAGTTATTAATGAATTCTTTAAAGAAGTTTTTCTTGACACTTCAAGCTGTTTGGATGTGAAGTTTAAGAAAAAGTTGAGCTGCTCAACTTAATACAACTAACGAGGAACCATCAACAATCTGAATTTAAACTTTAATAGTGGAAAACTCGTGGATAATTCCAGGTATTTCTGCCCCGATGAAATCAATGCTACGCTTCACTTTTACTCTATCCAATTGAGTAACCCAAGCAAAGTCAATCCGCCAAAAAAGTGGGCACCAATCATATTAACGTTTGCTAGCAAGACAAAAATATCCAGCGAATGAATAACAGTTTCTGGGTTATATACTGCTACTCCTTGAGGTTGGGCTAGAGCTTTAGCCAGTACCACGGCAACTGTTTCTTCAGATGCAACAAAAGCTATTAATAGCCCAACCAAACTAACGATTAATCCAACTCGTAAAACTTGGATTACGTCTTCCTTATTAGGGTTGATTTCAAGGGTGGGTGCTTGTAAACGTTTAGCTAAACGTCTGTAACGGAAAGCCCAATAGACTCTGAAACACAGCAATAAAAGACTAATTATAGCTAAAAATATGCCGAAGCCAATGCCTGGATTATTTGTTTGGGCAGAGATGTTACGACTAAAGGACGCAAACAACAAAGCAACCGTGGATACGCTACCTAGTGCTAACTGTACCCAGAAGCTAATCTGACTTGTTACATGAAAAGTAGCGGCAAATTCTTGTTTACTTGGGGGATGCGAAAAAGGTTCTAAATTATTCAACATATAAACCTTCAGATAGCATTATTTAAATATTGATTTCACCGAGAAATCGTTAGATTTACAGCAATTAGCTTGATTTAGCGCCTTAAGCAGTTCAAATTAAATACAGAATGTGGTACATTGTTGACATCAAAGTTTTTACTTGAGAAAAACCTGGGTTAACTCAACACTAAGCCAGAGCTAACTTTAAATTAGGCAGCAATGGTGGAGAACTCAAGGATAGCGGAAAAAATACTACTTAAACTTGACCCTAAGATTCTTCAAGGTTGCTGCTACTTGGTCAGCTAGTTTATGAGGATTGAAGGGTTTATTAATTACGCCTGTCACGCCCAGTCCAGCAAACAGGTGGTGGTCAGCGGCGCGCCCCCTAGCTGTTAGCAAAATGACAGGGATATGCTGAGTTGTCGGATTCGCCTGTAGCTGTTGAAAAGTGGTCGGACCGTCCATATCAGGCATCATGACATCTAGAAGGATAGCATCAGGCTGGGTAGCCTGAGCCAAGAGCAGCCCTTCACTGCCTGAGGAGGCGCTCAGTACTTGCCAGCCCCCCATTATCTCCAAACAGGTCTGAATCAATTTGCGGATATCATCTTCATCGTCAATGACTAGAATTTGCTTGGCTGTCATTGTTATCGTTATTGTCTTCTTTGTTGTTTTCAACTACTCCTCCCATACTCAGTATGAAGGGGTAGTTAAATAGGTCAGTCTAGATTCCAATAGTAACTTCCAGAAATTGTTACTATAACTCCTTTAAGCCGATGGAGAGCATCATGACAAATTGCTATTGGTGCGGTTTTGCCATAAGTCCTTGCCTCTTGTTCAAAGCTGACTGCAAAGGGTAAATCTGGGAAAGCATTCGACTCAGAGCGGTATATTTCAAAGTGAGGACGCTCAGAGTTTTCCAAAGCAAAGACAACTAGTTCTAAGGCTGCCCTCATATCTGTTGAATATGGGCGTAAAGGTAAATTGAATTGTTCAGATACAATCCGATCCAAATCAGCTAGCGACTTAAGCTGAATAGTTTCAGTACCGTATCGTTTGATTGTTGTTTTCATTTTAAACTTGCTTGAGTTATGTGGCAAAAAATGTGTTGGAGTGTTCAGGCGGTGCCCCAAATTAGGAACAATAACCGATAGTTCTTATTTCAGGAGGCATCTGCTCTAATGAATGAAATACAAAAAAGCTGCAATATGGTTTTTAAGCTTTGGAAGAATCAGACAAAGCACAGCCTTCTTGATATCGCTGCCGGAAGAATCTACCCTGACTTGTTTAGGACTACCATGTTTTTTAGATTCATCTTCAAAGTTAGGGCGCAAAAGTGGAAAACTCGGGCAGAAATAGAGAACGCCCAATTATGCCCTAAGTACACCACCGGAGCGACCAGAGAGAACAAAATATGCTGAGATTGACGCGCTCCCGGCTACAACGCTATAGCGTTGCTATAATAACGGTTTTACTAGCTCTGCTACTGACACGGCTCCTATGGCCGCTGCAAAAGCTGACCGTTTACCCACTGTTTTTTGCCGCTGTCATGGTTAGTTCCTGGTATGGTGGTATGGGACCGGGGCTCGTTGCAACTGTTCTGTCCGCTTTAGCCTGCGCTTACTTCTTTTTACTTCCACATTCGCTGGCTGTGAGTTTGCCAGGTATAATAGGGCTGGTTCAGTTCGTGCTAGTGGCACTGCTGATCAACTCGCTAAATGCAGCGCTGCGCTATGCCCAACGACAAGCCGAAATTAATGCACTAAAAGCCCAGGGTAATTACGAGCGCTTACGTAAAATTCAGGAAAGCCTACACCAAAGCGAAGAGCGTTACCGCTTGCTAATAGAAGGAGTAACGAACTACGCCATTTTCATGCTCGGTCCGAACGGTCACTTTGTCAGTTGGAACATTGGAGCAGAACGCATTTTAGGTTATCAAGACGCAGAGATTATTGGGCAGCCTTTCGAGCGAATTTTTACACCAGAGGCGATTGAGCGCGGACAACCTGAGCAAGTCCTGAGAACAGCGGTAGCCGAAGGTTTTTCCAAAGAGAATCGCTGGCACATCCGTAAAGATGGCACACATTTCTGGGCGCAATGTGTCCTCACACCCTTACGAGATGAGAACGGAAATCTGCGCGGCTTCTCAAAAATTATGCAAGACATTACTGAGCGCAAGCTCGCTGAGGAAGAACGCAATCAACTACTGCTACGTGAACAAGCCGCACGTGCTCAAGCAGAAGCAGCAAACCGTTCAAAGGATGATTTCTTAGCAATAGTTTCCCATGAATTACGCACCCCCATGACCGCAATTCTTGGATGGGCAGGGATGTTGCAAACAGGTATGCTAGATGAGGATAGGGTGAGGGATGCGATTGAGACGATTGAGCGCAACGCAAACTTGCAGATGCAACTGATTGAAGACTTGCTTGATATTTCACGTATTGTTCAGGGGAACCTCTCACTGAATTTTAGTTCGATTAACCTGGTGGAAGTGATTGCAGATGCGATAGAAGTTGTACAACCATCAGCAGATGACAAAGCTATTCAACTTAAGTCTGTGCTTGATACCCCGGTAGAACCAATTTGGGGCGATTCAGACCGCTTGCAACAGGTCGTGTGGAATTTACTTTGCAATGCAATTAAGTTTACACCTAACGGCGGACGGGTTGAGGTGCGATTGTCAGTGGTTAGTGGTAGCGAACAACAAGCAACAGATAATTATGCTCAAATTCAGGTGAGCGACACAGGTAAGGGTATCAGTCCTGACTTTCTACCATATGTTTTTGAGCGCTTCCGTCAAGCAGACAGCACAAGTACTCGGTCAAATAAGGGGCTAGGGTTGGGCTTGGCGATCGCACGTCATCTGGTAGAACTGCACGGTGGTATTATCCAAGCAGAAAGCCCAGGAGTAGGACAAGGGGCAACGTTCACAGTAATGCTGCCTCTCTTAGCCATCCCCTCAGCAAAAGAAGCTCAAACCAGCAATTCAGATCAAATACAGGCGCTAACGTTTGGGGAAGACACAGCAGCATTAGAGAATCCTCCGAGGCTCGACGGCTTGCAAGTGCTAGTTGTGGATGATGAGGCTGACGTGCGGGAGTGGATTAACACAGTACTTACTGAGAGTGGAGCGCAAGTGATTGCTGTTGGCTCGGTAGGCGAAGCACTTGCAGCGCTTGAACAATTAAGACCAGATGTGCTAGTAAGTGATATCGGGATGCCAGACGAGGACGGCTACACGTTCATCCGCAAAGTCAGGAAACTGAGTTCAGAGATGGGCGGACACATTCCGGCTGTTGCACTCACGGGGTATGCCAGGGAAGAAGATTACAGACAGGCTAAAGCAGCAGGTTTCCAGCTACACATAGCTAAACCAATCAAGGCAGCTGAATTGGTTGCAGTCGTCAATTGCCTTGTCACAATGTCTGGAAACTGGGAGTAATCATCCTATGAGGGCATGATATGGCATAGATGCTCAAGTTTTCCTTACCTGTCATATCCTTACCTGTGATAGATGTCAAGTCGCTTTAAAAAGTTATAATTTACCAGTCATGGTTTTTACAGATCCTGAGGCATCTTGTTTAGGATTGTCTGCTATCGATAGCAGTGTGTGAACTTGTCATTAGCAATTTTGGCAACACTGCTCAACTCTCCACAAGTTTTCCACCTTTGAGAGATATCTTCAAAGTAGAAGCAGCTAAGTTACTGAACTAGCGTTTCTCAACTTAACTTCAACTTCCTCTTTCACTAATTGTTGGGCGTTGCACATTTGAAATGATTTAGAAAGAAATATATACAAATTAAATTACTAAATCATTTTGTGATTGTGCAATGCCTATTTCTTCTCATAAGGTTGGGAAGAACTAGAGGTTATGCAGCTTTGCTGAATTACTAAATTTTTTGCATCAAAATAAAATCCTGTGATGCACAGCCAAGATTTATATACCTATCCAGTCCCCTCTGGAGACGGGGTGTAGTGAAAAAAGTTAAAAGCCAAAAGATATAATTTTACTTTTTACTTTTCCTACACCCTAACACAGCAGTTTTACTTGGGGTAACGCTTAAGAGCTAGCCCCATATTTGGAGGATATTTTCAACTATGATGAATAATTTCTTACGTTGGTCATCAGGTAACACCTTGCTATCTATTGCTATGACAGTTGGTGCAATGGCTCCCATAGTAATTACTGCTCCCGCCATTACTCAGACGACTTCTCCATCTCCATCACCCACTCCGGGTGCAGCGGTCAACTTTTCTGATGTTGCACCTGATTTCTGGGCTCGACCATTTATTCAAGCCCTAGCCCAAAGAAAAATAATTACAGGCTTTTCTAATGGAACCTTTAGACCAAATCAACCTGTGGAACGCGCTGAATTTGCGACGATGATTGCCAATGCTTTTGAGCAGAACCAAACTAGACCGTTGGCAGAATCTGGATTTAGAGATGTTCCTACTAACTACTGGGCTACTTCTGCAATTGAGGAAGCTTTCCAAACAGGGTTTATGAGAGGCTACGGTGGTGGACAGTTTTTGCCAGAACAACCCATTCCTAGAGCGCAGGCGATAACTGCTTTAGCAAATGGCTTGGGCTTGTCTGTTAATGGCACGCCTGAAGAGATTCTTAAAAGCTCTTATAAAGATGTCAAATGGATACCCGCTTATGCCATCAATCCTATAGCTGCTGCAACACAGGCAAACATTGTTGTCAACTATCCAAATGTACAAGCTCTCAATCCGCTGCGAACTCTCACGCGTGCAGAAGCAGCAGCACTTTTGTATCAAGCTTTAGTACGGCAAGGACGGGTGGAACCACTTGCTAACAATGTTGCAGCGGCTAATTACATTGTGGGTCGTAATAGTGAGGTGAGCCAAACCACTTCAACGACTACATCTACATCAGATACTAGTGGTTCGGCTAGGGCAACCACAACAATGACGACATCTACATCAGATAATCGTGGTTCTACTACTGCAACTACTTCAACGACCTCTACAACAGAGCCTGGTGACATTGTTGCTCTTTCTGCTTTAAACTTCACAACATTGAGTTCTGCCTTACAAAGAGCAGGTCTAGCAGGCACTCTCAAAAGCGAAGGTCCTTATACACTTTTCGCTCCCACAGACCAGGCGTTTGCTGCTTTACCAAAAGAGACGCTGAGAAGATTGCTCCTACCTGAGAACCGAGAAACGCTTGTTAGGATTTTGAGATACCATGTGGTGCCTGGTGAAGTGAGTACTAATCAACTCAAGCGTGGACAACTGAAAACGCTCGCCGACAGACCTATCAACATTCAAATTGATTCTGCTACCAATCAAATCGCGGTGAACGATGCGAGTGTGACCCAGCCAAACATCCAGGCAAGCAACGGTGTTATCCATGCGGTTAATGAAGTGTTAATACCACCTAATATCAACCTGAACCAGTTGCGAAATTAACTGCGTTCAACAAGTACGCTTTAGCGCGACTTAGGAACGTCTTATGAAGCATATTTGGTCAGAGCGCCTTTTTGGGTTGCTTATGGGAGTCTTGTCATTCTAGCTAGATTGAGTCTGAAGTGATCACAGCCTTTGATAGATGTCAGGTGGTTCTACAAAGATATAACCCATTAGTATTGGCGCTAGGGGGTGCTTTGAAAAGCAAATACTCAGCATGAGAATTCTCTTAGTTGAAGATGATCATTCGCTCGCTCAAGCTGTTGCAGACGTTCTCAACACACAACATTATGTGGTTGATATTGCTGCTGATGGTCAAGATGGTTGGGAGTTGGCAGAGGTTTGTAGCTATGATTTGATTTTGCTAGATGTGATGCTGCCCAAATTGGATGGTATTAGTCTTTGCCGGCAATTACGTCAAGAGGGCTATCAGATGCCTATTCTTCTGCTGACAGCACTTGACACTAGAACTGATAAAGTTATGGGTTTAGATGCCGGAGCAGACGATTATGTCGTTAAACCCTTTGATTTTCAAGAGTTAACAGCTCGCATTCGCGCTTTACTACGTCGGGGAAATTCTTCTTTACCTCCTGTTCTAGAATGGGGAAGCTTACGCCTGGATCCCAGTAGTTGTGAGGTGACTTATGGCAGTCAACCGCTGCATTTAACAGCCAAGGAGTTTAGTATTCTGGAGCTTTTTTTACGCAACAGCCAGCGCGTGTTTAGCCGAAGTGCAATCATTGATCAACTTTGGGCGGCTGATAAAGACCCACCAGAAGAAAACACAATTAAGTCTCATATCAAAAGTTTACGGCAGAAACTCAAAGCAGCAGGTGCTAACTATGATTTGATTGAAACGGTTTACGGATTGGGCTATCGTCTGAAGCCTCTACCCCAAGAGCAAAGTTCTCAGACAACCGAAGAAGAGCCATTCTTAGCGCAGCAACAAGCTATGTTAGCAGCCGTTGCCAAGGCGCGGGAGGATTTCAAAGCTAAAGTTGGCTCGCGTATCGCTGTGTTGGAGCAAGCAACCAATGCTTTAACACAGGGGACATTTGATGTTCAACTGCGACTTGATGCTGAGCAAGAAGCTCACAAGCTGGCGGGTGCAATGGGAAGTTTTGGCTTTCTGGCGGGTTCGCAACTGGCTTACCAAATAGAGCAGTTGCTTGGTGGTACCACGCCTATTGACCAGGCTCAGTCTCAACGCCTTTGTGAACTTGTGAAGGAGTTGCAACGGCAGCTAGAGGAAACGCACACTCAGCCAACTTATGTTGAGCCAGTGGCAAGTAAGCAATGTCAGAATGTCCTTTTGCTGATTAGCGATGATCCTAAAGTCGTAGAGCAACTGGTTAAAGAAGCTGCTACCCAAGGAATGCAAGTAAAGACTGCTACAAACACTGCCGATGCCAGAAGTGCGTTCGGCAAAGCCGTGCCGCAGGCATTCGCATCTTCCGATGTAGTGCTACTCGACCTTTGCTGTCCTTATGGTGTTAAGGACAGTTTCAAGCTGCTAGCAGAATTGTCCAACCAAACACCACCAATTCCAGTACTCGTTTTTACAGACCAAAATAATTTTACTGAGCGCCTAGAAGTCGTGCGAGCTGGCGGACGTGGTTTTTTGCACAAGTCCATGCCTGCAAACCTTGTGTTGCAGCTAGTGACTCAGGAGCTGCAACACCTGACTACTAGTGAGGCAAGAGTCATGGCTGTAGATGATGACCAAGAGGTGCTGACTGTTATACAGAAATTACTAGAGCCAAAGGGATTTAAGCTGACAACTCTGTGTGATCCGCGACGTTTCTGGGACGTCCTGACAGAATTTTCCCCAGATTTGCTGCTTTTAGATGTAGAAATGCCTTATATCAATGGGATTGAACTGTGTCAAGTGGTACGTAACGACCCGCATTGGAGCGGGCTGCCAGTGCTGTTTTTGACTGTTCATACACAAGCAGATACTGTTGAGCAGATATTTGCAGCGGGTGCTGACGATTGCATCAGCAAGCCCATCGTGGATTCAAAACTAATCAACCGCATTTTTAACCGCTTACAGCGAAAGGCAAGCCAAACAAGACCGCCTGCTTGATTTACCCCATGATATGCGATCGTACTTTGCCCAACAGCCACGCCAGATGAGTATTTTTGTTGCTCCTTTAGCTTACTAAATTTATGGTCTACTCTATTGAAAACTGCTGTAAATATTTGGCAACATTGCTCAACACTCCACCACTTTTCCACTTTTTAAATATATCGTCAAACTAGAAGCAGTTAAGTTACTTAACTGTCATTCAACAACTTAACCTAAACTTGTTTTACCAATTGTAAGGTGTTGTAGATTTTAAATGATTTAGAAACAATTAAATATCTAAATTATTTTTTTGATTGTGCAATGCTTATTTCTTCTTGTGACGTTAGGAAGATAATGGGTAAGTTAAAAAACAAGGATTTTTTTTGGGGGCTCCAAAATTACATGATTCTTAAAGAGAGATAACAGTCTCATTTGAGTTTCTAGTTGAAATGATGCTTGTTTTTTGACCTGTGTAAAGCGCTCATACCAACAGAGAAGATGTGCAGTGGTTCTATAAAAGTTAATAGGTTTGTAATCTTGTAAGGAGGAAAAATGGCACTTCAACAACGTAAGCGTGCAGTTGGTACGTTTCCTAGCCGACAAGAAGCCGAAGCAGCGTTAAATGACTTGAGAAACTCCGGTTTCAATATGGATAGAGTTTCTATCTTAGCTAAGAACGCAGACCACAATGACCAAATTGCTGGCGCTGATGTCAAAGACCGTGGTGACAATGAGGCTCAAGAAGGTGCTGGGATTGGTGCAGTAGCAGGTACTGTTTTAGGCGGTGTTGGTGGCTTACTTGTGGGACTTGAAGCTTTAATTATTCCAGGAGTAGGTCCTTTTCTCGCAGCCGGGACTATAGCAACTACCTTGGCTGGTGCTGGGATTGGTGCAGCAGCAGGAAGTCTTGTAGGAGCGCTGACTGGTGCAGGCATTCCTGAAGAGGATGCCCAAGCATACAGTAAGTGTGTATCTCAAGGAGACTACTTGGTGATGATCGAAGGCACCGAGGATGAAATTAATCGTGCTGACTCCATTTTACGGAATCGGAACATTCGTAATTGGAATGTATACAACGTATCTAATGACGACCGTAATTACAGTTCCGATGTTGCTCCCCCTGTTAATCAAGCTTCAGATAGATATGAGGACAGAACTGCTCCGAGATACGAAGACAGAACTGCTACTGACCATGAAGTCGTGGAAATTGTGGACAAGCGAGAGCAGACGCGCTAGCTCTTTTCCCACGAGGATGGCTTATACCAATTCACTAAAACTATGATACAGATAAAGAAGGAATAAATATCAACGAGCAAAGATGGCTGGAGTCACCAAAGTAGAAATATATGAGTCAGCAGAAGAATTACAGGAACTGCTGAGAAAACAAAAAATAGTATCAAGTCGTGAACGGATTCAAGCGTTGTATTTGCTGAAAATAGGTCATGTAAAAACAATACAGGATGTAGCGGTGGTGCTAGGGAGAGCAAGGGTAACGGTACAAAGATGGTTGAAGGACTATACCGAATCAGGAATAAAAGGTTTATTGTCAACGAAAAAGAGTCCAGGAAGACCGCCAATGATTAACTTACAAGCAAGAGAGCAGCTAGACAGAGAACTTCAACAGCCACAGGGATTTAAAAGTTATGAAGAAATACGAACTTGGTTAAAAGCAGTGGAAGGGATAGAAGCATCATATAAAGTAGTACACGACACAGTGCGCTATCAAATGAAAGCGAAGCTAAAAGTACCGCGAGCCGTAGGTGTCAAATACGATAGTGAAGCAGAATTGGAATTTAAAAAAAACTGCCACAATACCTAGAAGTAATTAAAAAACACATCATAGCACCAGTCGATAAACAAAAAAAAATTAGATATTGGTGTGGAAACGAAAGCCGTGTGGGGTTGAAGACTGAACCTGGGAGATTAATTACGACAAAAGGAGTCAAGCCCATCGGCATTATGCAATGGAAGCGGGATAATTTTTATTTATATGGATTAGTAGAACCATTAACTGGAGAGCATTTTATTTGGGAATTCTCTCATTTAAATACAGCTTGTTTCAATATTTTTTTAGAAAAATTCTCAGAGACTTATTCTCAAGATATACATATTCTTCAGTTAGATAATGGAGCGTTTCATTTTAGTCAGCATCTCAAACTACCAGAAAATATAGTTTTGTTATTTCAGCCTCCGCATACACCTCAAGTTAATCCAATTGAAAGATTGTGGGAGGAGGTTAAAAGGCATTTAACTTGGGAAAGCTTCTCAACTTTAGATGAATTAAGAGAATTTATTTGGAAGCGATTGGAACAATTAAACACATCAATCGTTGCTTCTATTACAGGTTGGGATTTTATTCTTGATGCTTTATTTGTATCAGGCTTTTCGTGAAATGGTATTATGGTATGCCATTCTACATTTAAGAGTTTAGGGACATAGTGTACAAGCTCAAATAATGAGCTTGTACTCGTTCTAAAACAGAAGGCGGATAAAGATTTAAATTTTCCATTCCGCCTTTTTATAAAAGTATTTAATTGTTTTGACACTCCCACGGCTAGAAGCCGTGGGATTCTAGGCTCAACGTCGAAACTTGCTCAAGCAGATTTGCACCCTTCGGGTTCGCAGTCGCCTACGGAGGGAGACCCTCCTGCAGCGCTGTCTCACCAACCTGAGTAGCGGTTTCAACTCCCCTAGCGTTTCGTAAAGTCAATCTCGACTGTACGATCTAGCTTGTTGATTTCCAAGCCTTGGATTGCGACCTGTCCATTCTTGCAATGCCCAAAGGCTAGTTAAGGCTGCTAATCCTGCTCCCAAGCTGTCCATCACCAAGTCGATAATGGTATCATCTAAACTTCCAATCACTTCAGTAGAGAGAATTTTGCCAGCAGACCATTCGGTCACTTCCCATAAAGCACCAATAGCAATCCCAAAACTGGCGATTGTGAGTAAATACAAAATTTTATGATGGCGAAAAATATTCAGCATTGAGCCGTAAACTAAAAAACTAAGTGCTAAAGCAATTGCAAAACTAGTAAAGGCGTGAACAATCTCGTCATATGGTCCTGGCAGATAAAATAAACCCCACACCCAACCCAAAGCATTCAGCAACGCCGCAAGGACAAACAGGAAATCAAACAAGGCGGGTAACTTATCATCGCGGATGACAAACGCAAAAGATATAATTAAGAAAAATGTCAGCGACAAGGCATTTTGCCAATTACCTTGAAATGCTGCAACTACTACGAAAAATGTTAGTATAGCCTGTCCCATCCACGCAATAACTCGATATCCTTTCCAATTTATACTTTTCATAAGTTCATAAATATTACAAACACGAAACTATTAATTGAAAACGCTCTTTTTCTGGTTAATCGCAATTCTTAATAGCACTGTTACACTCTAAAGCTTTAATGATTGTATAATACCGTTCTTGTAAATCTTTGCGGTCTTGTTCTTGTGAGAGTGCCTCACAGCTATCTTGCAAAATCATTTCAGCATGATGTTGGAGGATTGCACAGTATTTGTTATTATTTGTGTAGGTGGCAATAGTAGCTATGGCATCTAACAAATGATTAACTACTGCTGCATCCGACTTTCCATACCGCCGAATTTGGTTAAAGGCACGGTCAACCAATTCTGGAAAAGTGGGTCCTTGGGCAATGACACGCAGTTTGTTATTTTTATCGTAGCGGTAGGGCGAAGGAAAATCTCTTTGAACTAAATGGCATAGTCCAGCGTTGAGTCGGTCAATACAGCGAGTTGCCGTAAATGGGTCATTTATCCCCGGAGAGAGGGCACGCATGGCAATTTCTACTAATTGATCAATTGGAAACTCTATATCTTGTTGCTCATTACGTTCTCTGCCCAGAATAAAGGCATCATTGATTTGTTTGACAAGTTTTGCATTCACTCGTTCCTCAGGAAAAACCATAACTAAATCGCTGCCTTTAACCACAAATTTTCCCGGTCGAGTCGCTAAGCGCACTAGCAGATTATACTTGCAAGCAATATTTATTAGTTCTTCGTCATCAATTGCTTGCAAATAACCTGTGCCACTAGCTCGAATTGGGCAAGCTTCTTCCTCAAAAGAAACTGGAATGGACGACGTAACGTCCTGTTCTGGTTTACCACGTCCAATTTTTTGTGGGAAAAGCCGCTCGATAACGCTATCTAAATCTGTACTAACGTTCTGAATTACGTACGATGCCTGAATGATGGTTGAAGCATGATGGATAAAATAAATCAATACGCCAATGCTGATAATTGCAAGTAAAGTGCCGCCTGTAACCGAAAGCTGCGGTACAAACAGACTGTATCCATCTCCCTCTCCATGAATAGTCCGAAGTACGAGCAAGCAGTAGATAAACGTACCAATGAAGGTGCCAAGGACAATTTGATTGCCAGTATCCTGCATAAAATTACGCAGTAGCCGGGGACCAAAACTGGAAGCAGCAAGCTGAAGCGCCACAATTGTAATTGAAAAGGCTGTAGCGCAAACGCTCACCATCGAACCTGCAACAGATCCCAGTAGCGATCGCGCTCCATCCGCTCCACCAGTGTAGCTCCACCAATAATTAATTTCGGCTTTGCCTGTGCGGTCAAGCGTTAGCATTGTGAATGCCAGAGCGATCGCTGCTACTGCCATCAATGTTGGTATAAACCAATAGCTAGAGTGGAGTTCATCCCACAGCTTGCCCAACTTGACGTTCTTCATAAGTGGTCGTTATGAGGTTGAGAATCTATCTTGCCATTGCCATCCCGTTGCGCCCGGATTTGGGCTAGCTTTCTGAGCGAACCGCTAATACTGCGCGGTTTAGGAACTTCGCCTTTACCTGCGGGCCAGCCTTCTCGTTGACGAGAGCGATCGCCATCTGTTTCCTCTGTCTGATCATGAAACAGAATTTGCTGTGTCGGGAAGGGCAAGTCAATACCATTTTCAACTAGCTTTTTCTTGATTGCAGAAATGACTTTGTCCCGCGAGTCAAGAGCATCCGCCCGTCGTGGCGGTTTGATCCACCATCGGGCGCGGATGTTGACGGTACTTTCGGCAAGTTCCATCACTAGTGCCTCAGGAGCTGGGTCTTGCAATACACTGTCTACGCTGTGGATTGCTTGTAGCATCAACTGCTTTGCTCGGTCAATGTCATCGCCGTAACCGATGCCGATATCATATTCTAGACGGCGGCTCTCAAAGGCGGTGTTTACTGTGACAGAATTAGTGAACAACTCAGAGTTGGGAATCACAATTCGACGACCATCATACGTTCTGATTGTCGTTGCTCTTGTTTGGATATTTTCTACCGTTCCCTCAAAGTCTTTAAAAACAATTTGGTCATCAATTTGGAATGGCTCAGTGAGCAGGATTAAAATGCCAGCTAAGAAGTTTTGCAGAATGTCACGAAAGGCAAAACCAATTGCCACACCGCTAATTCCTAGCAATTGTACCAAATCGCCTGCTTGAAATGAGGGAATTACAATTGACAGGGCGATAAACAAACCAATCAAAATTGTCACACCCTGTGCTAACCGTCCCAATACCAATCCCAAATTTCTAGCTTGACGGTGCTTCCGAGTCAACCGCTTGACCAGTCCTTTAATTTTCCCAGCAACAAAGAAAAAGAAGGCAAAGACAATTAACGCCAAAACAATATTCGGTAGCAGAACCATGAAACCGTTAATCATGTTCTCAACCTTGTTCCAAGCTGCAGATATTTCTGTGTTCATTAACCTTCCTCGTTTATCAGTCGTTAGTAAAAAGTAGTAAGGTTCAATTCCTTTGTTAACTGTTGATTGGTGTTATCAAAGAAAAATAAGTAGGTTGGTACAAATAAAGTTAACTCGTTAAGGCAGTCATTAGTCATTGGTCATTGGTCATTAGTAAGGATTTTAGAGGGTTTTACATTTCTTAACATAGTTCGGTTTATTTCTATCTAATTAGCTCTTTTACAAAAAATCAATTAATAATAGGTTGATTCAGCTAAAATTAGCCACAGATAACTTTTTTGTTTATTGAGATTGCGCTTAATAGGAACGATAGCGAGCAAAAGCCAGTTTGCTCATATTTAGTTGTAGTAAAGTGATTGCAATTATGAATTTTCAAAGCTCTGAAGTCTGATGCAACAATTGCTGAATCTCCTCTCGCAATGCCGCAATCTCAGTATGAAGCGCTTCAATCGATTTTGCTCCAGCTAACTCGGCTTTGTCATCATCTGCATCACGACCAATAAAGAACGTGGCAAGAGTAGCAGTGACGTAGCCAAACACCGCAAACGCATACAGCGCCAAGAGAAAGCAAAGCACCCGACCTTCAGGAGTTTTGGGCCAATACTCAGAACCCATTGTCGTTATTAGCATTGCCGTCCACCATAAGGCAGTGCCGTAGTTGTTCAGCCCAGACTCATTGCCAATCTGGTTTTCAAATGCATACATCCCCGCTGCTCCTACTAGAGTAACAATCGCCGTCAACGCCACCACGTAACTAAAACCCCGACGGTTAACACTTGCTCCTAAAGCCCGCATTCCTCTATTAGTACGAGTCATGACCCCCAGCAGCCGTAGTCCTCGAACAGCCCGTGCTGTTCGTAATGCCCTTACCAGCAGCAGAATCCGAAAAGTACGTAGAGCTGGCAACATGAGAGAGAAAGCCGTTAGCCAGTTGCTTTTGATATAGGAAAGTTTACGGGGAGCAACGGCTACTTTAAGCAGAAAATCCAAAATAAAAATAATCCAGATGGTAGTGTTAACAGCTTGCAGCAGAGGATTTAGCCCCCAGATAAGCTCAATAATAAATAGCGCTAACCACGCAAAGCCCAATACCACCATTGGGGTTTCCAACCAATCTTCTAGCTGTTGCAAGACTTCACTGCGCTCTCGGTCAAGGACTTGTTTTTCGCTCAAGTTCAGATTACTCATAAATTGGTCTTATGGTTTGCTAGCAGGAGTTTCAAGCACGTTGACATCTACCAGGGGTGTTAGGTTGAAGCCCTGTTTCAATAAATGAGTTTGAATTGCCTGGGTCAGGCGAGAGCTAATTTCCTCATTTGAGGCAGTCACTTCCGGTTTCTTCTGGACATAAACAACACTAAGCAGGGTGTTTTGTCCTTGAATATTGGCTCGTGTGAAGCGAACATTCGACTCAACTAATTTTGCTAAACCGACTTGCTCCACAACCTTCTGGACTTCAGTATTAGCACGTTGGGCGCGGCTGGAGCGTTCTAGATTGGGAGAATTAGAAAACTGCCAGGTCAAAAGACCTGCGAGTGCTATTACAGTCATCACCAAGGCAGAACGAAACACCAATTTTTTCCCACGCTGATAGCGGGTTCCTTGAGTAGATAGCCCGTATATTCGGAACAAGAGGGAAGCTGAAAAATTGATGCCGCATAGTTGCAAAAACAGCAAGAATAGCCCAGATATTACCATGTCCCACCTGCCAAGCGCACTTGCCATACCCACAATTCCCGCAGGTGGAGCCAGCGAAGCGGCAACTAACATTCCGGTTGCTGCCCCAGATACCAAACTACTCCGCTCCGATTGAACCAAGTTGAGCGCCCCTGCTGCTCCGGCTGCCAACGGTAAAAGCACTGCCACCGTTGAGATCTGGCTGCTTTCTACCATTAAACTAGTTGGAATTTCTTGTCGCAGTATCAGGCTAAGTAACCAAGCAGTGACAATTGTGACTAATAATGCCGTAAAATAACGCAAAAGACTGCGCCCGAGGAGTTGGTAGTCTCCCCGCGCGGTGGCGATCGCAGTATTCATTGCCGGACCCGCAAACGGTGCAATCAGCATTGCAGCCACTAGCAGATAAGCTGTATTCGTATACAAGCCAATCCAGACTACCACGCCTGCCATTGCTGCATACCCTAGAAAACCCCGCCAAGAACCAACACTTTGCAGACCAGAGAGAAAAATCTCAATAGGGCTGCGTTCCTCCACATTCACTACCTGCTGCGCCGCTTCTGACGCTGGTGGTCGCAGAGCCATCACGCCAGTTGGTATAAGCGTGATATGTACTTTGGGCAGGTCTTGTAACTGCTCCAAAAATCCCTCAACTTCTCGATTAGAAATATGAACAATTACCACGTCAATCGCTTCATCGCTGCCCTTAGCTGCAAGTTGTGCAAGATTAGCTCCCTTGTGAGAATTAGCGATGTCGAGAACTACTTTGCCCTGCCCCTGTGGCACCTGGATAATTAACTGACGCATACACCCTCCTGGCGCTAACCATCTCGCATTTTGAGGCGATGATTCTCTTCCCAAAGAAATATTTTGTTAAAAGTTGTAGCCAACTCCGATCATCAGTCCAACATCCGTTTCGTCTAGAAAAGCTGCATTTACTGCTGCGTTTGCCGTAAATCGAGAACCTAAAGGCACATCTACACCACCAGTTAGCAGTAAACCAACATCAGCGTCGTCGCTAGTTTCAATCGCTACACCTGCGCCTACGTAAGGAGCGATAGTAAACGTTTGTTCACCAAGAGGATTTGCTGACTGTTGGGAAAAATCGAAGGTGACGGGAACCAGCACGATAGGATCGTCCCCAATCACTGCCGATGGTCGCGCTGATATGCTGCGTGTTAGCCCAAGTTTGCTGAAAACCGCAAAGTTCCCTTCGCTTAAAGCTGAATCACCGCCCAAACCAATGTTGCCACCAACCCCGATATAGCTTCTGCCACCACGAGTCCTTCTACCAATATCAACACCATTGGTATTCACTCCACCATTTTGCGGTTGCTGACTAAGCTTAACGTCAGGTGGTATGAGAACTTGGTTAATTGCATGGATAACACCATTACTTGCTTGGATGTTCGGCTGAATCACTTGTGCATTGTTAACCGCAATTTGATTGGTCGCAGGAGCGATTTGAAGATCAACAGGTCTGCCCTCAAACGTTT
Organism: Mastigocladopsis repens PCC 10914; assembly: GCF_000315565.1. Lineage (NCBI taxonomy): Bacteria > Bacillati > Cyanobacteriota > Cyanophyceae > Nostocales > Symphyonemataceae > Mastigocladopsis > Mastigocladopsis repens. The sequence continues at coordinate 255,716 of NZ_JH992900.1, read as the reverse complement.
TCAGTTCTCCAGCCGCAAGTTCACTAGCTGTTAGTTGACCCCCGACGACATGGTATCTCAAAATCCTAATCAGTGTTTCTCTGTTCTCTGGCTGCTGCAACTGCCGTAGAGTTTCTTGCGGCAAAGCAGCAAACGCCTGGTCTGTAGGAGCAAAAACTGTATAAGGACCTGGTTGTTGGAGAATATCTGCTAGACCTGCTGTCTTTAATAAAGAAGTCAGAGTTGTAAAGGAATTACTCGATGCAGCAAGGGAAACAATGTCGTTGGAAGTTTGAGTGCCGCCAGTGTTTCTACCGACAATATACTGAGTAGCCGCGACATTACTTGCAAGGGGTGGCGTTTGTTGCTGCCGGACTAAGGCTTGATACAAATGCGCCGCAGCTTCTGCACGAGTTAGAGGCGCTAAGGGGTTAAGTTGTCTGACATCTGGATAGTTGACAACAATATTAGCTTGTGTTGCTGCTGCCACTTCATTGATGGCGTAGTTTGGGATAGCATTCACATCTGTATAATAGGTACTGATATTACTTGATGCAGTACGGTCAGCATTCAAACCCAAACCATTTGTTAAAGCAACAATTGCCTGCACCTTGCCAATTTGCTGATTAGGCAGAAACAAGTTCCCAGGATAGCCTGCCATAAATCCGGTTTCGTAAGCTTCCTGGATTGCAGAAGCTGCCCAGTAGTCAGGAGGAACATCTTTAAATCCACCTGCGCCTAACTGCCGAACAGAGGTTTGGTTAAAAGCTTTTTGAATCATTGCGGCAAATTCAGCACGATCAACAGGTTGATTCGGTCTAAAAGTGCCATCAGGAAAGCCAGTAATTACGTTTCTTTCAGCTAAAGCTTGAATAAATGGACGCGCCCAGTAATCAGCGCCAACATCAGAAAAGGTAGTTGCTGTCGTTGTGTTTGGAGTTTGACTTGGAGTTGTCGTTGGAACAGGAACTTGAGCTGAAGCGGTCTCGGAAATCATCAAAGGAGTTACTGTAGCAGTTGCTACTCCAAGGGCTAGCAATACGGAGTTTGCTGATGACCAACGAAATAAACTACACATGAAAATATCCTCCTGGAAGAAGTAGAGTAATCTTTTACATATGACTAAAAAAGTATGAAGTGTGAAGTATGAAGTATGCAAAGTGTATTTATTTTTCAATTTTTATCCTTCATTTTTTATTCTTTTACTGACATCGATTGATTCTGTCAAGAAATTTTCTTAGAGATAAATAACTCTATTGAGAAATCAAGTCACAAGATATATTCACCCAATAGTTGCAGTTGAATGTATAATGTATGACGAAACTTGTTTTAGATTTAGATTTAGATTAAATCTAAATAGTGGAAAAGTCGTGGAGGACTCAGCTATAATCCTCCCCCTCTAACCCAGTTTCCAGTTTTTTATATTTTTCTTGTCTAGATAAAAGATTTTTATCTTAAGATGGATGTCACTAATAAAGTTTTGTGTTTTAAATCAAAACAATAAAATTATTTAATTTAAAAGCGAGAATTGATAGGCAGATTCGGAAGTGCTTCAGGATTTCAAAGCGTTCATTAAGCATTGATAGCTTTTGTTTTCTTCAGTGATACGTTAGCTATACCTAAAGGTATAGCTAAATCCAATCTCAAGTAGTATTTTGGCGCATAGTAGGAATTTCTCCACGAGATTTCCACTATTTATTAACCACTATTGAATGATTAGAAAAATAGGAGGCATTGATAATGACTCGGTTGCTTCAGTTAGCATCAGCAGGTGTATCTTTATTAACTTTAAATTTGACAGTGCTTGCAGTTGGAGCGTTGGAAAGTTATGCTCAACCTTCTGTGAGTACCTTTAGTGATGTGAAATCTAACTACTGGGCACAACCATTTATTCGGGGTTTGGCTGCAAGAAATATTGTGACTGGATATCCTGATGATACATTCCGACCAGAACAGCCAGTAGACCGAGATGAGTTCGCAGCAATCATTCGCAAGGCTTTTGACCAACCGCCAATTCGCCAGGTACAAAGTGGTGCTGTATATAAAGACATTCCTGCTGGCTATTGGGCTACTCGTCCCATTGAGTCAGCGTATCAACAAGGATTTATGGCGGGTTATCCTGGTGGTTACTTTCGTCCCAATCAACCCGTTTCCAAGGTTGAGGCAATAGTTGCTTTGAGCAGAGGTTTGGATCTAACTACTGGTACACCAGCGGTTACTGTACCGACAGTCACCCAGAGAGCTGTCGCCCAACAACCCAAACCAAAAGCCGCAAAAAGACGCATATTCTTGCCGCTTGGAATGACTAGTTTGATGCAGCCTTTATTAATAGCAAAAGCTCAGGCTGCACCTCCTACTGCTGTGACTCCTTCAACAACTGATACACAAGCTGCGAATCTTAATCGTCCTGCATCATTTATTATCACCAACACTTACGCAGATGCCAATAAGATTCCGCAATATGCAGTTGGAGATGTAGCAGCAGCAACCAAAGCAAATATAGTGGTCAACTATCCAAATTCAAAAGTTCTCAACCCTACGAAGCCTGCTACCCGTGGGGAAATTGCGGCTTTCATCCATCAAACATTAGTTGCCCAGGGAAAAATAGAACCACTTGCTGACAATTCACCCGCCAATCAGTATGTTGTTCGCGCTGCTAGCAGTAACCAAAATGCTCAATAACCGTGGTTCAGGTGAAACCAGGCGAAAGTATCATACCAAGTTGCCTTCAAAGAGAGAATTTTCTGAATTAACCGCAGAGAACGCCCCAGAACGCAGAGAGGAAAAAGAGAAAGTTATCTGTATGAATGCAACTTCGTATCACCGTTGAAAACTTGGTGAGCATTTTAAATACTACTTAAACAGCGACCAGTAAACCTGGCAACTCCCAAGGTTGCTTGTAAGTTTTGTATAAAACTGACTCAGTTAGGAGGATCGAAACGATTGACTAAGGCGGATACTGCAATCATGGGCAACCCCACAAGCAGACAAATCAACCATTGATTCAAGTTCAGTGGTGCAGTGGAAAATAAGTTATTCATTAAGCTCCACTGACTGAAAATTATCTGTAAAACTATAGTGCAAACTATTCCAATAACAATCGCTGGGGCATCGCTAATCGTCTGTCTGATGCCACGGAGTTTATCGATGACAGCACTTCCTAATTGACTAATACTTAAAAGATAAAAAATTCTCCCTGCGACTAAAGCCTGGATTGCCATTGTGCGGGCTAAATCGATATTTCCTGTAGTTTGTCGCATCCATTCAAAGACGCCAAAAATTAAAATCCAGTTAAAGGCAGAAATTGCCAAGATGCGCTGTACTAAACTTTTGGAGAGCAACGGTTGATTGGGTTTACGTGGAGGTTGTCGCATCACCCCAACAGACTTTGGCTCAAAGGCTAATGGTACAGTCATGGCGATGGAATTCACCATATTTAGCCACAGAACTTGTAAAGACAAAATTGGTAACTCTCTAGCAAGCAGTACACTAATCAAAATCGTCATCGATTCGCCACCGTTGACTGGGAGAATGAAGGCGATCGCCTTAAGTAAATTCCGATAAACCGTTCGCCCTTCCTCCACCGCAGCTTCTATGGAGGCGAAGTTATCATCTGTCAAAATCATGTCCGAGGCTTCTTTCGCCACCTCAGTCCCAGCACCCCCCATCGCAATACCAATATCCGCTTGTTTGAGGGCGGGTGCATCGTTGACACCATCCCCCGTCATAGCAACGACTTCGCCTTTAGACTGTAGTGCTTCAACGATACGAAGTTTCTGTTCTGGTGCGACACGGGCAAACACCACCCCATCTTCTATTGCTGTGGCAAGTTCTTGTTTGTCCATTTGAGCAAGTTCACGCCCTGTGAAGGCAAGAACTTCGCCATTTTGATTAAAGCCCATTTGAGAAGCAATGGCAGCTGCTGTGACAGCATGATCGCCTGTAATCATCTTTACCTGAATCCCAGCTTCTTGGCAGGCTTCCACAGCTTTTATTGCTTCTTTTCGGGGCGGATCAATCATCCCTTGCAACCCTAAGAAAATCAAATCCTGTTTGATGTCTGCATGATCCAGCGTGTCTTGAGTCTCTGACACAGATTTCTTCGCAAAAGCTAGCACCCGTAAACCAAGGTTCGCCATTGCATCAACTTCCTGATGCACAGTTTCTGCTTCCACAGGGCTAAGGTTTCCCTCAGCATCCAACCAAAGCTGACAACGATTGAGAATAGCCTCTACCGAACCCTTAACGTAGATAGTTTTGTGTCTAGTGTCACTTGCTAATGACAAAGTTTCATGCAAAGTTGCCATGTACTGAAACTCAGACTCAAATGGAATGGCATCCAGCCTAGGCATTTCCTCTTCTAAGCCGCTACGAGTTAGTAAAACTTTATTGGCAACAGCTATCAAAGCTCCTTCTGTGGGATCGCCAACAACCAGCCATTGCTCATCTTTTTTTTCCAAGTGCGAATCATTACATAACAATCCGGCTTTGAGACATTCCTTAATGGTAGGAGAATTATTCCAATTCACTGGCTTATCATCTAGCAAAATTTCTCCTTGTGGAGCATACCCCACACCATTGACTGTATAAGATTTATCACCTGCATAAATTGCTTGTACCGTCATTTGGTTTTCAGTTAGGGTGCCAGTTTTATCCGAGCAGATAACTGTGGCACCGCCGAGAGTTTCCACCGCTGGTAACTTGCGAACAATTGCGTGACGGCGTGCCATGCGGGAAACACCTATCGCCAGCGTGACTGTTACTACAGCAGGCAATCCTTCAGGAATGGCACTCACAGCAAAGGCGACGGCTGCTTCAAACATTTCTCCCCAAGAGTAGCCGTATCCTAGCCCGACTGCAAACAAAAGCGCCGCTATCCCTAAAATGATGTACAGCAAAGTGTGGCTAAATTTGTCAAATTTACGGGTTAATGGGGTTTTCAGGCTGGTTCCTTGCTCTATGAGTTGGGATATGCGCCCAGTTTCTGTTGCCTCTCCAATAGCAACAACAATACCCCTACCAGTGCCAAACGTCACAAAGCTGCCAGCATAAGCCATGTTGGTACGTTCTGCTAATGGTGCATCTGGGTTTAGAGGTTGCGTGTTTTTTTCAATGGCGATAGATTCCCCAGTGAGGGCTGATTCATTAACTTGCAGATTTCGTACTTGCACAAGACGCAAATCGGCTGGTACCTTGTCTCCAGACGTGAGAAGCACCACATCGCCTGGGACTAATTCGGTGGAAGGAACTTGCACCTTTGCACCATTGCGGAGAATGGTTGCGTTTGTTTGAACTGAGGAAGCTAAGGCTGCGATTGCGCTTTCAGCTTTAGATTCTTGAACAAAACCAATAATAGCGTTAATCAGAGTGACACCCCAAATCACCCAAGCATTCACCCACTGCCCTAGCAACGCCTTGATTGCTCCCGCAATTAACAAGATATACAGCAGCGGTTGGTTAAATTGCAAGAAAAATCGCACCAACGGACTTTTTCCAGGTTTACTCTTGAGTTCGTTAGAACCAAAACGCTCTCGTTTTTTTGTCACAAGAGGAGTGGTTAAACCTGTGTCTAGATTTGTGTCTAAACGCCGAGCAACTTCCTGCTCACCGAGATTATGCCATTAGACATCTCCGAAAATACTCAAATTGTTTGCCGAAGTGACTTTTAGCGTGCGATTGCCCAAGGGGCACTGCGCTTCGCGCAATCGCCAATTCCAAAAGTGAGCTAGACAACACGTAACAATAAGGGTTTGAGATGTTTCTTATTAAGAAGAGGGCAAAAATAAGTGGCTATGTACAGGAATTGTACTTGAGAATTATTCCGCTCTTTTATGATGAGAAAACTAAGGTTCCAAGTCGGAGTCTTACAAGTCCACAAATAGTCATAATTATTTGTTCATATTTATTAGGATTTAACCGAAACCGTTCTTGGGCTACTCGGAATATTTTCACGACACGAATTAAATGTTCAACAAATATTCGTTCCTTGGCCAATTCTTTATTTCGTTCTTTTTGTTCCGGAGTTAATTCTTGTTTTTTTGGCTTTTTCGTTGGGGTCTTGATTGATTCTTCTCCTGCGTATGCTTTGTCACCATGAAACCTCTGATTGGGGTCAAATCCTTTTTGATGTTCCCGAAATAAATTGATGTCACTTTTTGTTCCTGGTTTTCCTGCTACTACATCAATAATATCTTTCCCCTCAGGTAAAACGATAATTTGATTTTTCATAGTATGGTTTTTCTTTTTGCCAGAGTAATATTCTTTTTGCTCTTCATATTCCCCAGGCCGCTCTCTTGGCTGTTCATAGCTATCTACTATTAGCTCAAACTCGGTTAAAATTTCTTGAACAACTTGGTAGTCACTTGAGTTTTTTTTTACCTGCTCAAGTAGGCTTGGTGGTAATAATTCTCCTAGAATTGGAAACCAATAATTGAATGTATCGTTTGCAGTTGTCTCACTTACCCCAAATTGGATGCCCAGCAATTGAAATGTTGTTAAATGTCTGAGATATGTCAAAGTTAAAATTATTTGCTCTTCCAACGACAGTTTAGGTCTGCGACCTCCTCCACCCGCAATAATTCTTACCTTTTTAGACTCAGATGATACTTGTTTTTGGTTATGCACCTCTCTCGCTTGTTCTAAAAGTTGCTCTAATTGCTCATACTTGAGACCAATTAAACGCTGTGCATCTAGAGGATGATGTTGAATATGCTCAAATAGAGAACCCACAATAGTTTGGTAAAAATACATTTGTATATGATTTTACCAGGAATTATTTATTTTCCGGAGATGTCTATTGATGTTCTGACAATTTATTTGTGACTGATGCTGTCATGTTGTTCACTCCAATAAAATCCCCGGCGTTGCTGAATCAAAATATGAATCATGCGATTGCGCGGAGCGCAGTGCCCTAAAGGGCAATCGCTTCAAGGTTGCGGGCGCGTAGCGCTCGCACTGGCACGGAACCATATTTTAGATAATGTATTACCAATCGAATAGATAGTTTAAGCATTTCTTCTGACTTAGAGTAACAAAAAGTTTTACGGTGAAGCCGAGCGAGGTAATGTCGAAAACGGCTATTTTCACCTTCGACCCGTGTCATATATGTTTTACTTACAAGGTGATCACCTGAATCAATAAAACATGGATAAACTGGATAACCGTCTGTAACATAAAAATAAGAATGCCAACACTTTATTCGTTGCCATAAACGTTTAAATGTTTCTGCGCTTCTGTCGCCCAAAACCCAAGCTATAACTCCTGGAACCTTATGGTCCACCGCTGTCCATAACCAAATTTTGTTTTTTTGAGCCGATAAAAGTTTCAAGCTCATCAATTTCAGTCACTTCTGGTATTTCCTGAGATTCCGGTGCGTCCACTAAGGTGTTGCCAACCTCTTTGACCCAATTTATAACAGTTGTATGATGTACTTTTTTAACCCTTTCAATCGCACGGAAACCGGAGCCGTTTACATACATTTCTAGACACTCACGTTTAAAATCTTCGGAGTATCCTTTGGGTTCGTAACTATCGATAAACTGACGACCACATGAAACACATATGTAGTTTTGTTTACCACGTTGCCAACCATTCTTACGAATGTGAGTTGATTCACATCTTGGACATTGCATAGTGATCGCTCTAATTCATATTTCTATTCTGCAACGCCATAATTCCGGTACTTTGAATTCTCATCCTTGCAAGCTGCTTGAAACCAAGGGTGTTGGTCGGATGTATGGTTGATTACCAGGTCAACTATGATACGGATACCGCGTTCATGCGCTTGACGGGTAAATTCGACAAAATCACCAAGCGTTCCTAAACGGGGATCAACGTTGTAGTAATCCATCACGTCATACCCGTTGTCTTTGTTGGGAGTAGGATAAAATGGCATGAGCCAAATGCAGGTAATTCCCAACCCAGCGATGTAGTCTAGTCGCTGAGTCAGTCCCTCAAAGTCACCGACCCCATTGCCATTGGCGTCCATGTAGGTTTCGACGTCAATGCAGTACAAGACAGCGTTTTTGTACCAGAGATCCAACATAGAGAATACCGTGGAGGAGTTGTGTGTACAGGAAATCTTTGGCGTTGAACCTGATTAACTCATAGGCTAAAAAGGTAGTAGAAAACCGCTTTGTCAACCTGTAAAAGTTTCTTGATGTTTCCAGTATTGGAAATCAATGTGACTAAAAAGTGACAGCGATGCAGCACTTCAACTCAAGCGAGTTTCTAGCAGAAAGTTTCCTTAGTACAGCTTCTCATAAATCGATAACGTTACCATATTGTGCAATCCTGTACTAAGTGAATTACGTCTCCTCAGTACCGCATAATTGAGGACAATCCGTTTGATGTGGCAAATAAGGAGCCTAGAATTGTTATGGCGCTTGAGTCGGTGCAATCTTCTGCCATCATTGAAGACAATCTGAAGCAATTTCTTTTGGTACTCTCAGTATCTCTAAGTGTAGCAACGCTGCCGCAGATTTTTAGCTGGTTTCGCCAGATTCCCTATACCTTGTTGTTAGTAATTGTGGGCTTAGGTTTGGCATTTGTCGATGTCCGCCTCGTGAATCTTTCTCCGCAATTGATTCTGTCAATCTTTTTACCACCACTCTTATTTGAAGCGGCATGGAATTTGAAATGGTCGGACTTGAAGCGAGATTTAGTTCCCATCTGTTTGTATGCGGTGCTAGGGGTAGTGATTTCGATTTTAGGAATCGCTTTGGGGTTAAATCAACTCACTGGAATGTCGTTAACTACGGCAATGCTTGTTGGGGCAAGTCTATCTGCTACTGACCCGGTTTCTGTGACAGCGTTATTTCGAGAACTAGGTGTAGGAAGTCGTCTGACAACGTTGATGGAAGGTGAAAGCCTGTTTAACGACGGTATGGCAGTAGTTGCCTTCAGTTTTTTGGTGGCGCTTCCCTTAGGTACTGCTAACTTGGGGATTCAGTCGATTTTAGTTCAATTGTTTTCAGTTGTTGGTATTGGTATTGCTGTTGGCGGTCTGATTGGTTTTGGTATTTCCTATCTAACTCAACGGTTCGATTTGCCATTGGTAGAGCAATCATTAACTCTGGTTTCTGCCTACGGCACTTATCTGATTACCGAGGATTTGGGGGGATCGGGAGTGATTGGGGTAGTTACCACAGGCTTAATCCTAGGTAACTTTGGCTCTCGCATCGGTATGAACCCGCGCACCCGAATTATTGTGACTGAGTTTTGGGAGTTTCTGGCGTTTTTTGTCAACTCCATTGTGTTTCTGCTGATTGGAGATCAGATCCACTTTGCCATTCTAGGAGAAAACTTGGGAATTATTGCCGTAACCGTGGGAGCGATGATTTTGACACGGGCGATCGCTATCTACGCTCTGAGTAGCCTGAGCAATCGCTTCGTTAACTCGTCGATTCCCTTACAGGACCAAACGGTACTGTGGTGGGGCGGACTACGAGGTTCAGTCTCCATCGCTCTGGCATTGAGTATACCTGCTATCCTGCCTGAACGGGAGGAAATCATTGCCACAGTTTTTGGGGTGGTGTTGTTTACTTTGCTAGTGCAGGGATTGAGTGTTAAACCTTTGTTGGAGAAACTCAATCTTTTGGGGGATCAACCTCTGCGTCAGAGATATTCGGAAGCGATCGCGCGTTTGGCCGCGCTCAATCGTGTTCTGCAATACCTCAATCAAGTAGAGGAACGTCCGGGTGTTGAACCAGAGTTTTACCGCTACCAGGAAACGCTGGTCAAAGGGGAGTTGAACCGTTTGCAACAAGAGATTGACCAACTGCAAGATGAGTATCCTAATTTGCGGAACTTTACGGCTGAACAGCTGCGCTTAGAATTGCTGGCGATTGAGGCGGACACCTACGCTGAATTTGTGAAAGCAGGTCGGTTGAATCAGGAATTGTCTCCTTTTCTCCAGGAAGATTTTCCAGAAGGCGACGCTACCCTATAGCTTTGGAACAATTATCTAAAAAGCGCCAAAATCCAACATAGGTCTAGTCGTGGTTTCAACAGTACTAGGGAAATTTGCAGGGTAAAAAATTCGACAGATTGTTAATTCAATGTTTTTTTCAAAAAAAATCTACCATAACAATGGCTCAAACACTCTCCATCAAGCATGACAAAAATTTTTGACATTTGTATGACCTTTTTGGCAACGTTTATCAAAGAAGTTAAGACAAATTTGTAGAACCAAAGTGGAAGTAGCTTCCTTAGTCACTGTTTCAATTATTCTCCTACTCCTAGCCACTGGTGTTGCCCTGCTAACGCGGCGGCTTCGTGTTCCTTACGTTACAGGTTTAGTGTTGGCAGGTTTGCCAATCACTGAACTATTGTCTCGTCGTATTGGTTTAGATCCAACCCTTGTTTTGAATCTTTTTCTGCCGATTTTAATATTTGATGCTGGCATCAATACAGATATTAGCCGCCTACGAAGCACGTTTAAACCAATTGCCCTCCTAGCTGGTCCAGGGGCTGTGTTTTCCAGTGGTATTATTGCCGTCCTATTGAAATTTGGGCTGGGACTGACTTGGATACCTGCTCTATTTGTAGGAGTCATTCTGGCAAACACTGATACGGTTTCAATGATTGCCGTCTTTAAGGAGATACCGGTACCCTCCCGGCTTTCCACCATTGTTGAAGGAGAAACTCTATTCAATGATGCCGCTGCCCTAGTTTCGTTCAACCTGATTTTGCAAGTCTATTCGACAGGTTCACTCACGTTACTAGAGGGAATTCAACAGCTGCTATTTATCGCTCTAGGAGGCTGCGGAGTGGGGTTAGTCTTGGGCTACTTGAGCATACCTGTATTTACCCGTTTAGATGATCCCCTGAGCAGTCTCTTACTGACGGTCGCAGTTGCATTAGGAACTTTTCAGGTTGGGCAATTTCTAGGTGTATCAGGTGCGGTGGCTGTCGTTGTAGCTGGATTAATTTTCGGGAATTTTGGGCTTTCTCGTAATACTTCTGCTTCTAGTCGCATCACCTTGTTGAGTTTCTGGGAATATGCCAGTTTTACTGTCAACACCTTTATTTTTCTGCTGATTGGTGTAGAAATAAACCTGGTAACGCTCTGGAGGGCTTTACCTGGAATTCTCCTTGCAGTTTTGGCGTATCAAGCAGCGCGAGTTCTTACGGTCTATCCGCTGCTAGCAGGGGTTCGTTGGTTTGACCGTCCAATTCCATTGCGCTGGCAACATTTACTCTTTTTAGGCAACATCAAAGGTTCACTCTCAATGGCTTTGGCGTTGAGCTTACCCACCACACTGCCAGGGCGAGAAGGTCTCATTACTTTAGTCTTCGGTAGTGTGCTGGTGTCATTAGTAGGTCAGGGGTTAAGCTTGCCTTGGCTGGTAAAACGTTTAAAATTATCCAAATTTTCAGAGGTTCAGCTGCAGGTTGAAGAGTTGCAAGCTCAGCTGATGACGGGTAAAGCAGCACAAGATGAATTAGACAGCCTCTTGAAGTCAGGGGTGTTGCCAAAATCTGTCTATGAGGAGATGCGTTCTACTTATCAGGCACGAGTGGCAGGAGCAGAAAGGACACTGCGGGAATTTTATAATCGCCGCCCAGAGGAGTTTGACTCTAAAAGTGGCGAACACAAGAAACTTGATGCCATCCGCCGCCGTTTATACCATTTCACGAAAAGCCTGATACAAATAAAGCATCAAGAATAAAATCCCAACCTGTAATAGAAGCAACGATTGATGTGTTTAATTGTTCCAATCGCTTCCAAATAAATTCTCTTAATTCATCTAAAGTTGAGAAGCTTTCCCAAGTTAAATGCCTTTTAACCTCCTCCCACAATCTTTCAATTGGATTAACTTGAGGTGTATGCGGAGGCTGAAATAACAAAACTATATTTTCTGGTAGTTTGAGATGCTGACTAAAATGAAACGCTCCATTATCTAACTGAAGAATATGTATATCTTGAGAATAAGTCTCTGAGAATTTTTCTAAAAAAATATTGAAACAAGCTGTATTTAAATGAGAGAATTCCCAAATAAAATGCTCTCCAGTTAATGGTTCTACTAATCCATATAAATAAAAATTATCCCGCTTCCATTGCATAATGCCGATGGGCTTGACTCCTTTTGTCGTAATTAATCTCCCAGGTTCAGTCTTCAACCCCACACGGCTTTCGTCTCCACACCAATATCTAATTTTTTTTTGTTTATCGACTGGTGCTATGATGTGTTTTTTAATTACTTCTAGGTATTGTGGCAGTTTTTTTTAAATTCCAATTCTGCTTCACTATCGTATTTGACACCTACGGCTCGCGGTACTTTTAGCTTCGCTTTCATTTGATAGCGCACTGTGTCGTGTACTACTTTATATGATGCTTCTATCCCTTCCACTGCTTTTAACCAAGTTCGTATTTCTTCATAACTTTTAAATCCCTGTGGCTGTTGAAGTTCTCTGTCTAGCTGCTCTCTTGCTTGTAAGTTAATCATTGGCGGTCTTCCTGGACTCTTTTTCGTTGACAATAAACCTTTTATTCCTGATTCGGTATAGTCCTTCAACCATCTTTGTACCGTTACCCTTGCTCTCCCTAGCACCACCGCTACATCCTGTATTGTTTTTACATGACCTATTTTCAGCAAATACAACGCTTGAATCCGTTCACGACTTGATACTATTTTTTGTTTTCTCAGCAGTTCCTGTAATTCTTCTGCTGACTCATATATTTCTACTTTGGTGACTCCAGCCATCTTTGCTCGTTGATATTTATTCCTTCTTTATCTGTATCATAGTTTTAGTGAATTGGTATGAGCATCGTTGCACAACACTCCTGCAAGTAAGCATTCATGTAAAGCCGAATCGTCCCTCAAATCAACGGGCTGTTCATCTAATAAAATTTCACCGTCAGCAGCATAACCCACACCACTCACTGCATAATGCTTGCCGCTGACAAAGATATCTTGAACCGTCATCTGGTTTTCAGTGAGTGTACCAGTTTTATCAGAACAGATAACAGTCGTACTGCCTAAAGCTTCAACAGCTGGTAATTTCCGGATAATGGCGTGGCGACGAGCCATGCGGGAAACACCAATCGCCAAAGTAATTGTGATAACTGCAGGTAAACCTTCTGGAATCGCACTGACTGCTAAAGCGACAGCTGCTTTAAAGCCATCAACCCAAGATTCTCCTCGCGCTAAACCAACTGCAAATGTTAGTGCGGCTAGTGCCAGAATAACGTAAAGCACTTTTTGACTAAATCTATCAATCTTGCGCGTCAGGGGTGTTTGCAGATCCGTACTTTGATCAATTAACTGTGAGATTCTACCTGTCTCAGTTGTGGAACCGATCGCCACAACAATGCCGCTTCCCTGTCCAGAAGTTACCAGACTGCCAGCATATGCCATATTCCTTCGCTCTGCCAGTGGGACTTCTGTTTCGAGTGGATCTGTTGCTTTCTCAACCGGGACAGATTCCCCAGTTAAAGCTGACTCGTCAACTTGTAAATCCCGGACTGTGATCAGCCGCAAATCGGCTGGTATTCGGTCACCGGAGGACAGCAAAACTAAATCGCCTGGGACTAACTCGTTGGAAGAAATCAGTGATTTTTGACCGTCGCGCATCACAGAGGTTTCTGTGGTCGTCATCTCTGCCAAAGCGGCGATCGCACTCTCAGCTTTTGATTCCTGGATAAAGCCAATAATTGCGTTAAGCAGTGTCACAGTGAAAATTACCCCAGCATCTACCCAATCTTGAAGTAAAGCTGTGATGACTCCCGCTACTAGCAAGATATATAATAGGGGCTGATGAAATTGCAGCAGAAATCGTAACCAAGGGCTTTTCTTTTCCTGACCAGACAGTTGATTAGCACCAAAACGTTCCTGCCGATTGGCTACTTCATCGGAGGTTAAACCATTTTCATTGTCACTGTCTAAACGCTGTGCCACTTCCTGTGTAGAGAGAGAGTGCCATTCGTTTTCCGACAAATCCTTATCAGCTGTTATTGGCATATTGGCTCCAAAATCTAGTAAATGCTCCCGCTTAATTGGCTTAAAGCCTTCGACTTATGGATCAAAAACACGCCAATTCTCAATCCCGCACTGTTTTAAAATAGGTTCAGCACGACAGATCTCCTCCTGTGTACCTTTTAGCGTCAACAAATAATCTTTTTGGTATATTCGGTCATTGTAGAGTTGAGCGACTTCTTCGGGAAAAAACCAACCTCGTACTGCGCCAAGAAGACCACCAGCAGATGCACTTCCCAAAAGAGCCATTAAAACAGACCCTGCTGTCAGCGCCGAACCAATTCCAGGAATTAGCAACGCAGCAAAACCTCCGCCTAAGACAAGTAAACCTCCCGCCGTAGCTCCTGCTACCCCACCTGCAACCGCACCTTTTGCTGAAGTCATATTACTTTTCTCAGTTGTGTCAGCACTATCAAGTTTAGGTTTTTTGGTGATTACAGAAACTTTGTGCATTGGGAAGTTAAGACTTCTCAATTTGTCAAGTGCCTGTACCGCACTTTTACGGTTAGGAAGTGTACCAATAGCTTGCTGGAGTTGATGGGAAGCCATTTGCTGTTCAAATTCTGATGAACCAAAATTTTTGCGTTGTTTGGGTTATCTTGAACGTAAACAACAAATATGACTAGAAAGTGATCGTGCTAACTGTGTGCGTAGGTTAAAAAGCTTAAGTTGGCATTTGCCTCGGTAAGGGCAAAACCGCTCTAATAATTCACCTTATCACTCTCAAAGAATCTAACTGGTGGAAGACGTGGGGAGTCTGAGGCTCTTCTATTATAAATAAGCCATTATTGCAAAGAGGCGCAACCGAAACGGCTTATGCGGATCTTAGTTGTAGAAGACGACATCGAACAATTAGAGCCATTGCAAGGTTTGCTCTCGGAAGTCGGATATATTGTGGATGGTGTTGAAGACGGGGAAACTGCACAATGGCTGTTGTCTCAAAAAGAATATGACCTGTTGATTTTGGACTGGATGTTGCCGGCAATCAGCGGGTTGAGTCTGTGTCGTCAGTATCGCCAAGCAGGTAAAACCGCACCTGTACTGATGCTCACTGCTAAGGATACTACCCCAGATAAAGTCACAGGTTTAGATGCCGGGGCGGATGATTATTTGGTCAAGCCTGTAGATTTGGTGGAACTTTTAGCGCGGGTACGTGCTTTGGCGCGGCGAACGCCCTTATGGCAGGGAGAAATCCTCCGCATGGCAGATTTACAACTGCATCTAACTACGTTAATGGTGGAACGGGGTGACGCAAGTGTGGAATTATCGCCCCGCGAAGCTCAACTGCTAGAGTATTTGATGCGTCACCCCAATCAGATTTTAACTCGCAATCAGATAGAAGAAGCATTATGGGAATGCGGTATGGAACCCGAAAGCAATGCTTTAACTGTACTGGTACGCAAGTTGCGGCATCGGTTGCACTTCGTTGGTGCAGAAGATTGGATTAAAACGGTCTACGGCATGGGCTATAGCCTTAAACCCCCTGAGGAGAGTAGGGAAGGGGACAGCAATGCCTTTACTCTACCCGACTAAGATAATTCGCCCAATGTGTTGCACGTCAGTAATGTTGCTTAATCGTTGCTGTCAACAATAAAGCTTATCGCTATGTATTGATTGAAAACTTATGTAGCCTTGACAAATCAATTTTTTTGAAACAATTTTATTGATCAATTTTTTTGAAATGACAGATTCCTGTTGGAGCAGGGAATGGGCATGAAGTCAGCTTTATTGGTTTCACTACGACAGTCGGTCATTCATTGCTGGCAACAGATGCTAGCAGAGGGCATTGGTACATTCATTTTAGTGTTTGCAGGTACTGGCGCTGTAATGGTGAACAACCTTAGTGGCTTTGCTGTAACTCATGTGGGGATCAGCTTTGTATTTGGTGCCGTTGTCACCGCTTTGATTTACTCGATAGGGCATCTTAGCGGCGCACACTTCAACCCAGCCGTTACATTAGCATTTTGGACAAGTGGTTTTTTCCCAAAACGCCGAGTATTACCATATATTTTGGCGCAGTCAGTAGGAGCAATAGCAGCTTCAGCTTTACTATTAGTTAGCTTGGGACCAATTGCCAATTTAGGAGCAACCTTACCACTGAATGGGAATTGGTTGCAATCTTTGGTTTTAGAAACCGTTCTCACATTCATTCTGATGTTCGTGATTTTTGGTTCTGGACTAGACCGCCGCGCTTACATTGGTTTCGCAGGGTTGGCGATTGGGTTAACAGTGGGACTAGAAGCGTTGTTTATGGGACCCATTACAGGAGCAAGCATGAATCCAGCCCGGTCACTTGGTCCAGCTCTTGTAGGAGGAATTTGGCAGCATCACTGGGTTTATTGGGTCGCACCCATTCTGGGAGCGCAATTAGCAATGATGGTTTACCGACAGCTTTCCAACGAATTTCTTGATTTTAAAGAATAGCTTGAAATTAAAAGAACAAGGAGGTTCCAGCATTGGCAGCGCTCAATTGCTTGAAAGACGCGGAACTAGCATTGCTTTTTGGAAATTTTATCGAATTCGTAGCAATCTAGTGTGGTTTACCCTAACGATGGGGAGTATTTTGAATGCTCGCTAGCTTTTTACTCGATAGCTGACTAACATCGTGGCATTTTCAGGAGACAGTCCTAGTTCTTGAACAATCATGGCTTTTACAGAGCTTAATTCTGTGACTGGAAACTCAAATTCTAACTTTTTGAGTACAGAGTCTGCGGTGTTGACCTCAACTTTGGTAAACCCCTGCTCCTTATCGATTTCAGCTAGGATTCCTAGCGCCTTGACTGCAAGCTGCACCTGCATTTGTGTATTAGGTTGCAGAGTTTCTATTTCCGCAGATACTCCCAGTTCTTGAGCAATCATGGCTTTTAGGCTGCCTAATTCTGTGACTGGAAACTCGAATTCTAACTTTTTGAGTACAGAATTGGCAGTATTAAGTTCAACTATGGTATTTTCACGCTCCTTTTCAATTTCAGCTTTGATGACTTGCACATTGACTAAAAGCTGTATTGTTAGCGTATGTGTATCAGCTTGGAGCTTGTCTACTGTACCGTAGTAACGACTCAATAGCAGGTTTGTTAATGGTTCACCACCAAGTCCAAAAGCAATTAAAAGCAGTGGCACAGGCAGCACAAATTCTAGCTTGAAAGACTGTAATTTTAGCAACCAACGGGACAAGGACATAGGGTAACAAGCGCGAATAGGCAACGAGTAAGCAGATTAGAATCTAGATAAACCAAGTATCACAATTCTCCCCTCTGCATGATACTAACCTCTCGCCTCTAGTTATGTTTAATCGTAGTCGTGGCAATCTAGCTCTATGGTTTACCCTAACGATGGGGAGTATTTTGGTCGTTTTTGCCGGAGTACTTTACTACCAGAAAGTCTTAAACGAACTAGAGGATTTAGATCGCTTACTCTACCAAAAATCCAGAGTGATGGCGGTGAACGCGAAGTATGATCTGCGTCAGGGACAGTTAGACCTAGAAAATGTGCCCCTCTTAGGGACTAATTTCCCACCACTGGGTACTGAACTTGTATACGCGCGTTGGTACGATACCAAAGGGCAACTGGTGCAATTTTTTGGTACGACTCCAAGAGCGCAGTTGACAATGACCCCTGGATTTCATACTATCAAGACCGCGCTTCATTCCTCAAGTGCAATGCCCACTGTTATCTGGCTCCGTCAGTTAACGCTGCCCGTTTACCAAGATAATCTGTTAATCGGTTATCTTGAAGTTGCAATGCCACTGACACCGACCCAAAATGATCTGGCTCAGTTACGGCTGGTTTTGCTCGTCACAGTGCCAGTGACTTTAGGGATAATAGGTCTGGCTGGTTGGTTCTTGGGGGGAGTAGCAATGCAACCGATTCGTCAGACTTACGAACAGTTACAACGCTTTACAGCTGATGCTTCTCATGAATTGCGATCGCCTCTAGCAGCAGTTATCAGCAATGCCCAATACGGCTTACTCTCTACATCTAGCAATCCCGCCCAACAACGTCAGCGCTACGAGAAAATCGTTCATGTTGGCAAGTCAATGAGTCTCCTTATCAATAATCTGCTGTTTCTGGCGCGTCATGAAGGACGATTACCTCCGCAATCGTTGCAATCAGTTGATTTGAACAAATTGCTTATTCAGCTAGTAGATAACTATGCAACACAAGCAGATGCACAACATATCAGCTTAACTTGCGAATTGCCCCCTGACAATGTGAAAGTGCAAGCTGAACCAGACTTACTGCGTCAAGCAGTGGTTAATTTGGTTAGCAACGCCTGCAAATATACGAACGCTGACGGGAAAGTGCTGTTGCGGCTTTTCACCCAGTCACATCAGGCTGTCATTCAAGTCGTAGACAATGGGATTGGGATTCCTGAAACTGATTTACCGCATATTTTTGAGAGATTTTATCGAGTCGATAAGAAGCGTTCCCGTAAAACAGGCGGGTTTGGTTTGGGGTTGGCGATCGCCCAACAAATTGTTCAAGCACACGGCGGTGAGATTAGCGTCAAAAGTGCCGTTGGGGAAGGTTCAACTTTTCAAATTGTTTTACCACTTAAGTAGCCGCAGCAATTGTCGCTGTCATTTTCTGCTCACATTTCTTGGCAATACTGAAGATAGCTAGAGAAAAAGGTTATCACTCCTTGTAACCTCTAACTATTTGTTGTGTGTTGTGGGTTGAAAACCCATACGTGTTGGAACTGATGGGGCGATAGGACTTTTGTGTGTAGACGCCCTACGCACTTCTACCCGTAAGGGTAGCACCTTCCCATCAGCTTCATTTACTATCGCTTAATTGCAACTCGCTATCAAACTCTAACCAGTGACGAGATTTGAACCATGTTGATAGTAAACTTCTTACTGACTTGGCTAGTTGCTGCTTTATCACTATTATTGACAGCTTATCTTGTACCAGGCTTTGCTTTTGATAGTTTTGGCACAGCCGCGATTGCAGCATTGATTTTAGGGTTAGTCAATGCATTTGTTCGACCTGTTTTGTTCATTTTGACGCTTCCCTTCACCATTGTGACGCTTGGTTTGTTCCTATTTGTCGTTAACGCACTCATGCTTTGGCTGGTAGGATTCCTCGTTCCTGGTTTTATAGTTGCTGGTTTCCTACCTGCGTTATTAGCTTCAGTTGTTCTGACACTTGTTTCTACACTGTTAAGTCTTTTTGTCAGAAATGCTATTTAATATTGTTAGTTTTTTCTCAGTCGTTGTCATTTTCTCTTCACATTTATTGTCAATACTGAAAATAACTAGCGCGGATTGAATCAACTGTGAATCAAATAGATGAATTACCAATTCACTTTTTTGATGTAACAGTTGATATTCTTCCTTACCCCCATATTCCTGGACTGCTAGGCATAAGCGGGGGTTAAGGATTTTTCTGTAGCACATCAAAATAGAAATTGAATTTTTGCGTTCAATAATTCATCTTCATACCCCCAATAATATTATGTCCGAATCAACACTTATAAAAAACAAAAAACTCACCTGCCGACGGCACCTTCTCCTTATTAAGGAGAGGGTTGGGGTGAGATCAAGCAGGAATTCTAACTAATTAAGGTGGCTTGATATAACTCACATGAAAAAAAAATGATACCAAATTTTTCAATATCTTGTCTTTTTATGAAGGAGCCAAAGCCATGAAAATATTGTCCATTTATCAACTAAAGACTTTAATAGAAAAACAGGATGGCGTTTGTGTCTCAATTTATATGCGAACTCCTCGGCTAGGAACAGAAACGCAACAAGACCCAACTCGGTTTAAAAATTTGCTGCGAGAGGCAGAGGAACAGCTCATAAAAAGTGGGCTTCGTGGTCAAGATGCAAGAGAGTTGTTAGAAAGAGCTAAAGAACTCGATGAATATAAATTTTGGCAGCACCAAAGTGATGGACTGGCAATTTTTATTTCTAATAACTTGTTTAGCTATTACTGCCTTCCAATCAATTTTCAAGAGTTAGTCGTTGTCACCGACCGTTTTCATCTGAAGCCCTTGCTACCTCTGCTTACAGGTGATGGACAATTTTATATTCTGGCTCTCAGTCAAAATCAAGTGAGACTATTTCAAGGGACGCGTTATAGTGTCAGCGAGATTGAATTGGAAAATGTACCTCAAAGTATTGCTGAAGCATTGAAATATGATGATGCTGAAAAACAGTTACAGTTTCATACTGGCACGTCACAAGCAGGCGGCGATGCTCGCGCTGCAATGTTTCATGGTCAAGGTGCCGACAATGATGAGCAAAAGGATAATATTGTACGATATTTTCGTCAGGTGAATGCAGGATTACAAGAGTTATTGAAAAATCAGCAAGCGCTTTTAGTATTAGCGGGTGTGGAATATTTATTTCCTATTTACAAAGAAGCAAATACTTATCACTATTTGATGGATGAAGGAGTGACTGGTAATCCAGATGAGTTAAAAGCACAAGAATTACACAGGTGTGCCTGGGAAATTGTACAACCCTACTTTCAAGAAGCTCAAGAAGCAGCAGCTGATCGCTATCAGGCATTAGCAGGTACAGGGCAAACGAGTAACAATATTAAAGAAATTGTTCCTATGGCTTATTATCAACTGGTTGATACTTTGTTTGTTGCAGTTGGTGTACAGCGGTGGGGAAATTTTACGCCAGACGATAATTTAGTTGAATTGCATTGGAAACAAGAAATTCAGAAGGAAGATTTAATGGATTTTGCTGCTATCCATACTTTATTGAACGGTGGAACAGTTTATGCAGTTGAGCCAGAATTAGTCCCAGGTAATGCACCGTTAGCTGCTGTGTTCCGATTTTAATTCATGATGTAATGAGTTCAAGGGTGATTGATTTTGTTATTCACACTTGAATCTTGTCCATCTACCACAAAGGTTTTTATTTAAGTCTGCATCAAGGGGGTTTACTTTGACTGAGAATCGATTTCCCTCTCTAGGACGACCGAATCGACAAGAACTTGTGGAGTTAGTGCGATCGCAACTACAAACACTGCTACAACAAGAAAACTTGCAGGGAGCAAAAGCCTTACTTGTACCTGTACAACCTGCGGATATCGCCCAAGCAATTGAAGGGTTACCAGAAGCAATGCAGGCGATCGCTTTCCGCTTACTTTCCAAACAGGAAGCGATTGAAGTTTATGAATATCTCGACCCCAGTGTCCAGCAGTCGCTGATCGCAGAATTCAAACATCAAGATGTCCTCGACATTGTAGATCAAATGCCGCCGGATGACCGAGCGCGACTCTTTGACGAGTTACCTGCTAAAGTTGTCAGGCGGCTGCTTCAACAACTGAGTCCTGAGGAACGCCAAGCGACAGCCCTGCTTTTGGGCTATAAAGTAGGTACTGCTGGGCGATTGATGACCCCAGAATATATTTCGCTCAAGGAAAGTATGACAATTGCCCAAGCCTTGGAGCGAATTCGCAGTTTAGCAAACGCTACGGAAATTATCTACTACTTGTATGTTACTGATGGTCACCGCCATCTGACAGGAACTCTTTCCCTACGGGATTTAGTCATGGCACAGCCAGAGCAAACAGTTAGTGAAATCATGACGCGGGAAGCGGTATTTGTCCACACCGACACCGATCAAGAAGAAGTGGCACAAATCATTCAGCACTATGACTTTGTTGCCTTACCTGTGGTAGATACCGAGCAGCGTTTAGTTGGTATTGTCACTGTTGATGATGTCATTGATGTTTTACAGCAGGAAGCAACAGAAGACATTTACACTCTGGGTGGTGTTCAGGCTGGTGGCGACAATTATTTCCAAACTAACCTAGTTGTTGTTGCTCGTAAACGTGTTGTTTGGCTGCTGGTGCTGCTGGTCACTAATACGGCTACCGCTGTGGTGATTCAAAATCAAGAGGCGATTTTAGAGCAAGTTGTTGCCTTAACTTTTTTTATTCCATTATTAATTGACGCAGGTGGTAATGTTGGAGCACAGTCTTCAACGGTTGTCATTCGGGGACTAAGTACTCAGGAAATTCGCTCCAAAAGGGTAGTAGGCGTGATTGGACGGGAGGCGATTGCTGGGGCAATTTTGGGGTTAATGTTAGGGACAGTGGTGACGGTATGGGCTTATTTTCTCCAAGGCAATTGGGGAGTGGCACTTTCCGTGGGAATTAGCCTATTTGCAATTTCTGTTTTAGCCTCCGTGTCAGGTTCTGCCCTACCTTTTTTGTTTCGTCGTCTCGGTCTAGATCCAGCCTTGATGTCAGCTCCGTTTATTACCACTGCGGTTGATGTTTTAGGTGTTTTTATTTATCTATCGGTAGCAAGACTTATTTTACAACTTTAGATAGTAACAAGTATTTGTATTTATCGATATGCCAACTCTATCTTTGTAAAGTACCAAACAAGATATTTAATTTTAGTGAACTTCTATTCTTATTAACTCTTCTTCCTATCTTTTTGTCACTTTCTAATCACATTTTTTATTCAAAATAGAGACAACACAATGAACAAGAAAAAACAGACATGAACAATATTTTTTGGCAACGCGCATCTACTTTATTAGCTCTGACATCTGTGACTTTCGTTGGTATGATGCCAGTTCGTGCAGAAAATACTACTATTAGTTCTGATAATGTAGTACAAAAGCAAGAAAATAGCAGTGAAACTGCTGGTACGACTTTGACTTCTGCATCTGCTTTGCTAGCTGCACCAACATCTCAAATAGAACAAACACCGACAGCAACTACACCTCAGGCTGAATCAACGCAGGTTGCTCAAGTTGTTTCTCCTGGGAGAACCACTCGCTCTGGTCCTAGTTATATTGGTATTGGCGGTAATATTGGTTTGACTGGTAATACGACTTTAAGTGAAGGTGCATTTAGTGTCATTAGCAAAATTGGACTAACCAGAAACTTGTCTGCCCGTCCGGCTGCTGTCATTGGCGATAACACAGTCTTTCTGATTCCACTGACTGTAGATTTTCCCCAAGAAAATTTGGAAGTGACCCAACTGAATATAGCGCCTTATATTGGCGGCGGTGTGGCAGTTTCTACGGGCAGAGATAGCACTGTTGGCGCATTAATTTCTGGTGGTGTAGATGTTCCTTTATCTCCACAAATTACAGCAACGGGTGGGGTGAATGTCAGTTTTATTGATGAAACTGATGTCGGGGTGTTAGTGGGAGTTGGCTACAACTTCTAAAGATTCAAAGAATGGTCATTGTGAGGAAAAACAACCGTGGTTCCTTTGCGAGATAACAACCCTACAACAATTACCCCATTTGTTACATACGGGATAATTATTGCTAATATCGTTGTTTTTCTTTATCAACTGAGTCTAACACCGCAACAATTGCAAGAGTTTTTCCGGACTGCAGCCCTAGTACCGTGCCAACTTTCAACCACCTGTCCCAGTAGCTTGGAAAATTCACTGATACCAGAATGGATGACCTTGATTACGTCTCAATTTCTGCATGGCGGTTTTTTGCACTTGGCAGGGAATATGCTGTTTCTGTGGATTTTTGGTAACAACATTGAAGACCGCTTGGGTCATGTGAAATATCTCATTTTCTATCTAACGTGCGGTGTTTTGGCAGCATTGAGCCAGTGGTTCTTTTCACAGAATTCTACAATTCCTTCCTTGGGTGCTAGTGGCGCAATTGCAGGAGTTTTAGGTGCATACATTCTCCGTTTCCCAAAAGCCGAGGTTCTCACCTTAGTTCCCTTGGGATTTTTCTTGACTACAGTCCGACTTCCCGCATTTTTCTTTCTTGGGTTTTGGTTTGTCCAGCAAGCCTTCTATGGTATCGCTAGCTTACAGGCTCGTACCAACGTTGGTATGGAAAGTGGCGGGATTGCTTACTGGGCACACGCAGGAGGCTTCGTCTTCGGGGCAATTCTTGGTCCTCTATTCGGCTTGTATAAGCGCCGCTAGAAAACTCTAAATTTCAGTATGAAATGAATTCGCTCCTTTAAAGTCTACCACCTTAGTAGGAAGCTATTAATCCCTTCGCCTGCAACACTTTCAGTCAATATGCCAGGAAATTTTTATCCAACTGGGATGGTACCAAAGTGAGCAAACGCACAAATTATCCTTTACCAAATACTGTGGTTGCAAGCAAAGTCGCGCCGCAAGGGACGCTTTCCTTAAAAGACGCGATCTGCCGAAGGCAGCAGCGAAGCTATCGCCCTAATTGTTGGCGTTGCTATCGGTGTTGGTATCTTTGAGACACCATCCCTCGTCGCAGCAAATGTCGAAAGTGCGTTTGGGGCGCTGTTTGTTTGGTTTTTAGGTGGTGCAATGTCGTTGATTGGTGCTATGTGTTACGCCGAATTGGCGACAGCGTATCCCCATGTTGGTGGTAATTACCATTACCTCATGCGTGCTTTTGGCAAAAATTGGGCGTTCCTATTTGCTTGGGCGCGAATGACGGTGATTCAAACTGGTTCTATTGCACTTTTGGCGTTTGTGTTCGGAGACTATATTTCACAGTTGTGGCGACTTGGTGATTATTCCCCGTCTATTTACGCTGCTGGTGTCATCGTCATTTTGACCATCGTCAATATAGTTGGTATCCAACAGGGTAAATCCACCCAAAAATGGCTAACAGTTGCCACAATACTCGGCTTAGTGTTAGTTATTGTTGCTGGTTTAGTTTTTACTCCACCACCTGTAGTGTCTGCTGCACCGACATCCCAAGGAAATTTCGGTTTGGCGATGGTTTTTGTGTTGCTGTCTTACGGCGGTTGGAATGAAGCGGCTTATATTTCCGCAGACTTACAAAACACTAAACGCAACATGGTGAGGTCACTTCTGTGGAGTATTGGCATTATTACAGTAATTTACTTGTTGATCAACATAGCTTACATAACCGGATTAGGACTATCAGGAATGGCACAACAAGAAGCTGTCGCAGCTTCTTTAATGCGCCGCGCTTTTGGCGAACTTGGTGCTGTGTTTATCAGTTTACTGGTTGCGGTTGCTACTTTGGGTGGAATCAACGCCACGATTTTTACTGGTGCTCGTAGCAACTATGCACTTGGGCAAGATTTTGCGTTGTTTTCTTTTATGGGCGACTGGAGAAATCGCTCCAGTACACTAACGAAGGCAATGCTGGCGCAGGGTGCAATAACGCTTTTTTTGGTGTTATTGGGGACTGTGACGCGCAAAGGTTTTGAAACGATGGTGGATTACACCGCCCCCGTGTTTTGGTTCTTTTTCTTACTCAGCGGCGTGTCGCTGCTCGTGTTACGCGTGCGTGAACCTCATGTATTCCGACCCTTTCGCGTCCCTTTTTACCCTCTAACACCGATACTCTTTTGCCTCATTTGCGGTTATTTGCTTTATTCGAGCCTTGCGTATACTGGAGTGGGCGCGCTCGCGGGAGTAGCAGTGGTGTTAGCTGGTGTACTGCTTTTGCCCATATCTAGGCAACGCTAATTTTTATGAAAATTGCGGTAATTTCAAACTAAACAGTATGCAGTTACATCGAATGCTTGGATTATTGGTTGTAAGTGTGAGTGTTAGTAGCTTGATGTTTACAGGTTGCACTCAACAACGCAATTTTGAAGCAGAAGCAGAAGCCCAAACGCCAACCACCGCTGCACAACCTCAAGAACGTCAGGCTAATGTACCTTACGTTCCGACACCTGAAAAAGTCATTGAGCGAATGCTGAAACTGGCAAATGTGTCAAGTAACGATGTGCTTTATGACCTTGGTAGCGGTGATGGGCGGATTCCAATTACTGCCGTGCAAAAATACGGTGCAAGTCGTGCTATTGGTATAGAGATTAATCCCGAGTTAGTTCAGCGAAGTCGAGAAAACTCTCAAAAGGCAGGAGTGACTGACCGCGTGAGTTTTTTACAACAAGACCTTTTCCAAACTGATTTGAGTCAAGCTACAGTGGTAACGCTCTATCTGTTACCTAGTGTCAATTTGCAACTGCGACCAAAGCTGTTGCAGGAACTCAAACCCGGTACGCGCATTGTTTCCCACGATTTTGATATGGGGGAGTGGAAACCTGAGCGTGTAGAGCGGGTACAGGGTTCGGCTCGTCAGCACACCATCTACTATTGGGTCGTTCCTGAGAATCCCTCAGCTAATTTGCAATGAAGTTTTCAATAGACCTCTCCAAAAAACAATGTAGAGACGTGCCATGGCACGTCTGGTACAAGGGTTGTAGACAACGCACAATTAATTTCTAGAGATGTCTAATTATCAGTCACTACTTATTAGTCGATAATGATGAGTACTCCTCATTAGCTAACTTCTACCAATTGCCCATTACGTAACTTATTCAGGAGGTTCAATCGCGATGAAAGGTTTGAAAGGCAAAAATGTGTTGGTAACGGGTGCGAGTTCAGGAATTGGGCAAGCAATTGCAGTTCGATTTGCTCAAGAAGGTGCAAATGTTGCCATTAACTACCGCAAAAATCCTGAAGATGCCAAAGAAACTGAGGAAATGGTAGAAAATGCCTGCGGTGAGATTCGAGGTTGTGGTGTTGAAAGCCTTCTGGTCCAAGCTGATGTCTCCCAAGAAGAAGATGTCGTCAAAATGGTGGCTGCTGTTGTGGAAAAGTTTGGCAGGCTTGATATTTTAATCAATAATGCTGGCATTCAAATTGAGGGGGCAGCTCATGAAATGAAAATTGAAGACTTTGACCGAGTTGTTGCCGTAAATCTTAGAGGTGCGTATATCTGCGCCCGTGAAACGCTTAAACATTTTCTTTCTCGTAGCGGCGGTGGTGTAATTCTTAACATTTCCAGCGTTCACGAAATCATTCCCAAACCGAAATATGTTGGGTATTCCGTGAGCAAAGGAGGGATGGAAAACCTGACGCGTTCCTTGGCTTTGGAATACGCATCCAATAACATTCGTGTGAATGCAATTGCACCAGGAGCGACTATTACACCAATTAACAAATCATGGATTAACGACCCTGAGGCAAAGGCAGAAGTTGAGAGTAATATTCCTATGGGTCGTGCTGGAACCTCAGAAGAAATGGCAGCATCTGTGGCATTTCTTTGCTCAAATGAAGCTGCTTATATTACCGGACAAACCCTGTTTATTGATGGTGGATTGACGCTTTATCCCAGCTTTCGTGAGCCTTGGTCTTCATAAGAAAGTCAAAGCGCGTGGCATATATGTCAATGTCAATAGCGTCGTTTGATGCGATTATTTGAGACTCTATTGAGAACAGAGTCTTGTTAATGACGCGCTGGCGTTTGCCTTCCCCATGCAGGAATAGGTATGTTACATACCTATTTTCATCAACCTGGTAGTATGCTATGCGCTTGTAATACATTACGGCTTATTTATTTTGATGATCCGGGTAACTACACCTGTGGGGTTGTTTGATTGGATAAAGGCATCTTTGGGTAGAGATTCTTTGTATGTATCTCGGCTATCTAACCATGCTTTAAAATCTTGGTATTTGCGATTAAAGAATACTGACTCTGGAATTATTGCTATTAGTATTCCTCCTGATTTCATTAACTTACACGCATGGTAGATATGCTCAATTAATTGAGAGAAGGGAGGGTTCATAATGATATGCGAGTAGAGATTCTCAGTTGTGTAATCTAGAAAATCTCTACCTACTAAATTGAATCTTTTCAATTCAAGTATCTTGCGTAGAGTTGGATTAATTTCTACGACTTCTAAATTGGCTTGAGGATATTTTTTGAATATGGATTCAGCAATGCAGCCAGAACCAGCACTGGGTTCAAGTATGCGAGAATTTTCATTAATTTCTGCTAGTTGAATTAGGCGATCGCAAATAGAAGAAGGGGTGGGGAAGAAGTCTCCTGACTTCATTCCGATGATTTCTAATTCCAGTCGGTTTAACTCTTGTTGGGTGGTATCAACCTCTTCAAGTTTAACAACTTTCTGAATTTCAGCGATTGCAGACATAATCTCGCTTGCGGTGTAAATACTTGCACGGTTGAGAGACTTTACCCTATCTTGATAAGATTCATCCTTAAAAACTTCCTTGACTTCTTCGAGAGTCTTTGCTCTTTGAGAGATTTTGTACAAGGCTTCTACTTGGGACTTTTGGGAGATGCCGCGCAGCACTTCGGGAATATTTCCGAAGAACCACATTTCGGCTATTGCAAGCAACCAAGACTGGATTGTCTGTAGTTCCACTCCTTCGGCAATAATTCCTTGGGCTATTGTTTTGCGGCGTTTGGTTGCCCGCTGTTTGTTTATAGCGGGATTGAGCTTACTGTTAATTGATTGTTGCATTGAGGCAGCAAGTTCTCGCAGTTTTGCAGCTTGCTTAGGGTTAGGAGTGTTGAAATTGAAGGTACAAAAGCTGCTGGGGGTTGTGTGTTGTGAAGTTCTTTTAAAGAGTGATAGCTGCATTTTCTTGCAAATCCTTAAGCGCACATTGAACGATGAGAGATTCTTCAGTATCCCAGGCTTTAACTTCCCAAGGGGTAGGGAGTCGTTCGCTTGGGCGAACTATAGCCTGAGAGCATTTGTTCTTACGAATTATCCAGTTTTGAAAGGTTTTGGCTTTTTCTTTTGAGTCAAACCCAAAGTAAGTAGTTTTCCTCACTCCCATAGGGCTGGTGATAGTGGCGACTCGTGGGGATAAGATGTTGAGTGTCCAACCATCGGATGTAAGTTCAACTTTTTTGACTTTAATTTCGAGCGAGTTCATCTAAATCTCCTAGAAAGCTCCTTTTATGAGTTGTTTAAGGGGAAAGGAATAGGAGACAATTTAACTGTACCCATACCCATCTTTCTTTTGAACAATTTGACAATATTGATGACTAATACCTTGGACTAATCCATTTTTGGTTGAGATATTGAAGCTACCACTACTTCTAGTTGCTACTCTGCCAATATAAATTCCAATCTTCTTGCCTTTAGTAACAACTGCGCGAGCGATATCGCCTGTTTGAAATCCAAAGTGGAACTTATTTCGAGGACAGTATCGATTGGGAAATCCATATTTATTGGTTCGAGCTATTTGTCTTGTTCCATGTCCAGTTGCTTTAATTAAAATTGGTTTTACTCCTTTAAGAAGAAGTTTTTCAGGTGTACTAATTCCAACATTACAACTATCTATCCAGTGGGCTTTTTCCAAATCTCGAGTCGTACGATTATATTTGGTTAATCCACCACTACCTGTTTCCACTGGCAAACCTATTGCTTGTAATCTTCTGAATAGTTCCCATCTAGTAGTGTTTACCACTGCTGCATCAACTAGTGGTTTTTTTGATTGAGATAATATTTGTTTTAGTAATTCAGGTTTACGTTTTAAGAATTCCTCTACTGGTTTATTTCCCTTCTTAATATTGCATCTTTCGCATGCAATAGTGAGATTTGAAATTCGATTACTTCCTCCTTTACTTTTGGCAAGAATATGTTCAATTTGTAGTGGCGTATTTTCTGCTTGACAGTATGCACATTTGTAATTCCATTTTTGCAGTAAATACTCGCGTACTTCATATCCTGCTCTGGTTCCTTGTTGATATTCCACACTTTGTATACTTGAGTTTTGAATTAGTTGTGTGTCAAATTTCACCAGTTCTTGAGAAAGTGCTGTTGTTGGGCAACTTTTTCTTAATCTATTAACCCAAGTTATGATATTTTCTACTCGGCTATTAAGCGATGGCGAAAGCCAGCCTTTCGAGCGACGACGGTTGAGAAATTTAGCTTTACGGTATCTGGTTTTTCTATTCCTCCTGCTTCTTCTAATTTGTCTTCTAGCAAGCAATGCTTCTCGGATTTGAAAACCACGGTGGGTAAGGTGACTAGCAAATACTACTCTACCTGTTTGCTCTTGAACTATTGCTAATCCTGTAATGCGCGAACCAGGGTCAATTTTCAATCTGTGATTGCTGATAGTTGAATTTTCTAATTTTCTATCCTTTAGAATTATAGTAAAGGGATAGCGTTTGAAGATGGCAGCACGACCAGATTTAAGTAGTTGTCTTGCTCGTTTTGGATGACAAGGATCGAGTGGTTGTTTTTGTTGATCTAGGACAAATACCTGCATTTTTTTGAATTAGTATGTAAGTTGCTCTCTTCCCTAACGGGAGTGAAGTTTGCCTCGCCCGGTTATCTAGATTTGTTGTGCTAACCACACTGTTGGGAATACCCTGATACCATTTCACGAAAAGCCTGATACAAATAAAGCATCAAGAATAAAATCCCAACCTGTAATAGAAGCAACGATTGATGTGTTTAATTGTTCCAA
>NZ_JH992900.1:0-225493 GCF_000315565.1 Mastigocladopsis repens PCC 10914 | reverse complement strand
TGACAATAAACCTTTTATTCCTGATTCGGTATAGTCCTTCAACCATCTTTGTACCGTTACCCTTGCTCTCCCTAGCACCACCGCTACATCCTGTATTGTTTTTACATGACCTATTTTCAGCAAATACAACGCTTGAATCCGTTCACGACTTGATACTATTTTTTGTTTTCTCAGCAGTTCCTGTAATTCTTCTGCTGACTCATATATTTCTACTTTGGTGACTCCAGCCATCTTTGCTCGTTGATATTTATTCCTTCTTTATCTGTATCATAGTTTTAGTGAATTGGTATCACATCGTTGTAGACCAACGACTGCATTGCCTGCTCGTTAGTCAACCCTGGTTTAACCATCCTGTTCGTATATTCGCAAGCATCAGCAAACGCCTGCAACAACTCGTCAATTTTGACAACTTGTTCAGGTAAAGTTCGCTTCTAAGGACTTCCAAAAAATAAAATATACAGGTAACAAAAATGATAATTATTTATTAGGGGGAGAAAGCGGTAGCCGACGGCTACGGCTTTCTCCCCTCTTAAGAAACACATTCCGTCGGAGTTGAAATAGGGATGAGTTCTAAGCCAAAAGCTAGAGTACGGGATAATTGCTAGGTACAGGGGGTTGTTGCCTGAGAGAGCTAAAAACTTTGTCGATGTATGTTTCCCAGCTTTCTCCTGTTTTGATTGTTTGGTTTATTTTTCCCTGCATATCAATCAAAACTTCCAGGGTTAGTTGATTTTTGATTTCTAGAAGTTTCAAATCCCAGGCTAATTCAAATGCCGGGTTAATTTGTTCGGATGCTAACTTGAGTTCGGTGATACAATTGCCCTTAGTTCCAGCGCGTTTAATTAGCCTTATTTCGGTTGTATCTCCTTGAGTATGTCTGGTGATTTCGGCATTCGCGTACTCTGGGAAATAGGTAGTGATTGCTAATTTTAGCTTTTCGTCACTGATTGCTGTTTCCTCTGGGATAGGTACTTGCTGCCCTTCAATAATGGCGATGTAATTCATAATTATTTAGAAAAGTGAAAGTTGTTTTTTGTTAGATTCGGCTTTTTGATAATCTTTAGGTAATTCTCGCTGTTGTACTTGTCTTGTTTGGTGAGAATTGCTGGTAGTATTTATTGCATTTTCAGCAGTTTCTATGATTTTGGGTAGTACTTCTTCCAACTCTCGGATGCAGTCTTTGATGGCTGGTTGTGAAATTATTTCCTGATAGTCGATACTTTTTCAGTTACCAGTTACCAGTTACCAGTTATCAGTTATCAGTTTCATGCGCGCATGTTTAAGTCCCCCACCAATTGGTGGAAAGCGTTAGTGGCGGGTTTAAATCCCCCACCAGCCCGCTGGCGTCACTGGTCACTGTTCACTGTTCACTGTTTTAAGCTAATCTTTGATTAAGAGCATTTTCCACTTGATAAGTTCCAAGAGTGCAGTTTGCATAGAGGGGGAATATAGGGAATTCGGGGTAGTTATTCATGGTTTTTGTGACCCTGCACAATACCATGACTCCCTCCCTCCCCTTTTTCTCTTGATTGTGATAGTAGCTGATGACCTCGAACTCATTGTTACCTGCTTCAAACTTGCTTCCTGCGTGCTGGGAGATAGCTTTTTTCCAGTTAGGTTGCCAGATCATAAGAGTATTTATTGCCATTGATCTAACAACGGGATTATCAAGCTTGGTAAGTATGTCTGGCAGGTAGTTACACTCTTGGGTCATAACTTCTCGGGCATAATTTACCAGCCAATACTCGGCTTCTTTGAGGAGGCTTTTTGATTCAATGGTTTGGCATACTTCATGGTGAACTTTAGACATTAAATATGCTCTTTGCTCAAAAACCATTCCATTGGTTCGCATTTTTAAATCTGATGGATAATCAATCATTAAATCAGCTAGTTCATCGCTGATAGCAGGTAAAGGATATTGAATTTTCTCTTTCTTGAAAATCGGGCTGATTTTCACTTGATACCCTAAATTGACTGCATGATTAACTATTAGATAAACTTCTGATGCAGGAATATAATCACCTAACTGATAATTTATCTCTAAAAGTAAATATGTTGGCGCATGGACAATTTGGAATTTTTGAGGAGATTGCTCGCAGTCAGGAACTAATTCTACGTACATCATACTAACCAAAATACTTTTAGTTTTAGTCAACGTTAGTTACTAGTAGTGGTTTGATTTATGTTGGTTAGTATTAGATTTATTATCACTAGTCCTACCTTATGAATAAGGCAGGACTGTTTTTTAGAGAGTTTGTACCTGTTCTTGGATTAAATCTTGGAGTATGAATAATCCAACTTGTTTGGAGATGGCTGTATTGTCATCTGGACATCTGTAGATAACAGTACAATTGGAACATCCATGCTTACATGGACAATGTTCCACTAAGAATTTTGCCTTGAATACAGCTTTTTCCAAATATTGAAACAGCGTATCGCACATTCCGGTTCCTCCTTCAACTGTATCAAAGAAGTAGCCGAATGAGTTAGGTTGGGTTGGTTCTTCATGGAGTATAAAGTCGATATCCTTACTGCTGGCTCCATGTTCGACTAGTGGTAATGCTAGCATAAGTTGATGTGCTAGACTGTGGATGCAAATCTCGGTTTCGTTGTATTCAAATAACTCTCTTTCCTCCCTGGAGACGTACTTCTGATTCTTGATTTCTGACCGAAACTTGTCTACTTTTGATTTGAAGAAAATTTTTGCTTGTCGGTCGATTGTAACTTGCAGACAACTTGTAGAATAACTAATAGTAAAAGCTTCCTTATATGGCACTTCTTCTACTAGCTGGATTATGTCTCTTTCTGTGAGTTGACTGTTGCATATGAGACAGTTTTCTAACTTACTTGCTAGAGATTGATTGTGGTTTCTACAATCTCGATTTGGACAAGTCCATCTTGATTCCCGATTGTATATTTTGTATCCGATTACCGACTCAGATATTTTACATATTTTAGGTGTGAGTTCTATCACTCCCCTCGGTAGTTTGATTGACTTTGCTTCGCTAGTAGTTTTAACCTCCTCAAATTTAATGACTCCTTGAGGGCGTGTGAATAAGTTTGTTTGTCCGATAGGCTTGAGGAAAGCTTGTCCCTCTTTGATTTTTAACTCTGATGATTTATACCAGACAGGGTTGCCATCAAAATCTTGGGCTGTATAAATTGCATCAGGGTATACCTCTCTTAAGGCAGTGTTAATTGCGCTTTGTTCAAATTCCTCTCCGTTTGAGGTATTTATGTAGTTGATGTTGTTGTTCCTACTCCCCCTAATTTTGATATCGCCGTGTATGTAACCCAGATGGCGGGCGCACGCTAGCTTGCTGTTGAAGCTGTATACCAGCTTATTTTCATTTATGAGTTGGTTTGCGATCGCAAGTCCTGATTGCCCGAAATGCCTGATAATTTGATTGATTGTCGGGCGTGATTCCTTACAGCAAGCTAAGATATGCCACGTGAGTAGATTTTCAAAATTCGGATTAAAATTGATGACCTCCGGCGGATCGGTTAACAGTCGGTCGGGATGTTTCGAGTAGTACGAGTCCAAGATTGATTGTCTGGAGGGGATAAATACCACCAGTCCTTCTTCTTTTCTGCCAGCACGACCCGCTCTTTGGCGGAAGGATAAGATACTACCAGGATACCCGCAAATGAGAACAGCATCTATACATCCCAGGTCTAACCCAGCTTCGAGGGCAGACGTTGAGACAATGAATTTGACTTCTCCGGATTTGATATCTGCAATTATTTTTCTCCTTTGGTTGTTTTTCAAGTTGGCGTAAAATGCAGAAATAGTATTTTTGAGGTGAGACAACCCATTTTCGCTTAATATTTTGCGGATAGTTTGGGTTAGGGCTTTGACCATTTCCCGACTGTCGCAAAAGCAGATTCCTACTACATCTTTACTGACGAGTAAAGCTGCTATTTGAGCAGTTGTGTACAGGATACTGTTCTGGGGTTTAAGACTGATAAAAGTGGTTTCAGCTTTTCTTGCATCATTTTGGTTAATTACCGTAATATTTTCTCTGCGATTGGAAATCTTTTGGGCTATCTCTTGACTGTTGTTGATAGTAGCTGAGGCGTAAATATACTTGACTTTAGATAAATTACCTCCAGCTGTTTCTATCATTAGTTGGGTGCGGCGGTTGAGTAGAGCAAAGTTCGCACCGAAGATTCCGCTGTAGAAGTGAGCTTCATCTACTACAATGATGGAAATTTTGCGTAGTGTTTCAATGAAGTTGTAGTTATCAAATTGGTAGTTGGTAAGTTCATGATTCCAAACATCGGGTGTGACACAAATAATCGAAGGTTTATGTGTATAGAGTTTTTTACGCTCTTGAGCTGGAGTATCGCCATTAATATTGAGAATTGCAGGGCGAATAGACTCTGGTAAGAGGTTGATGAACTCCTTTATTTTCTCCTCTTGGTCAAATGCTAGGGCTTTAAGGTTAAAGAAAATGATGCATGAATTGCCTTTGAGACATTCGTGAATAACTGGAAGTAGGAATGATATTGATTTGCCACTACTTGTTGGAGTTTCGAGAATTATATCTGATGATTGATTGTATGCTTCCCATGCTTGAATTTGGTGGAAGTATAATTGATTTATTCCTAATTGAATAAGTGCATTATTGACTGCTGAATGAATGTTTTCTGGTATTGGTTGACTCTTTGCTGCTTGTTCGGGAATCACATCGCAGTAGGCAAGTTTATTTCTACCCTCTAGTTCGGTTGCTATTTCTTGATAAATTAGGTTTTTTAGGGATGGCGCGTCTTGAAGTGGAGTAAGATTTCCTTGCTCTATCTCTTCTTCCCAATTGAAGATAATTTGGCTGATATTTCCTTTCCTGAAATAAAGGTTGTTACCGATGATTGTGCTAATTTGAATTATTCCATGCTGCTTGGAGTAGATGCTGCTGCTTGGTTGTAATACCAATTCACTAAAACTATGATACAGATAAAGAAGGAATAAATATCAACGAGCAAAGATGGCTGGAGTCACCAAAGTAGAAATATATGAGTCAGCAGAAGAATTACAGGAACTGCTGAGAAAACAAAAAATAGTATCAAGTCGTGAACGGATTCAAGCGTTGTATTTGCTGAAAATAGGTCATGTAAAAACAATACAGGATGTAGCGGTGGTGCTAGGGAGAGCAAGGGTAACGGTACAAAGATGGTTGAAGGACTATACCGAATCAGGAATAAAAGGTTTATTGTCAACGAAAAAGAGTCCAGGAAGACCGCCAATGATTAACTTACAAGCAAGAGAGCAGCTAGACAGAGAACTTCAACAGCCACAGGGATTTAAAAGTTATGAAGAAATACGAACTTGGTTAAAAGCAGTGGAAGGGATAGAAGCATCATATAAAGTAGTACACGACACAGTGCGCTATCAAATGAAAGCGAAGCTAAAAGTACCGCGAGCCGTAGGTGTCAAATACGATAGTGAAGCAGAATTGGAATTTAAAAAAAACTGCCACAATACCTAGAAGTAATTAAAAAACACATCATAGCACCAGTCGATAAACAAAAAAAAATTAGATATTGGTGTGGAGACGAAACCCGTGTGGGGTTGAAGACTGAACCTGGGAGATTAATTACGACAAAAGGAGTCAAGCCCATCGGCATTATGCAATGGAAGCGGGATAATTTTTATTTATATGGATTAGTAGAACCATTAACTGGAGAGCATTTTATTTGGGAATTCTCTCATTTAAATACAGCTTGTTTCAATATTTTTTTAGAAAAATTCTCAGAGACTTATTCTCAAGATATACATATTCTTCAGTTAGATAATGGAGCGTTTCATTTTAGTCAGCATCTCAAACTACCAGAAAATATAGTTTTGTTATTTCAGCCTCCGCATACACCTCAAGTTAATCCAATTGAAAGATTGTGGGAGGAGGTTAAAAGGCATTTAACTTGGGAAAGCTTCTCAACTTTAGATGAATTAAGAGAATTTATTTGGAAGCGATTGGAACAATTAAACACATCAATCGTTGCTTCTATTACAGGTTGGGATTTTATTCTTGATGCTTTATTTGTATCAGGCTTTTCGTGAAATGGTATAAGACCCCGTTATCACCGAAGTCATATTCGTATAAAAAACGTTCTCGCATTCTCCAGCTAAAATCTGATAATTTGACAACTTTAGGGTCGTCAGAAAACCACATTCCCCCAATTTGAGCAATCCCGTAATCCTTACCGTGAATTATGAAACGATGTAAGTGGGAATCCGTCCACCCCATTACTATCTGGATCATGTAGTGCAAATCGGCGATTGTACTGTCACTGCGGATTTTGACCCTACGCCAAATCATTGGACTGATGTCCAGGATAAAAATATGAAGCTGATAGATGACAAGTTTCTCAGAATCGGTCATTGGGTCATCTTACCGCATTGCCAGTCCCATCTCCCCCGAAAAAAATCGCTCTCCTAGAAGTGCGCCTGTAAATACCCCGTGTTTACCATCTAACTGCTGATAGGCTACTCCATAGTCACGGGATGCAGCAATCAAAAAGCGATCGCATCCTGAACTATGGCTTCTAAGTTCAGTATCGTTGAAGTTAAGTAGTTCTCCACTAAAGCAGCAATCTAGCCAGACAATTTGTTGTGGTACTTTACTTTGCTGTAATGTTTTCCATAACCATTGCAGAGATACACCCCATTGACTTTTTCTAGGATTGACATCACTGGTTGCTAAGAAACCTTCTATTAAACCGTTCAAATCCTCTCTGATTCCATGCCCTGCAAAAAAGAGTAGTGCTGTTTCTGGTATTTTTGTACTTTTTGGTAAAAATAGGTCAGCTATAGCTTGTTTCAACGTACCTGCTTCAACGGTTGTGTTTGGATCTACTTGTAGTCGTTCATCAATTATGATGTTAGGAAACCGTTTAACTCGGAAGTCACCGTGGTTTTCTAAAAGTTGGGCGATCGCTTCTGCGTCAGTGGCAGGGGTCGTGAGATGCTTATAGTTACCTGTTGAATCTTTAAGGAAAGGGTATTTGTTGATTCCTACAACTAAAGCATCTCGGCTCATGTGGGCAATATTAAAATAAGTATTGTAATTGAATGTGTAGATTATAACTAAAATGTAAAAGTTGTATTTTTGAGAGTAGTGAGTGCGATCACTACTGTTTTATTCACTTTCCCAAATATACTGACGACAGACTTCACAGGCTTGTTTGGCTACTTCTGTTTCAGGATTTTGCAAGACTGGATGGTAGCGTAATCTATTGCACGCTACTTCCAGCCAAGTCTGCCAATTTCCTATACCCCAAATTCTGACTGTATTATCCCAGCTGCCACTGACAATGTACTGCCCATCCGGACTAAAGGCGATCGCTCTGACAGCATCTGTATGGGCTGGGAAGGGATCACCAATTTGGATTCCCTGGTTATCCCACAAACGCAATGATCCATGCAGACTACCAGTAACAATGTATTGACCATCAGGGCTGAAAGCAACTGAATGTACCCAATCTCTATTTTTCGGTGGTAGCAATTGAGAAATTTCTTCTCCTTCCAAATCCCATAAACGCACAGTTCCATCCCAACTACCACTAATTACAAAATTGTCTTTGGTGAAAGCAACTTTATTTACAGCATCGTCATGTTTTCGCAATCGGTTGCCAATCTGATTACTCTTTAAATCCCACACTTGTACAGTACAATCTCCACCGCCACTGACAACGTAAAGGTTATCTTGACTGAAGGCGACGGTTGTCACAGCACCATCATGTATCTTCAACGTTTCCATAATTTTACGGTCTTGGAGATCGCAAACCATTACAGACCCGTCATGAGTACCACTCACAATGTAATTACCGTTTTGACTAAAGGCGACAGAATAGACAGAGTCTGTTGTTGCTAGTTGCCAAATTAAATCTCCCTTCAGGTTCCACAGGCGCAAACTCCGATCGCTGCTTCCACTAAGAATATACTGTTTGTCTGGATCTTGACCAATGCAACTCAATGCAATTGCATTCACTCTTTGTTCATGGCTTAGCACTAGATTATAAATCTGGTTTTCTTTCCACTTCCATACTCGAATGGTTTTATCTGAACTACCACTAACAAAGTACTGACTATCTAGACTAAAGGCGACTGAGCAAATCTCGTTTTCATGCCCAATAAAAGTTTGGCTGATTGGATATTTATTTAGATCCCATATTCTTAATGTTTTACTTTGTTTCCCATCCCAATTACCACTAACAAGGAACTGATTATCTGGACTGAAAGCGATAGATTTTATGCTCCCCTCTAGTCCATCCGACAATTTACATATTTCCTTACCATTGAGATCCCACACGAGTAAAACACCTTCAGCACTTCCACTAGCAATATTTTTGCCATCGTGACTAAAAGCTACTGAATTGATATACCATCTATGTCCTGGAAAAACAATTAAAGACTCTCCTTGAAGATTCCACAACCGAGCAGTTTTATCATTACTGCCAGTAACAACATACTCACCATTTGGGCTAAAAGCAACAGCATTGACTCTCTCTTTGTGCCCCTCGAAGATATGGAATTTATTAGGGTCTTGCCTATGCCACAACCGTACAGTATGGTCAAACTCACCACCTCCACTGATAATATATTGATGATCCTGGCTAATAGCAACGGACATTACCCGACCTTCATGCCCCTCGAAAATATTTTGAATCTTCCCATTTAAATCCCACAACTTGACAAGTTTGTCATCACCACCAGTAACAATGTATTGACTATTTTGGCTAATACTAACAGACCTGACTTCACCTTCATGACTCTGGAAAGTATGACTACGAGGATTTTGCATCCAATTTTGCCACACCCACACTTTCCCATCCACGCAACCGACAACAATATATTTTGCGTCGGCGCTAATAGCAACGGAATTTACGGCACATCCATGCTCCAAAGACTTGCAAAATAAATTCCCTTTTAAGTCCCAAACCCGCACGCTGCCTTCTAAACCGCCACTGATAACTAAATTAGTATCAGGAACAATAGCAACTGCTCTCACCTCAGTTTTGTCACCCTGACAAATATTTTTTTCAAAAACTATTTCTATTGCTCTTTTGAGACTATCCTGAACTGGGCTGAGAACCTGACACGATAATTTATCTAAACTTTGACCAGTGCATTGAATAATTTTGACTAAGCCTTCTACTGGTTCAGCTTTGACTAAATCAATTAGTTTTGGTGCTTCGTTCTGTAGTTTTTCTTGGGTTTTTTCTCGCTCCCATTCTTTTGTGCTAACTTCAATAAACTCTTGACTTAGAGATGATAGAGAAAAAACATCTATATTCCTATCACTATTGAGTAAATCTACTGCATCGAATAATCTTTGACCTCGTAGTAGATATCCTGAATCTAGAGGTTTGTCTTGATCTTGCCATTGCTTGGCAGCATCTTCAATATCTTGTTTTCTCATGAGCATTTCGCGATTTTTATTGACCCATTGGCGTAATAATGACCAATGTCGAATCAATGCTTCATGGGCAATCTCTACCAATGCTACACGCTTGTGATTAATTTCTTGTTCATAAGTTATTAACAAACCTACTTTGGCAAAACGTTCAATTACTAAATTAACTAGAGATTCTGATTGCTGTTTTATAACTAAGTTACCTTTAGAGACAGACCTGCGAGTATCATCTGTCCCCTCTCCTATATTGATCATTTGTAAAAAAATACGTTTAGCAACTAATTGCTCGTCTGGTAGTAAAGATTCATAAATTTTATTAGCTTGTTTTTCCAAAGTTTTTTTCACCCCACCAAGGCGGGTATACTCAGATAAAGTTAATCTATTTAAGGTTTTCTGTTGCCACAATTCTTTTAAAACATACTGTAATAGAGGTAAGTTACTGGATGCTCCTTCAAAATCTTCGACTATCCTAGTAACTAACTCACGCTCAACTTCTATACCTACTTGTTCGGCAGGTTTAATAATAACCTCCTTCAACTCTTCTTGGTTCATGGGCATAACTCTAATTAGATTTTGGTCAATTTTGCTAATTAGTCCCTTATATTCCTGCTCTGCACACTTACCCTGGAAATCCGCGCGCATTACCAGCAGCAAACAAAGTTTATTTCCTAAGCCTTCCACTGCTCCTAGAAGACACTCAAAAAAGTTTTGTCGTTCTGCATCATCCTGACATTGAGTAAAAACTTCCTCAAATTGATCTACTACTAGCACTTGTCTATCAGTAGCAGCCTGAATCAAAGCTTGTAGTTGGTCAGGTCTTACACCAATTAGCTGCTCTAAACTTTCGAGAGGATGCTCACCTGGGGTAAATGGTTCGTAAATTTTCCATCTGTCGCTTCCTGGTAAAATCTCCCCTAACTTCAGCTGATACAGTAGTCCGGCTCTTACAACGGAAGACTTACCGATTCCTGATGCTCCTAACACAGCAAGAAAGTTGCTTTGACGGACTTTCTCTACAAGTTGCTTTGTTAGTAATTCTCGACCGTAAAAATACTTTGGATCTTCCTCATTAAAATCAAAGTAAGCTAATCCTTTATAGGGGCAAACGCTGGAAATAACGGACTGCGTACCCGTGAGGATGATTTGACCACCAGAATTTTTGCAGATTGGGTGCTGTGGTGCTTCCTTTAAAGCCTCTTTGACAAAATCAACTAAAGTATAATTAGTAACCCATTTATCAGATTGTAATGTTGGATTAAGTCCTTGCAACAAAGCGCCACTAAGAACCCCATGCTCCCCTTGAGCTTGTGCATAAGCAACTTGGAAATCTCTAGAAGCGACAATAAAACATCTATCTCTTCCCTTCTCAAATTCTCCTAAATCTATCTCAGCAAAATTGAATAACTCGCCACTGTAACAGCAATCTAGCCAAATAATCTGCTGCCGTACTGGACTATTATGTAACATTTGACGCAACCACCTCAGGGACAAACCCCATAATTCTTTCCTGGGACTGGCATCACTTGTTGCTAAATAACCTTCTGTACTACCATCCCCACTTTTATGTAAACCATGTCCTGCAAAAAATAGTATTGCTGTCTCTGGGACTTGACCACTTTGTGGATGAAATAAATTAGTAATTGCCTTTTTCAATTCTTCTAACTTGACACTCTGCTGTGGATTAACTCGCAGCTTACCATCCTGATTAACAGCAGGCAGTCTTTGTACCTGAAATTCTCCGTATTGCTCCAATAATTGCGCGATCGCTTCCGCGTCGGAAGCAGGGGTTTTAAGATGCTTATAACTACCCGTTAAATCTTTGAGAAAAGGATATTTGTTGATTCCTACAACCAAAGCATCTCGACTCATGTGAACAGCTTGAAGTTAAATGTTTTTATTTAGATATAGATTATAACTACAAAACGGTGGTATAGTTTTTCTGAAAAATTTCTAGACATAGCAATTGTATTAACTAACTATCTCTCTTCCAAGATATCGTGATTTCCATATCTTCGTAATTCTAAAGTTCCATTTATGAACTTACAACTAATACGTAAACCTTGGCTAACACGAAAATAATCAATACCTGATTTATTGAGTAACTTTTGGTAGTGCAAACCTGGATCTTTTCTCAATACATTAGTATCGCCATTGAATTTTTTAAGTAAGTAAGCTACTTTAGCCAATGTTTCATTTAATCTAACTCTATCTTTCGGATTTCTTATTGCGTTATAGTCCTTTCTAAAAGAATAATTATAAGCTAAAAATGAAAATGGTAATAAATCCCCAGACAAGAAAAGATTTTTACACTCTTTCCAAATTAATTTTCCTAATTCTGACATTACCGCTTCATTCTCTATTACATCTATAAAGATGTCAGGTACATGATTTACTTCTGAGACAGGTATACTTCCTACTTCCATTAAAGCAAATTCAACAGGTTGAATAAAGGATGTATTAATCTGTATTGGAATTTTAGGAAGGTTAATCAGATTCGATTTCATTCCTTCAAAAATATAGATTAGTTCGTCAGCATATAACATTCCAATAATATCCATATATGCTTGTAATGTTCTAGGAGCACCAACTAAGTTAAAATATACTTTATATCCTCTCTCTTTAAATCCTGGAATCGTTTCACCAAACCACTTAAAAAGTTGATTTATTCCTCCAGCAAAAGTAGCATAATTCATCATCGAAAAACCAGATGGATTATAAACTCCAATATTAAATCCTTTTTTTAGTAGGAATTCGCGAATAATATCCGATGTTGTATGACCTAAAGCAGTATCTCCGGTTATCAAAAAGTGTGTATCATTTTTTCCTTGCTCTAGGTTTTGCTCATAAAATGCATAAATAAAGTTGAGTTCGCTGCTAATTCTTCTAATAGTCTGAATATCTCCATTCTTGAGTTTTTTATCAGCCCGTTCTTTAAGTATATCGATAATATCTAAAGCCTCTGGACAATACTTGTACACTTCTTCAAAAGTAAAATTAGAAATTCTGATTATTTTATTTATTAATTCTCGATTGTCTGAATTTATATCAATTTGATTAGTTAATAGATTGGTTCCGGTAAAAGAAATAATAACTCTTCTTTGAAGCTCAGATTGCGATGATAGGTTTTGAGGTAAAAAATCTGGAGTATTATATGCTAATTGATTTTCTAAAAAATTCTCTCGCCAATTTTTTTGTACATAACTCTGCTCTTGATCATAATCATCACTATATTGATAAAACTCCTTTGCTGTCGCATCGATTTCCATCTGGAAATCTAACCAATTTTCTCTAACTTTCGCTAACAGCCCCCCCATCATTAAATCTTCATCCTTATTGCCATTGGCATCCCATACTCGCAAGGCATCATCTACGCGATCGCGTAACCTAAGTATTTGTCTGTATTTCTCTCGCCATTGTGCAAACTCTTCCCATCCTGACATCAATGCTTCATGGTTCAGGTCAATTATTTGGATATGTTCTGAAGATTCACTGGACGAAATTTCTACTTCTGATGTTACTAACAATCGCCATTTTATTAATTCTTCTATTAGTTGGCTTAATGCTTCCTGTTGTAGCAAATCCTCTCCCGCAATTGCCATTAATTTAGTTTTTGGTTGTGGTTGGCGAGTATCTTTAACTCCTTCACCAGTTCGTAGCAACTTTAAGAAAATTCGCCGAATCAATTCTTGCTCTTGAGGTTGGCGTTTTTGTGAAGGGGATGCTGACTTATAATCTGTATAATTGTAAATTTGTTGGGCGTGACGATTTAGTGCCCCCATTACACCACCCATTTTTTGGTAAGCGTGCAAGGTTAATAGTTGAGAATTAGATTCTGTATTTCCGGTAGTATTAATATTGCGCTTTTCCCAGAGTTCCATTAGGGTAAACTGCAATAGTGGTAAACTTCCAGGGGATTTTTGGACATCAGCAATCATCTGGATTACTAATGTTTCTTCCAAGCCTAAGCCAACTTGTGATG
Organism: Mastigocladopsis repens PCC 10914; assembly: GCF_000315565.1. NCBI lineage: Bacteria > Bacillati > Cyanobacteriota > Cyanophyceae > Nostocales > Symphyonemataceae > Mastigocladopsis > Mastigocladopsis repens. The sequence goes on along the minus strand of NZ_JH992900.1, from coordinate 212,101 downwards.
CAGGTTCTTTAATCGCTTCGGTTAATTCCTCTGTTGTCATAGGAGTTACCGTGACCAAATCTTGCTGAATTTGTTTGGCTAATTTGGGATATGCTGCACACTCACCAACAAAATCTGCTCTGATCGTAATTACCAAACATAGCTGATTATTAGAGCTTTCCACTGCACTCAACAAACAGTCAAAAAATTGCTGTCTTTCCTTAATATCTTGGCAGAGGGTAAAAACTTCCTCAAACTGGTCAACTACTAATACAACCCGACTATACTTTTCAATGTCTTCAGCAATAAAATCTTGTAATCTGTCAGCACCATTATCTCTAAGCTCTTTTTCTAGAAACTGAATAAGCATTTTTTTGCTATCTTTGCCAGTAAACGCCTCTGCTAAAGAGTACAACGGATTATGTCCAGGTCGAATGACAGGCAGAATTTTCCATTCATTGCTACCAGACAATCTTTGCCCTAACTTTAATTGATAAAGTAGCCCAGCTTTCACTACTGAAGATTTCCCACAACCTGATGCTCCCATCACGGCTAGAAAGTTACCTCGTCTTAATTTTTCTAGCAATTCATCAGTCAGTGCAGTCCGTCCATAAAAATATTTTGGGTCTTCATCATTAAATTCAAAAGCAGCCAATCCTTTATAGGGGCAAATATTATTTTGTAAATGATTGAAAACTACTACCTTACATTGTTTAGCTCCTTGGATCAGTTTTATCTCTCCCCCCGAATTGTTGTATGACGGACGCTGAGGAAAGGTTCGTAATTTCTCATCATTTTCTAGTTGTTGAATAATAAAATCAGTCAAACTGTAGTTATTAATCCACCGACTAACTTCATAGCGTTGTGGGTCTAAACCTTTTAATAAAAGACTAGTCAAAATACCGTGTTCTGCATTTCCATAAGCAACAGATGCATCACCACAAGCTGCAATAAAACAGCGATCGCGTCCTTTTCCCCGTTCACCAGGGTTTGCTTCATCAAAATTAAGAAATTGCCCGTTGAGTAACTCGCCACCATAGCAGCAGTCAAGCCAAATAATTTGTTCCTTTACCGGACTTGATTTTAAAATTCGCTGTAACCAATTTAACGACACACCCCAAACATCTTTCCGTGGGTTGGCATTACTAGTTGCTAAAAAACTTTCTATTATACCTTTATCATTTCGCAGTCCGTGACCAGCAAAGTAAAGTAAAGCGGTATCTGGTACATCATTGCCTTGGGGATTAAAAAGTTCTGCGATCGCTTCTTGGAGTGTTGTCGCAGTAACTAACTGCTGTGGAGATGGGTTTTCATCAACACTCAGCAATCCTTGATTATCTTTTACAGGTAGTCGTTTTACAACCTGAAAACCACCATGTTTTTGGAGTAAACTTGCAATTAGCTCGGCATCGCCAGCAGGAGTCTTCAGATTTTGCAACCCAGGATAATTATTTATACCAACGACTAGAGCCTGTCGCAGCATGATTTTTGTTTAGCGCTAGTATTATTTAAGACTATAGCTTATTTGGTTAATTCTATGGCTGAACCACCTAAAATCACTTTACTAGCTCTGCTCATCGCCTTAGAACAATTACCAACCCCTCTTACTCCAGATGAAAAAGAAGCTTTGGAAACCACTGCTTCCCAACTATACCTTGACCCCGATGACTGGGATTTTATTAAAGAAGGATTAATTGCAACCATTGAGGCAAACCCGGCTCTGTATCAAAATTATCAAACAGCCTTAACTCAATTACAGTCAGTTAGCGGTAATATTCCTTCAGCGCAAATGCCTACCCAGAAGGAATTAGAAACAGAATTAATCAGTGATAATAACCAGCCTACGACTTTCGGCTACTTTGAAGGAGAACCAGATCGCGAAAGTGATGAGATTTTGAATGTAACAATTAATGTATTAACCAGGAAAGACCCAGACAAAGCAGCGAAAAAGCTAAGTTTTCTCAAGCGTCTGCAAAACTGGCTCCCGAAACAACAAAACTCCTGATAGCATCAACTTTATGAGTGAACTTATTTATCCTACCTTGGATTTATTTATCTATGACCTGCGGGATGGGTTGGGAGACAACAACGCAGACATAACTGCTAATCAGGAATATTTTTTACGCAGATTTCCCGAACGACTTCACCCTTTACTCAAACAACGAGATGCTATAGAAGCTGAATATGTTGAACTTTTGGGGAACCGAGGTAGAGAAACCTTTGACAGCAGTACAAAACAGCATAGTTTGAAGGGTTGGTATTACCCAGTGCGCTTGGGGGATAGTTACGGATTACTGTTAGACTGTTCTGTTGAGCATTCCTTGGGAAATGTGCAGCAGGGTAAAAATGAGGCTTTGCCTATTAGTTGTTTTGGTAATCTAAAAGCGGAAATAGAAAACAGATTAGCCAATACCCACAGCACCATTGGACAGGTATGGATGCTATCGGGACAACTCTCGAATTTTACTCCAGATAAAGCAGAAATTATCGCTCAAGAATGCAGTAAAGTAAGCGCACGTAGTTTAAATGTGAATTTGGAATTTACTGGTAAAAGTCCATTCCTTGGGGGAATGTTATTTGAGTTTTACAATTACCGCTTGCATATACCATCTGAGTTACAAAATACTTTCAATATTCAAGATATTCAGGATAATCACTATGTTATTATTGCTATTTATCCAGATGCCAAAACTGCCAGGAAAGCTTCTGAATTTAACTTTGACTGGCTGCGTTTGTTTGCTTATCGCAGTAAAATTCTCTGGGCTTATGCTCAAAGTCAGTATTTGAAAAATAAATTACGCGATGATTTTGTTGCTATCCAGCAATACCAAAAGGACTTTAACAAAGCCAAGTCTGGTAAGTTAGATTTAAACAAACTGCGTCAAACTTTAGTTAATGCTCAGGAAACACTTTGGCGTTATTCTGTTAACCTAAACTACCTTGCTACTCAAAAACGTACCATTGAAATTAATCTCCTCAATTATGAAAGACGGCTAGCTATAATTCAGCAAAAGTTAAATACACAGCAAGATTCTATTGATTTTGACTTACTACAGCCACTAATTGAAAAACAACTAGAAACCATCAAACAAAAAATTACTAATTTACAAACCCCTCGGAATTTGGAATTTCTCCAGAAATTTATTGAAGAAATAAGACTCAAATATTTAGAACAAGTTAAAAATGACTATGAAAGCTTGAATGTTGGTGTGATATTATTAACTGACTTGATTAATGCAATTCGTGGGGTAACTGAGATAGAAAGCTCGGAACGCGATCGCACTTTCCAAAGTACCATTGCAATTTTTGGTGTAGGTTTGGCTGTTAGTTCTTTTGTTGCTTCCATTGCTGGGCAATTTCCTGGTGCAGCAAATCCCAAGGAAGCGGCTAAGTATCCTGTAGGTTTAGTAATATCGCAGTTAGGGGTTCCAGAACCTTGGCTTTCTCCTGTGGTGTCTGCAACTATTAGTTTGGGATTTGGAATAGTATTTGCGTTTGTTACCTTGTTTGTGATTAAAACTTTTGAATGTTTTCGGAAGTAGTGTTCGTGCAATTGCCGAAGCCAGTTTCAGAAACCCTCAACATCTTCTCCTCCCAAACTGCCTGAGTCTTCCCCAAAAAGCCAGTCGCTATCACTGTCGGCATTACCTTCGCCATCCACTTGAAGATTTAAGGAAGGTATTAGCTGTTCAATTTGGCTTTCAAGTCGGGAGATCGCCAGCGTTAAAGAAGCAAGTTGCTCCCTATCCTTCTTAATTTCATTTGAAATCCCCACCCGCAATTGATTTAACCGCTCCTGGAGGGTATGTACTTCCGTTTTGGTCGCAGAAGGAATATTCACTTTCTCTTCCAGGGCGGCGATTTGAGCTTTCAAAGCTTCAATTTCGGCAGCAGTTGCGCTTACACCATCCGGACTCTCTTCCACCAGTGCGTTTCTAATTATAGTTCTCGGCATCGTTATTATCCGTAAGGAGTGCGCCCAGTGTCTGACGAAAATTTACCCCTTTTCTACGCGAAACCACTTGAAGTGGAACTCGTGACTTCGCCACTAGATGATGCCCGCATTGCTCTTGCAGATTATTACTTTCCTAACCGTCAGCGGATAAGTACGACCGAGCAGTTAATTGAGTTGTGGGTGCGCTCTGTTACTATTAAAAGTGAACAAACGCAACGCGCGTATCGTCAAATCGGTTATGAACTTGTTGACTTTATGCAGTCGCGGTTTGGGATATCCGATTTGCGCTATTGTACGTTGTTTCACCTTCATACATATATTGCTTGGTTACAGGATTCAAAACCTGTGCGGGGGAAGAAGGATAGCTATGGACTTAGTAAAAATGCGATTGCCAAGTACACTGCGGCGATAAAAAGTTTGTGGGAGTGGGGGACTAGAGCTTCTATTGGTTATTTTGCCGTAGACTTGGGTAAGGACTTAAGTATACAGTGGGATGATAAGCTCGCAGAGCGCATCTTATCGGAACGCGAAATTGCCAAGTTGGAAAAAGCTGCAATTGCAGTTGATAAAGAACATAAAACGAATAAGATGCATTGGCTGCTGTTTACTCTGGTCTTTTACAGTGGAGTTAGGGCGGGGGAAATTGCACGTCAAACTTCTGATGATGGTAGGAAGATAGTTACGCCTGGTTTATTTTGGCGACAATTTAGGGAAGATGGGGACTGTCTACTATTAACTGTGACGGGAAAAAGGAACAAAGTCCGTACTATTACCTTAGACCCCGAAACGAGTGCTGTAATATTGGAGTATCGTGGGGATGCAAGGAATGATGAGCCGGTGTTCCCCAGTCCTAGTCGGCGAGATAGGGGTAAACCTCTAAGCGACCGAGGGTTGCGGCGGATGATGGAGGAAATTTCTGATTTTGCTGGAATTAAGTTCTCTGCCCACTTTCTACGCCATACCCATGCGACGCTTGCTAAGAAAAATGGAGCTTCTGATTTTGACTTGCAAGCAGATTTGGGCCATGCATCGCCTGCGACAACTGCAAAGTACATCCACCACGTCGGGCGTATCGGGACTTCTCATGCATTGCGTAAAAAAAGGTAATTTTAGCCTTTTATTTTTTATTAATTCAACCTTGCGTCACCTGTATGCTTTAGCTGAAATTGGATAATACAACTTACCACTTGCATTGGCTAACGCAGTGCAGATAAACCATTAGAGCGACGAGGAGAATTTTATTTGATTGTTATCATCGGACAGCGAGCCACTCCAGAACAAATAGAGCAAATGCTGAGTGAGCATAAATTTTACATAAAAGTGGTGGTTGACATTGAGCGTCGTGTCCTGGCTGGTGGTGGCGAAATGCATTATGACTGCTTTGCAAGTTTTACTCGATTGCGGGAGTAGACAGCAAGATATCTGGGCTGCGGCGTATATGCCCTCGACTACTAAAATGACCTTTGACTCTATGGTCAACCTTCGTCCGCGCCAAAACAGGTCAATGGAAATACTCGACGCTACCATAAGAGAACGGGTTGCCCAAATTATCATCGAGTTTTTGGGGGGAGAAACATGAACACAGTAACGCTAAATCAAAAACGCTTTCAACTGAAGGATATTCCGACTCGGTTAAACGACTTAGCAGCGCACCTAGACCAAATTCAATCGCTAATCTTAACTGGCACAGACTCAGATACAGTTGTTAGCCTAATGCGCGAGAGTCGATATTATATCGAGTGGATTGTACCGGAATTTGTGGATATTGATGTTGACTCTTGTGCCGAACTAGTGGATTTAGGACGTGTTCTTACCCGGTGGCTGTTTAATTGGGAAAAAATCTGGGTTGACACAGATTCCCGAACCGAGGTTGCCCAAATTACTTCTGGTTTGTCAGAACGTGTCCGGGAAATCTCGAAAGTAGCATCATGACAGCTATCGTTCCAAGTGCAAACATCCTCAAAAACATCTCCCCACATGGAAGTGTTCCAGAAACTATAACAGTAGGGTTAGGGGCTAACTGAGATAGTTGCTTAGCCTTGGCTTTTACTATAGCGGCACCCATAATTGCTCATGTTAACTACTGTGCCAAATATCTACACCAAGCAATACGCCAAGTAGTTGTAAAAAGCTTCACCCAGGATATGGGTTTTTATCACTTGGTCCCGTACTCAATCTCCAAAACATTCAACAACTTTTCTTGTAATGGTGTCAGATAAGGTGCTAACAGCTTTCCCATTCCATGTAGTATCCAATAAGCAGCAGTATCTAGATTGCCTACTTGGTGAAGTTTCTTAAGGCGCAAACATAACTGTTGCATAAAAGTGCATTCTTCTTCCAGGTAATCCAAATGACTTTAAGTGTTCTAATTTCACAACATACTCGCAATCCCAGGTCGTTACTGTACAACTATAATCGGCCACATAAGTCACAATGCACCAACAACCGCTTTTCCCTTTAAGTTCAGGATTATCTTTGGGAAGAATTTGACAAACTTCCCCCACGTGGTAAGGATTTGGCACTTTCGTTCTTTCTCTAATACGTTGCACAATATCTTTAACAATGTTACCTGTTGGTACTTTACCACCTGCTTGCTCCACAGCCATCTGCCATGCTTGACGCTGTTCTTCTCTTTCCAGTTTGGTTAGTGGTCTGACTTGGCGTTCACTGGTAGGAAGAATTTGTGTCCCATTGGGACACATTTGGATAAGATTATCAACAATATCAGCACCATCAATCAGTCGATATGGATGACGGCGCTCAAATCCAAACCTATCTTTACAATATTCCTCAAATGTCTTGTGAGTAGAGCGATAGAGCCGCTTATCCCGCAGTTCCCGTAAAGCCTTACCAGCTTCGTAAAATGCACTTTCTACCTGACGTTCTAGCTCTAGGCGCAGGCGCAATTCCCCATCAGTGAGCTCGTCGCTAGGAAAAATTTCAACTATGACATTTGCAGTGACCATGGGAGCTACAGGATCGCTGGTTGTGGCAAGACTGTCAAGGGGCTTATCCATCTGCTTTTCCCATTTTCTTTGTAATAAACTTATTCAAAAATAGTGAGGTACTTTGCTATTAGTTTTGAATTATACAGTAAAATGAACGAAGAGATAGTGGTATCATCAAACTTCATTTAGTTTCCAAAACTGGCGATAATTGCACAAAAGCAAAGAAGATAGCTAATAAGGGCGAAAAGCTAAGTCCGAATCTCAAGATCACGATTTTCGGGGAGAGGCTCAATTAAGAAACAACTAGCATGACATTAATGTCCATGCTTTTTAGAACTATAATCAGAATGTTGTTTGAGGTGTTAGATGAATGGCGAGACCTGGGGGCAATCCTGATTTTGGAACCAAGTATCGCTTTAGCTATGGTAGGGAAGAGCCGCTATCAGAACAGGTGAAAGTATTGATGTATCCAGAAATGAAGCATCAACTAAAAAATTTGGCTGCTCAAGAAAATTGCACTGTGCCAGATTTAATCCGAGAGGCTATTGAGCAATATTTGGCTAGTAAAAAGACGGCTCAAGCGAAGCTTTGAGTATTTTAAACGTAGGGGTAAATGAGAAAACTGATTCAATTGCTCAGACATGAAAAGCTACAACGTCTTGAATAGATGCCTCTAAGTGTTTACGAGCCTAGGCTTGGACGTGATTTCATTAGACATCTCCGAAAATACTCAAATTGTTTGCCGAAGTGACTTTTAGCGTGCGATTGCCCAAGGGGCACTGCGCTTCGCGCAATCGCCAATTCCAAAAGTGAGCTAGACAACACGTAACAATAAGGGTTTGAGATGTTTCTTATTAAGAAGAGGGCAAAAATAAGTGGCTATGTACAGGAATTGTACTTGAGAATTATTCCGCTCTTTTATGATGAGAAAACTAAGGTTCCAAGTCGGAGTCTTACAAGTCCACAAATAGTCATAATTATTTGTTCATATTTATTAGGATTTAACCGAAACCGTTCTTGGGCTACTCGGAATATTTTCACGACACGAATTAAATGTTCAACAAATATTCGTTCCTTGGCCAATTCTTTATTTCGTTCTTTTTGTTCCGGAGTTAATTCTTGTTTTTTTGGCTTTTTCGTTGGGGTCTTGATTGATTCTTCTCCTGCGTATGCTTTGTCACCATGAAACCTCTGATTGGGGTCAAATCCTTTTTGATGTTCCCGAAATAAATTGATGTCACTTTTTGTTCCTGGTTTTCCTGCTACTACATCAATAATATCTTTCCCCTCAGGTAAAACGATAATTTGATTTTTCATAGTATGGTTTTTCTTTTTGCCAGAGTAATATTCTTTTTGCTCTTCATATTCCCCAGGCCGCTCTCTTGGCTGTTCATAGCTATCTACTATTAGCTCAAACTCGGTTAAAATTTCTTGAACAACTTGGTAGTCACTTGAGTTTTTTTTTACCTGCTCAAGTAGGCTTGGTGGTAATAATTCTCCTAGAATTGGAAACCAATAATTGAATGTATCGTTTGCAGTTGTCTCACTTACCCCAAATTGGATGCCCAGCAATTGAAATGTTGTTAAATGTCTGAGATATGTCAAAGTTAAAATTATTTGCTCTTCCAACGACAGTTTAGGTCTGCGACCTCCTCCACCCGCAATAATTCTTACCTTTTTAGACTCAGATGATACTTGTTTTTGGTTATGCACCTCTCTCGCTTGTTCTAAAAGTTGCTCTAATTGCTCATACTTGAGACCAATTAAACGCTGTGCATCTAGAGGATGATGTTGAATATGCTCAAATAGAGAACCCACAATAGTTTGGTAAAAATACATTTGTATATGATTTTACCAGGAATTATTTATTTTCCGGAGATGTCTATTGAACTGCTCGGCTAGGTACAGGCATACCCTTGCGCTATGTGAGCTTCCGTGCTGCGAGAATCAAAAACAGTGGAATACGCTTTCGCCGTTCGTAGGTTTGCACGTCGTGAAAGTATTCGCGTTGCGGACGCGCTTCACGCAGATCCTCAATAATAAATCCAGCTTTATTGAGAAGATGGAAATAGTCTTCGACTGTGCGCTGATATTCAAAATTTATCCTAATTTATTCTATCAATCATGACCGACAAGTATTGGGAGAGAGAGCCTCTAGCGTTGGGGGTGGTATAGTTCGTCCGAAGCCTTCCATTCCCAAGCAACACTCATTGGGTCACGGTTGCGAGACCAACTTAAAAATTCTTTGGCACTCTTGTTTTCTCTTTCAGCGATGAGGCCTTGGGGGGTGATGCCAAGTCTTGGTGCAAGACTTTCGTTTGTCCTAGGCTGTAGTTCAACTTGTGTTTGTTGGTACGGGTACGCTGTTTGTCTTCGCCCTTTGTTGTTGCCCAATCTCCCAGAGGCGTTAGCGGAGCTGATCGTAGATATCGCTCGCTCAATTAGCTCTAGCTTTTTGGTGATCCCTTCTAGTTTTGTATCCACCGAGGAGCCTTGAGCCGCAATATGGGATTCCAGTTTCAAGAGCTTCTCCTCTAGCTGTTTAACTGATTTACTGCCTGCTGTTATATCGATATCATTTTTGCTATCAAATTCTCCTAGTAATTCCTCTAAGGCTTGCAGCAAGGCAATTGTATGCCCTTGCCTGTGTAGCTTGGATAGTCGCCGAACCACCCCAATGAGTGGAACGGGCACACGAATCATTTCGCTTGGCGGGGACTTTTGGTCAGGCATTTGATATCAATTTTGATATCGGCAAGCTGATTGTAAAATGTTTGGTGTCACGCTGTCATTTACTTCAGCTAAGTTGTGTCCATATTTTGAAAAATTGTTACAAAACAACACAATTTGTGATGGGAGTGCCTGCTTGAGAACGCCCAGGTATTGTTTTGGTTGTTGTTTTGGATAATTCATCACCTAGAATTGATTACATTCCCCGCCAATTTATCTTGAGAAGAATATACCAATATGATTTAGATACTGAAGATGTAAAAGCAATAGACAATATGGTGGAAGTCTATGAACTTGAAACGGATATAGTCATGGTTTATGTTAACCGGAAGAGTGAAATGTATACTGCTATGGAAAAACCAGAAAATACTCTCCCTGAATGCTATGAAACTCTGCGTAAAAAGGATGAATCAATATAATATATTATGGTATAAGTATCCTAATAAAATCATTAAATTAAATTTATTAAATGGGTATTTTAATAAATAATTAATATTAGGAATTAGGAGTTTTATGTGCAACTAAAAATTGGATTACAAAGGGGCGTTGATAACACACCTATTGAAGCCTATTTAGTAGATTTAGGACAAAGGCATGTTGATGATTATGTCAATAATTGGGTAGAAAAATTAAGGCGGTTTAGCCAAGAAGATAAATACTGGGACTGGATATTCAAATTAAGATATATTGCAAATCAAGAAAACCTTGAAGGTTATGCAGTTGAGTGCGAAAACAAAACTCAAGGATTAATGATAATAGAAACACAAATGCACGGTTCTCGGTTGAATATTGGTAAGAGGCTAGTTTATGTTGATGGCATTGCCACTGCCCCGACTAACCGAATCGAAATTCAACGTCCGCCTCAATTCAAAGGTGTTGGTCAAGCACTATTAAATTTCGCAATTCCTTAGAAGTGTTGAGTTAGGGTATGAAGGTAGAGTTGGGTTGCATTCCTTACCAAGGTCTGAAGGATTTTACGAAAAACAAAACATGTTTAACTGCGGACCTGAAGAAGACTATGATAATTTGGTCTATTTTGAATATGGTGCATTGAGACGAAGATAAGGGCTGATAAGGTAAAAATTTATGAATCACCAACAGCAAAATGATAATTCTGAGGCAAACGAGTCAATAACAACCCAAGAGGCTATAGATTTACTTTTTGGTGAAGGATGGCTGGAAGATGCTGTTTGCATCGAAGATGAAGCAAATTGCACTATCGGCGCTGGTTTGGATTGGGGTAGCGCATTCGCACCTTTAATGCTCAACAAAACTTTATTTGGTCGTTTATCAACGCTACGTGTATCTCTCAACCTCGAAGTCAGGCTAATAATTGAAACATGGGATCTGGGTATAGGTACTTTTTCAGCGACAGAAACTGCAAGGGCACGCATTAAAGAGCGGTTGCTATCTCCTACGCCTGAATTAATACCTCATTTGTCAGCTACTTTGCTGCAAGATGATTTATATGGTGAAGAGTTTATATCTAACCGCGAAGCCCTCAAATCACTACTTGCAGTACTTCTTACTGATTCTGATAGAGAAGAAATTGTAGAGAAGGCTGCTAATTCAATACGCACACAAGTTATGTCTCAGGTGAATTTTTCCGAAAAAGTTTCTGCGTAAATAGTAAATATAAGAACAATGATATCGTGTCAAATTCAATCAAATTCATAAAAGGGGCGAACGCGCTCTTCAGCGGCTACTCTTGACTCTATTGTCAATAAACTTGAGTTATTTATTTCCTCATCCTATTTTTGTAATTCCCACATAGCAACCTTTCTAAGCTTTTTTGTTCGTCGAACTCACGTTCAAGTTAGTAGTTATTGGTTGCTCTTTTCTTACATATTGGGACAGGTTGGCATATCATCTCCAACGAGTAGCCTTGCGAGACTGGGCAATGCCTCACCGTAGGTTGGGTGAATGTGAACCGATTGTTCGAGTACCTGCCACGTTGCTTTAGCTTCCATAAGTGACAAAAAGACATGCACGAGTTCAGCCGTTTCGTACCCAACTAGCGTTGCTCCTAAAATCAAATTCGTGTGGGTGTCGATGACCATGCGGTAGAAACCCAGATCGTGCCCCCACTCAATGCTACGGGCGATGTGAGCCATAGGCAGGGTGACTTCACGGGCAGCAATGCCCTGTTTGTGAGCCTGCTCTAGCGTCATCCCTACCCGGCCCACTTGCGGCTCTGTGTAGACAGCATAGCCTAACACCCGATCGTTGCGTGTCCGGTGTTCGCCACACAGAATGGCTTTCAAGCGACGATAGTCTTCCCAAGAAACATGGGTAAAAGCAGGCTGCTTGGCAGCGTCTCCGATGGCATAAATCCCAGAATGAGTCGTCTGAAACTGATCATCGATTTTAATAAACCCTTGTGCATCTAATTCAACGCCTGTCACCGCAGTATTTAATGCCTCAGTATTCGGTTTGCGCCCAGTTGCAATCAGCAATGCTTCTCCATCAAGTACTTCGCCATTACTCAGCGTTAGGGTAAACACACCGTTCGTGTAAGCAACCTGCTGAACCGTCACATTGAAATGCAGTCCAATTCCATCTTGCTTAAATGCATCCAAAAGCACAGCACTGACATCGGATTCTTCTTGAGCCAGCAGGCGATCGCCCCGCACAATCAATTCGGTTTGGCTTCCTAAACGCGCCATTCCTTGCCCTAACTCTAGGGCAATATAGCCACCGCCGACCACGAGCAACCGGGGCGGAATCTGCTGCAAATCAAAGAAATTTCGGTTGGTGAGATAAGGCGTTCCTGCTAAACCAGGAATGTCAGGAATGGTGGAGGATGTCCCTGTATTGATAACAATGATCGGAGCCTGCACCGTCACACCACCTCCGCTTACAGTTCGCTCTCCGGTGAAAGCAGCTTCAGCGTAGACAACTCTAACCCCTGCACTCTCTAATCGCCGCTTGGTACCCTGGTTAAACTGGCTGCGAATGCTACGCACACGCTCCATCACTGTAGAAAAATCAACTTCAACTTGCGCGTGTATACCTAGCTTTGTGGCTTGTCGAGCACGACCTGCGGCATGGGCAGCCGCTAGAAAGGCTTTAGAAGGCGTACAGCCATAGTTGATGCAACTGCCGCCCAACGCATCGCGCTCAAATAGAACGACGTTCTGACCTGCTTTGGCAAAGTCAGCCGCGAGTGGAACTCCGCCTTGACCACTTCCAATCACAATTACATCTGCTGTTTCCATTGTTACCTCTGTTGATAGCTGGTGATTACAGTTTGTTGAGTACGACTGGCTTTAATTAAATCGACTGCTTTTTCACCAATCATGATGATCGGTGCGTTTGTATTGCCTGTCGTCAGCGTTGGCATGATGGAGGCATCGACGACCTGCAAGCCCTCAATTCCATGTACTCGCAGTTTAGAGTTTACCACTGCCATTGGATCAGTGCCCCGGAATGCAAGTACATACCTGTAGTGAGCTATTTCAATTGGATTTGGCAGCACAGCCGCTTCAAGACCACCGCAGCGCAGCGGGCAGGTTTAGCCGATCGCTGTTGGAGTTGGCATGAGGCATGCGATTTACCCCACAATTATTTGACGCACAATCGAATGGGCTACAGGGGATTGAATGTAACAGGGGAGTGTGTTGGGTTTACTGTCGTCAACCCAACCTACGCGGCGGGCGATAAGCTGGGTACAGCTTGCGCTTCGCGATCGCACTACGGGAGATTCAGAGCAGGTAAGCGATCGCCTGAAACCCTTATTCTTTCGTCAACGTACAAAAGTTTTCGGTCTACTGTCCTTGACTGATGAATAGAAACAATAAGTCAGGCTAATTTTGCCCGCCAGTAACTGGAATAAAGCATTAATCATAGTCTTGTGATTCTTGCCAGACTTATGTACAACCATATTGATATCAATGATTGTCTCATCAATCAGACTTGCTTGAACGTCGAGGACGCAACCCAACGGGACGCGCGATGTGTGGAACAGCTTATAATCACAGTTGTAACGGATATCGCACGACTCTTAATTGCATTTATGGGCGCAAACAAACGCAGTCGCTATCCCTCGAATTGGAATTCTATCGCGTTAGACATTAAATCAAAATCCGACTGGCGATGTACGCGCTGTGGGATGCAATGTCTGAGACCAACTGATAAAAAAGAAGGATTATCTCGTAGGGAACGTAGCATCAAAACATTAGTTGTCCACCACTGGAATTACACGCCCGAGGACAATCGAAACGAAAATCTCGCGGCTTTATGCCAAGGTTGTCATATGCTTTTCCATACGCGGCGGAGGGGAAATATATCACCAGGACAACTGTCTTTATGGTAACAAAACCAGTAATTTGAGACAAATAAATAGTAAGTAATTCTGATAAGAGAAGAAGATAATCTTCCCTTTTAAAATCTACATCACAACAAATGCTGACGCAACAACTTCACGCTCATGAATTGAAGTTGTATAAAGATGAAAACTGTTACTAATTATAACTCAAAAACCAATCAAAAACCAGCAAAATCTGCACCAGAAGTTCAACAAATCAGAACAATCCTAAGCGAAGTGGATTACTACGACTACGAAGCAGAATTGGCGCAGGAAAAGTCAGACTACTATCACTTATACGGTTACTAAATTCAATCTCCCTTCAACCATCAACTCTTAATAGTCAACAGCCAGTAACAAGTAACCACTACTGGCTTTTCATATTAATTAGGAACTTTTCATGACTCAAGCACAGATGCGCGAAATCAACCAACTTACGCTCAAGGAATTAAGCTTAGATGCTGCTAAACTCTGGTCACAGATAGAAGAAGCAAGCGAGTTAGGCGAAGAAGGTAAAGTAGAACAACTCGTACAAGAACTTATGGGTGTTCAAGATGGTATCGAAACCAAAATCGATGCGATCGCCTGGGTAGTTGATCAGCTAAACCTTGACCTCGAAACCTGGGAGGAAAGAAAAGCGCGAGTAGCCGAACTCCACAACCAAGTAATTTCACGCCGAAAAACTCAACTTGAACAAATCAAGCGCACCCTCATCCATTTATACGAGATTGGATTAATCAATGACAAAAATATCGGTAAGGAAAGGGTGATTGAGATTAGAGATAACCCACCTAAAGTGGCTAACTTGCTATTAGAAGTAGATGATGAAGATTTTCCGGATGAGTTTAGAACTATCAAGTACCAAGCTAACAATAAGGCAATTCTCGAAGCTTACAAATCTGGTCAAGATATCAGCCATGTTGCTGAGGTAACTATCGGAAAGCAGGTACGGTTTAAAGTGCAATCAAGTGGAAAAAGTCGCAACAATAAAAACCAGAAATGATGGCATAAGCGAAGTTGGATAAGACAAAATACCTGAAAGATTACCATCGTGGTTGAGTAAAATCTCAACCATGTTTTTTATTAACTCTTAAGATTATCTTGTACCTATAAGGGGAAAGGATAAAAATATCCGACAATATAAAACACCACAGCAGCTTCGCTCTCATGATACTAGAAGAAATTGCGTAACGTAACTCACTTCATCAAGGCAACAACAATTCAGTATTAAAAGGCAACTGCAAATGGAAACTTTAGTTCATTTTATCGACAACTTACTTTACATCCTTATTTACGGATTTAGCAGCTTGTTTATTCTGGTATTCATGTTAGAGATACAAGCTGCATTCGTCAACTATATGCCAGGTAACACCGCACCAAACTACATTCAATCATTCAGCCATCAACTGCTACCAGTTATAGAAAAAAATGAGTAAATACCGATTTTTTAGCAAACAGAAAATTTAGATAAAGAAGCATTACCATTAGTTTTCAAAACCCAAAATTCTAGACAAGCAGCCATATTAAAAAGCGGTTGTGACAACTCTCGTCGCTAACTGCTGCTTAAGCAGAAGTAGAAAAAATTAACCGCAAATACCCCAATCTTTTCTTTTAGGTAAAGCAACCAAATGCCAAATAATCACCCTTACAAAATTATTCCCAATCGGATTACCAAACTAGGAGAAAATCAAATTTTCGTCTTTGGCTCCAACACTGAAGGAAAGCACGGGGCAGGTGGTGCCTTATTTGCCCGTCAGCACTGCGACGCCCAGTACGGCAACCCCCAAGGGCTTCAAGGTCGCTCCTGGGGAATTATCACCAAAGACCTGTCCAAGGGTAAATGCTCAATCCCCCTTCCCCAAATTAAATATCAAATTTCAGAAGTAATCAACTATGCAGCAGCGCACCCAGAACTGGAATTCCTCTTCTCTGCAATTGGCTGTAGCCTGGCTGGTTACTCAGCCACAAAGATAGGTGGACTGTTTGCAGACATTTACCTTCCTCCCAACATCTGGCTTCCTCAAGAGTTTGTAGACCACCTAATAGAAGATAAACCCACTCTTAGAGTTGTATTCATTGGCAATCGTAGACAAAAGTTTAAACACCCAGATATTTGGAACAAAACATGCTCATCAATTGCACTTCTAGTTAATAGAATTTGCGAGCGCGCGGTGGAATGGAAGTACCAAAGGGTAGAATTTTATTCTGGTATGGCGTTAGGGGTAGACACTGCCGTCGCCGAAATCGTCTTGGAGCAGAAAAATAATCCGAATATTGAGGTGATTCTTACCGCCGCCGTGCCATGTACAAACCAGGATGCCAAATGGAAAGAGGGTGACCAGCTCAAATATCACCAACTCCTCTCCCAGGCAAAATGTATCAAATACGTGTCAAACCTCCCTTATCAGGAAGCTGGTTCTTTCAAGTGCCTGGACAACCGCAATAAATGGATGCTATCTCAACTGAAGGGAAAACCAGAACACGATGCGGTAATCGCCATTTGGGACGGGCAACCAGGGGGAACAGCCAACTGTCTAAATAATGCGATGAGACTCGGACACCGCGTATATGATAAATAGGTCAGCACAAATATTTGTCGTTGAGACAAGGCAGTGGGAGCTCAACGGAAGAGGATTTCAATGCCTTAATCTTTCTGAACATATAGCAATCCTATTTGATAGGTGAACAGTTCGTTTGGGCTGTTGACTGTTAACAGTTGACAGTCAACAGTCTTAACTCAATATTTACAAATCATTTAGGACTGCTATAGTTATGTTTTTTTGTGCTTTCCTACTTAGCGCCAAAGCCGTTAGTTCAATATTTTTTACAAAGAGCGTAGTTGAGCCGTAAGTGATTGAATTAACTCTTCTGCTTCATCCTTGCCAATACCTTGTAAAATCGCAATCGCTTTTTTCAAATTAATTTGGCAGTCTTCTGAATATCCCTGCATCATATCCTCTAAGGCATGATTTAAAGTATACTCACCTAAATCAGCAACTTCGCGGTGGAATAACCAATATGTTAATGTCACCCGCAATGCCAACTTATCAGCTAGGGTAAGTTTCTCTAGCGTTGTGCCGAAAGACTCGATAAGTTGGTCAATTTGATTCGTATGCGTAGAATCTGTAACGCACTTGCTCATCTTGATAAATTCCCTAATTTTTTCTCGAAAATATCACCAGTAGTAGCCGCTACATTTTTCCTAGACAAAACTGGACAACCTTCGCAGTGAGGCGGTTTGAGTCGTGTAGAATTTACGGTTATTTGTCAATAACCGCCTCACTGCGTCAATAACATCAACTCTAACTAGTAATATTTGTAAAAGGTTGTCCAGTTTTGTCATGGGTTCACCCTTCCTAGAACTCTTTTGCTAAATACCTGAAAAACTTTACTATTGCAGGGTGGCGATTGCTATCCAGTTGAAAAAGGTTAAAAAGCTTACTGTACAAGCTTTCCTTGCTACCCTACATCCATCGAAGGGCTTTGCCCTACAGCTCCCGTTGACGAATTGCACTAGTTCCTATATGCCAAATACCCCTGGCGGTAATTACTTTTCTTCAACTTCGTAGCCTGACGAGGTGTCCACTGCTTAATAGCGTCTACCCTACCCGCATGGCGCAACTTCTCTTCATAAGTAGTATTACCCGTCAGTTTTGCGATCGCAATAGCGATGACAAGCGCACAACGCTCCGGCTGGCTGGAAATCTGTTCCTCTGCGAACCGCACTACCACCCAGTTAGCTTCGACAAAGCACTTGTTCCTGTAGTCATCCTCCCCAATACAGTGAGTAGGTTTTCCCGTCGCAAACGATATCGGCTCATCCACTTCAACATCTAGGTGTAGCCCAGTGGTGGGTTCCACAATCAGAAAATCAGCCGTGTAATGTAAATCGTGCCCTGGCGGTAACATCTTCTGTTGGGGTAAAACAACCCCTTCACCAAAATAATGCTTCAAGACATTCCCGAATAAATTCTCACTCGCGCCCACAAACGTCTGCTAAGACTCGCTGATAAATTGTCACAAATCATACTTTATTTTGATGATTTTGATAAAGCTTTTGCCGGAGATGATGATATAGCTAAACGATTAGCTGGTAAGCTTTTGACCTGGATGCAAGAAAGACAGTCTGATGTATTAGTTATTGCTTCAGTAAACCGGATGGAGTGGCTACCACCCGAACTCACCCGCGCCGGACGGTTTGACTACCTATTCAAGGTAGACTTACCCAACAACGGGGAAAGACATACTATCTTCAAACTGCATGCTGCTCGATTTGACGAACGCTTCCGCAATGGGGGCGATCCTTGGGACGAAGAACAGTGGCGCAGAATTCTTAAAGCCACCAATAGGTGCGTAGGTGCTGAAATCCAGACAATTGTAGAACGTGCTGCTAGCACCATATTCTGTCAGACAGTAACAGAAGATACCTACTCACGAAGCAAACTCCCCCCACTTGAACTAACCATCGAAGCACTGCTTGAAGAACGCCGCCAGATTAATCCGCTTGCTATCCGCGAAGCAGATAGAGTCGAGTCAATGCGTAATAAAGCAGATCAACAAGCTTTACCTAGTAGCCCTCGAGATGAAAGCAAGTTTGCTGTTGGAAATATCGATATTTTTAGCTAGCAAACATCAATAAAAAAGGAGTCAGAATGCAGAATTCAGAATTCAGAATACTCTACTCATCAAGGGATAAAGTTTTAGGAAGGAAGAGTATTTAATACTGGTTTCGCCCCTGACGGGACGTTAGCGTAGCGGGACGAAGTCCAGTTTTCAACCAACAACCGATACCACTCGTACAGAATTCATGACAGATTTTGACTCCTGAGTTCTTGTTCATAAATCAGTTCAAAGTTTCATCATGTTTGGGCTAAAGCAAACAGACCCAAAACATTTCAACAGTTCATAATGTTTGCCATTTCTAACCACTTTACCACTTTATTTCTCTAAAATTATGGAAGTTACAAGACAAACTACTCAAAAGCACGCTCAAACAAAAAGCGCACAAACTTCAGAAAAAAGCTTATTCTTCAAATTTCTCAATGTCGCTGGACCAATTGCTGGTTTCATTGCTGCCCTCTCACCCCTACCACTCTACTTTTAGACTCATCAACCCCAGTCTCTACCGATTGGTGCGACCTTTACTAGTAATAACCAAACAATCAAACTAGAGGTAGCTAGAGTTGCCCAAGAACTATCCAAAGGACTCAAATTCCGCAAGTCAATACCCAACAACCACGGGATGCTATTTGCTATGAACAAATCCGAACCAATTAGCTTGTGGATGAAGGATACTCACATCCCCCTAGATATGATATTTCTCAAAAATGGAGAAATTAAACATATCGTCAAGAATGTACCACCCTGTACAACGAGGGAATGTCCTAAATACAATTCAGTGTACCCTGTCAATCAAGTCATCGAATTACCCGCAGGTAGCGCAGATTCTCTCGGGTTAAATAATGGAGGATTTCTCAAAATAAATTTTAATTAGTCTCAACTCCTGAGCAAACAACAAAAGAGCAAAAATCAGGCTTGAAATCCCTAAACATAAGGATGTTTAGGGTTTTTACTTTGCTTAAAGATACGATTGAGATACATTTTTCTTTTTGTCAATACAACTATATTTGAATTTAGCTTCAACACTGTATAGGCAAAGATAACATCAAAACTTAAACAATTCATCGGATGTATCAAAAATCCTGACAGCCATAGAATAAACGTATAAGTCACAAGGCTTACAAGAGTTTTAACAGAAAGAACTCAGGAGTCAGGAGCCAGAATTCAGAATTGAATTCTGTGCGACTGGTGAACCAGTACTGCAGGAGGTGAGACCAGTGCTGCAGGAGGGTTTCCCTCCGTAGGCAACTGGCGAACCCGAAGGGGTAACCCGAGCGCAGGTAACTGGTGTTCGCGTAGCGTGCCGAAGGCATACCCGGAGGGCGGATGAGTAAAGGGGTTTAAATCCCCACCGTCTATACGGTGTTCAATGCGCGTTGGGGTCTGAATCCAAGGGCGTACATT
The DNA here is from genome assembly GCF_000315565.1 of Mastigocladopsis repens PCC 10914. Taxonomy (NCBI): domain Bacteria; kingdom Bacillati; phylum Cyanobacteriota; class Cyanophyceae; order Nostocales; family Symphyonemataceae; genus Mastigocladopsis; species Mastigocladopsis repens. The sequence continues at coordinate 192,159 of NZ_JH992900.1, read as the reverse complement.
GATTCTGACTCCTGAATTCTGACTTCTGAATTCTTCTTCAACCAATAACGATGCTTTGTTGGGCTTTGCCTAAAAGAGTATCTCTGCGACAAGTTCTCTCAAAAATTAGCTCTCATAAACCCATAATTACACCCACATGAGAACAAACTACGACTCCGATTACAATAAGGACTATACATCCTACGAACAAGAATACGGATATCCTGTTTCAGCGAGACGTCGCCGCACTTGGAAAGAAAATGGCACAATCGCGGGTTTGATGGCTGTTGGTACCGGATTGATGATTGTGGATATCTCAATCCACAACATGGTTATGGCATCACTTGCATTTGCTACTGCCATCATCGCATTAATGCCCAAAAAAGCAAACAGTTTGCTTTCTAACTTTGAGAAATGGCAGCGCAAGTACGGCATCAACATTTACACAATCATGTTTTGCTTGGTAGGTGTGGTATTCCTGCTGGATATGTCAGTTGCACCAGCCAGCGCGCAATTCATGAACAGTGCTGAAAAATTCTTTACAGATGATAAGTACTTCCCTGGTATTGATAAAAAAGTAACTGGTTTCATTTTCGCAGTACTGCGCGGTCTGTTCCTTATTTATCTCGCTATCGGTCTTATCCGGGTAGTCCAAGCAGCCAGAAATGATGAAGATTGGCAGACCATTGCCCGTACTCCAATTATTATTGCCATCACCATAGTTGTTGGCGATATCCTCGCTGGACTAGTAGTTGGTGGTGGCGGCGGCTAAACACAAAGCAGCACAGCCAACCCAGCTAAGGCTTGATTAGTAAGCTGTCGGCTATACAATTTTCCTGCCCATAGCCTTGCTGTAAGGACGGAAGCTTACAAAAAGTGCAACTTGTAGACGCGACAGCTTATCACTCCTACTTGAATCAAATATGCCTAGAGACAAAGAATTCCGTACCGTTAACCGAGTCTTAGGTGACCAACCCCGCCTCGGTCCATTTCCCGCTGACCAAATTGTTCCTTGGAGTGCGATCGCCCTGATCATGTATGTAGTAGTCCAAGGATTTCTTCAAGCAGGATGGCTAGCAACAGGAATATCAATTGCCTGGGGATGGGCAACTTGGTGGACGGTCACATCAAATAAAGCCTTCTTAGGTAAGTTTGTCGGTACTCCCCGCATCACTCGCGGATATAAGCCCTTCGTTTCATTGGTTAATCCACACCAAAGCGAACCAAGGAAAAAACCCGCTTCTAAGCGCAAACGCAATTGAAGAAGAATTCAGGAGTCAGAATTCAGGAGTCAGAATAAGAAATTGGGAGAGGATTCTGACCCCTCCCAATTTAAGACAAAGATGCAAGGAGGGGGTTTTAGACCCGTATACGAGGCGAGCCAGTCGTATAGGAGCCACGCTCATATCTCTCTCAATTCTTATTTCTTCTGACTCCTGACGACTGACATCTGAGTTCTTTTTGATAACTTTTTTTTAATAACTAACGCAGATATTATACCGCCATGACTTCGACTAAATCAACCAAGCCGAAAGATAAACTTGGCAGACAATCCCTCGAAACCGAACAATTAGGAGTAGTCAAAAATCTTACCCCGTTTGAAGATATTACCCATCTAGCAGGGATTGCAAGTATCTCACTTGGTGGTCGTAAAAATATTGGTGCACTGATTCTCAAGAAGAAGGAAGATATCCAAATCAGATTTTGCTTTGATATCCAAGGTATTCACCCATCCCTTAGCTCGGAACAAATTTTACCTATATTTGAAAATATCGAGGGCGGACTCAAAGAATTACCCGAACGCGAAACCCTCACTATCCACATTGGCTCATTTACCGATGATACCTTCCGACAACAAGAGTTAAAGAAAATCGAAAAAGAATGCGACCTCGAACAGCTAACATTACTTATGAGGTCAGAACGCCTGCGAACACGCGAACTTACTCAAGCAGGGGTACGTAAAAATAAGTTTCTCCGCTTCTGGTGTACTTATACCGTACTTGCAGCTGAAAACAGCAAAAGCAACGACCCCATCGAGAAAACTATCAAACAACTACAAACCTATTGGCAAGGATTTACTGGGGAAATTCATTCTGTACGTCACCAGAGAATCGAAACCATTCTGCGGGATAGCTTCACCTCTGGATTCCAAATGTGGGAGCAAATTATCTCCAATACAATGGGATTAAGCGCCAAAGTACTAAAAGCAGATGATATTTGGGAAGTCATCTGGAATCAATTCAACCGTAGTGAAGTACCACCCATTCCCAACCCCCTTATCCTTGATGAAGCAGGGCTTAGGGAAGAACAAACTAGCGATTTTCATATCAAACACCTAGTTCTGGAAAACGAACAATCAGTTCCCTTCCTTGACCGTGGTTGGGTTAAGCTTCAAGACAAGTATATCGGTGTGCTGCAATTTAGCGAGAAACCCCAAGGATGGGTTGATGAATACGACCAACTACGATACCTCTGGGAAGTTATATCCAAAGAAAAAATCTCTGATACGGAAATTATCTGTCAGCTATCCAAAGCAAATCAAGGGTTAGCAAAAACAGCTTTACAACGCATAACCAAACAGTCAATTACATCTAGTGCTATGTCTGCTGATAAAGGCTCTATCGATGTTAAGGCAAACATGAACATTGAAGAAGCTGTACGGGCACAAGAAACTATCCTCAGAGGTTCTATTCCCATCCATACAGCAGTTGTTTTTTGTATCCATCGTCATAGCCGTTCTCAACTAGATGAAGCTTGCAAATATCTTTCTAGCTGCTTTCTACGACCAGCAGTAGTTGATAGAGAAGTAGAATACACATGGAAAACTTGGCTGCAAACAATACCTATTATTTGGGAGAATTTACTAACAAAGCCATTTAACCGCCGTCTTCCATATTTCTCTTGTGAAGTACCAGGAATCATGCCCTTAGTACGCACCGCCACAGGTGATAAAAATGGGTTTGAACTGATCGCCGAAGAAGGAGGAACACCCGTACATCTCGACTTGTACAATCAGCATAAAAACTTAGCTGTGTTTGGTACTACCCGTGCTGGTAAATCTGTACTCGTGGCAGGATTATTAACACAAGCCCTGGCGCAAGGTATCCCCGTTATCGCCCTGGACTATCCCAAGCCTGATGGGAGTTCCACATTTACTGATTATACCAAATTCATGGGAGCAGAAGGAGCGTATTTTGATATTAGCAAAGAATCAAACAATTTATTTGAATTACCCGATTTGAGGGGGTATGAACCTGAAGTTATTAAGGAGCGGATGACTGATTTCAAGGATTTTTTGAAATCAACGCTCCTGACAATGGTACTAGGGACAAACCCGATAGGAGTCAGCCCCACAATGATATCAAATATTGAGAGTATTATTACAATTGCAATTGAAACATTCTTTAATGATGATGATATCAAACTTCGGTATAAACTCGCTCTAGAAAATGGAGTAGTCACAACCGAATGGGCAGATATACCAACTCTTAAAGATTTTTACAATTACTGCTCACCAGGATTTATTAAGCTTGATTCCATTGCTAATAATAGTAAGGAAATACTTGATGCATTAGACCATATTAGGTTGCGATTAAAGTTTTGGCTAAATTCACGAGTTGGTCAATCAATCGCTAATCCATCTAGCTTTAGAACTGATGCCAGACTACTCGTCTTTGCATTGCGTTCACTTTCTTCAGAAGCAGATGCAGCAGTCCTCGCACTCAGCGCTTATGCAGCTGCCTTGCGTCGTGCCTTATCATCTAAAGCAAGTATCTTCTTCCTTGATGAAGCACCGATTCTCTTTTCTTTCGAGTCAATTGCCGAACTCATTGGAAGACTCTGTGCCAACGGTGCAAAAGCTGGTATACGTGTGATTTTATCAGCACAAGAGCCAGAAAGTATATTTCATAGTAAATCTGCTGACAAAATATTCGCGAACATTACTACACGACTCATAGGGAGAATTCAAACATCAGCAGTAGACCCGTTTGTTAACCGATTCAAATACCCATCAGAAATTATCTCACGCAATAGTACCGAAGCTTTTTTCCCGAAGCAAGAAAGTATTTACTCGCAGTGGTTACTTGATGATAATGGCAAACTCACCTTCTGTCGTTATTATCCTGCCTATTGCTTACTTGCAGCAGTAGCAAACAACCCAAACGAGCAAGAAATGCGTACTTTATTCCTCAAAAAATATGCCAATAATCCAATGCTTGGAATGGTGAGGTTTACGGAAGCTTACGTACAGATGATTCGTGGAGATGAGTTAAGCCAAGAAGCTAAAGAACTACTGGAAATGCTGGATAAAAATAACGGTACGCAATTAAAACTAGTACAAACTATAGAAGAAAAATTAACTAATAATCAGGTTAATCTACCTGATGAAAAATCAATAATTCCTAGACAAGTGGCTTAGTTTTTATGTAAGAATTCAGGAGTCGGGAGTCAGGAGTCAGAAGAAATGAGACAGGCAGCCAGGACATTTCAGGATTTGATAGTTTGGCAAAAGGCACATAAGTTTGTTCTATCTGTGTACCCATTTACTAATCAATTTCCTAAATCTGAAACGTATGGATTAACTTCTCAATTTAGACGAGCGGCAGTTTCCATTCCAGCAAATATTGCTGAAGGATTTAAGAAAAAGGGAGCAGCAGATAAAGTACGGTTTATGAACATTGCACAATCATATGACGGAAGAATGCCGCTACTATCTAATTCTTTCTAGAGACCTAGAATAGGTCGATACTAAAGAATTAATGCTTCAGCTTGAAGAAGTCAGTAGACTACTGACAAGCTATGCTAATTCTATTCTGTTCGCGTAGCGTGTCCGCAGGACATATTCTGACTCCTGACTCCTGAATTCTTACGTTCTGTTAGTTAATTTATCCAGCAAATGTATGAAATTCAAGTTAAAGTTGAAACCAACTAAAGTCGTTATAATCGGGTCAGCAATTGGTCTTGTGACTCTCTTCGGTGCAACCCCCAGTTATGCCTTCTCAGTTAAAGATTTCTTTCATGGGATTTTAGGTGAACTCAATAGCTATTTTGAACAAACCAAAAGCGAACTGACTGCAGTGATAAATGAAAGCTGGGGTGGGATGAAAGGAGAAGCAAAAACTGCTACTAACAATTCAACCGGAACTATGGGTTTACCAAACCCTGTAAAAAGTGCAGACAAACTAAAAAACCAACTCAAAGGCAAGGGTAACTGGAACGAAAGCAATACTGTCGAGGGTGCAGTTTTTGCTGGTAACGAACTCGAACGCGAAACCACCCGTGCTACAGTTGAAAGCGTCCTGGGAGAAAAAGGGCAAGAACGTACCAAGAAGGAAATTGAAGCAACCCAACAAACAGTAGCCGACGCGCAAGATTTGGCAAACCAAGCTCAAGGTATGGATGCTTCCCAAAATATCCTCAAGGTAATCGCTGCTCAAAATGCCCAAATTGTCTCGATGTTGGGACAGTCCCGCACTGATGGACTGCAACAAAGGCACGACGCACAACAAACTAACCTCATGCTATCCCAAATCGCCGAACAAGGCGCAAGCGATCGCCGCCGTCAAAACTTAATAATGGACGGCATAACCGCCCAATACATGGAAATCAGCGGGTTTAGCTCTCTCAAAACGACTGCTGGTAAATAGTTTGTTGTAATAAAAGGTTTTGAGCAGGTTTAGCCCAACCCACAGGGGTGTCCTCTCTATTGCAGAGATGGCACTCTCGCCACCAGCCACTAAGTCATCAAAGCATCATGTTATACCATTTCACGAAAAGCCTGATACAAATAAAGCATCAAGAATAAAATCCCAACCTGTAATAGAAGCAACGATTGATGTGTTTAATTGTTCCAATCGCTTCCAAATAAATTCTCTTAATTCATCTAAAGTTGAGAAGCTTTCCCAAGTTAAATGCCTTTTAACCTCCTCCCACAATCTTTCAATTGGATTAACTTGAGGTGTATGCGGAGGCTGAAATAACAAAACTATATTTTCTGGTAGTTTGAGATGCTGACTAAAATGAAACGCTCCATTATCTAACTGAAGAATATGTATATCTTGAGAATAAGTCTCTGAGAATTTTTCTAAAAAAATATTGAAACAAGCTGTATTTAAATGAGAGAATTCCCAAATAAAATGCTCTCCAGTTAATGGTTCTACTAATCCATATAAATAAAAATTATCCCGCTTCCATTGCATAATGCCGATGGGCTTGACTCCTTTTGTCGTAATTAATCTCCCAGGTTCAGTCTTCAACCCCACACGGCTTTCGTTTCCACACCAATATCTAATTTTTTTTTGTTTATCGACTGGTGCTATGATGTGTTTTTTAATTACTTCTAGGTATTGTGGCAGTTTTTTTTAAATTCCAATTCTGCTTCACTATCGTATTTGACACCTACGGCTCGCGGTACTTTTAGCTTCGCTTTCATTTGATAGCGCACTGTGTCGTGTACTACTTTATATGATGCTTCTATCCCTTCCACTGCTTTTAACCAAGTTCGTATTTCTTCATAACTTTTAAATCCCTGTGGCTGTTGAAGTTCTCTGTCTAGCTGCTCTCTTGCTTGTAAGTTAATCATTGGCGGTCTTCCTGGACTCTTTTTCGTTGACAATAAACCTTTTATTCCTGATTCGGTATAGTCCTTCAACCATCTTTGTACCGTTACCCTTGCTCTCCCTAGCACCACCGCTACATCCTGTATTGTTTTTACATGACCTATTTTCAGCAAATACAACGCTTGAATCCGTTCACGACTTGATACTATTTTTTGTTTTCTCAGCAGTTCCTGTAATTCTTCTGCTGACTCATATATTTCTACTTTGGTGACTCCAGCCATCTTTGCTCGTTGATATTTATTCCTTCTTTATCTGTATCATAGTTTTAGTGAATTGGTATAACTCCATCACCAGTGCGATTGGTTCGATGATAACCGGGTTTGTTGCGGTCATCCTTCTGGCTCTAAACAATGCCTACCAATGGGGAATTGAGTTCACAATGCTTTTAACCGCTTTACTTGGTCCATTAGCAGTCGGCGGTTCGCTACTTCCCTTTGGTGCTAAACCCATTTTCGCTTGGTTAACTGGTTATTTTTCAGTTGGAATGGCGAAACTTTGCTTCAACATCATTATTGGGTTATGCGGACAACTCATTGCTAATTCTGAACAAAACCAACCAATGATTTTCTTATTATTTGTGGGATTGGTTTCTCCTATTCTTGCATCAGCTCTTGCTGCTGGTGGTGGACTTGCTGTTTGGACAGGACTAGGTAAAGTTACATCATTTGGATCTGAAATTGCAGCAGGAATTGCCACTGGTGGAGCAAGCACAGCAGCGACAGTAGCTATCAATACCACAAAACTTATCGCTTCAAAAACCAGGAAAAGATAATCAACCATGCTCAAATCAAAATCAAAATCACAGCCACTTCGCCTCCTCAGTTATGGACAATCTACATCAGCACCAGTTGCAATTACAACTACAGTAGGCGCAGCAGCAGGCATACTCTCTCTTTTATTACAGTTTGTCAATTTTGGAGCAAATTCTGCTGCTGCCAAATACATGAAAGGTATGACATTTGTACAACTCCAAGATGGAACAACCGCAGCAGCTAAAACTCTTGGTCCAGGAGAAAGAACTAACGAAACTGTGAAAACTTTCGTCACCAATAGCATGGTGAAGTTATTCAACTGGGATGGAATTATCAACACCGACGAAAATGGTAAGCTCATTCAAAAAGTTGATAAGGGAGTAGAAATCGAAACCGAAAATGGAGGTAGAAGGAAAATCCCCAGTGATGTTTGGTCAGCAGCATTTACTTTATCTGAAAACCAAGATTTTCGTGCCAGCTTCCTCAAAAAACTAGCTGAAACAATTCCTGAAGGCATACTCTCTGGGCAAGGTACAGTCACACTCGTCACCAACTACATCTCTGAACCGAGAAAAATATCTGCGGGCAAGTGGGAAGTTGATATTATCGCCAGTTTAGTTACGTTTAATGGCGAAAGAAACAAAAGTAAAGGTTTACCTTTTAATAAAACAATAACTGTTGCAGCAGTAGATACACCACAGAATCCACCTCAAACTACTGATATTGCTCAAAAAGTATACCAAGCCAGACTTTCGGGTTTAGAAATTATTCAAATTGTCAATTATGAACTCGGTAAAAAGAAAATATAGCAAGAAAAATTAACTATTATTAATAATTTAAAAAGAATTATGTTACAGTTCCAATCTGACAATCAATCCAAGGTTAATAATAACGGGAATTCACAACAAGCTAATTCTGTTGATGCACTCTTACCGTTAGATGAGGAATTAGTGAAAAATTTCGAGTCTGAAGATAAATTAGAAGAAGAAGAGGGGGAAGGGGAAGAGGAAGAAAACCCCGCAGCCGTTCAAACCAAACACGACTTTGTAACTTCTCCCTGGTCAAGACTTGGTATTATTGGAGGTGCATTTGGAGTAGGTTTTCTAGTCATGTTTGTCGTCCTTAACGGCATGATGAACAGTGGCAGCAATACTGCCCAAACTCCAGTTGCACTCTCCTCTCCTACTCCCACATCCACACCATCCGAAGAGAAAGATGGGGATGTTTATGCAAAACTAGCACTGCAAAAGCAACAGCAAGAACTTGAAACACTCAACGGTAAAGAGGAAGAAACTAAAGACAATAATACTGAACAAGAAACTCTAAATAAAGAAAAACAAGCTTTAGCTACCACTGACACAAATACTAACAAAACTGCAAGTCAAACTAGAGTTACTCCCCAACAGACACCTTCCAAAAGACAAGTATATCAGGAACCAAACCCCGAAAGCGAATACAGACTAAGACGCAGTGCAGTACTCGCATCTCGTTCCATCGAACCCAAAAGCGCTACTGCAACTTTCCCTCGAATAACTCTACCAATTAGTAAAAATAATACTGCTCCTGCACGCACAATCTCATCACTCAGCCCTCTTCGTATATCAGAAACACCAAAAAACCCCCTCGCCGAACTCGAACGCCTTCGTAACTTAGGAAGTATCGGTAGGGTTGAATATACCAGCGCTGACAACACCATCGTTGCAAGCAAGGTAAGTGAAGAAGAAGTACTCAATAGCGATGAAACACCCCGTCGCCGTCGCCGCAACCGTCGCAGTGAAACAAGCGAAACAAGCGTTGAAAACACAATCAACAGTACAGCCAACAACACAGGGGAGGTTGAAGAACTGCGTCCCCGGTGGGAACCAACTCGCAATACAGCCAAGTTTACTGCATCTTATAGCAAGCAAACTCAACTCGCTTCTGTTAACTACCTCAGTGATGAAGCCCAAATTTTAGAGGAAAGACAAACTCAATATTTAGTAGTAGGTTCTTCTGCAAGCGCTACCTTGGTTACTCCCCTGATACTTGCCCAAGGCAGTACAAATAACAATATTAGGTTTGTTGCTCGGCTAGATGAACCAATCAAAAGTAATACAAGTGGAATAGCCATCCCTGCTGGCACCCAGCTAGCAGTTGCTATGACTGGTGTAGATAGTGGATTTAATATCACTGCCCAAGTCAGCGCCATACTCAAAGATGGTACTGAATACCCCATCTCCCCCGGCGCAATCTCAATCCTGGGTAAAGGTAACACCCCCCTTATTGCCCGTCCCTACAAAGGTAAGGGGGGTGAAATCGCTCTTGGTGACGCCACTCTCGGTACTATCGCCGGACTTGCAAAGGTGGGGGAAATTATCAACCAGCCTGAAGAAATAACCGAAGATTTACTGTTCGGTGGTAGTCGCACCCGTTCTAGAGGCAATAACCGCAATATCGCAGGTGCATTTTTACAAGGTGCATTCGGCAAAGTTGCTGAAACTATGGGCAGCCGCACTCAAAAGGCTACTAGTGAAATTACCAGCCGTCCCAACATCTGGTATGTACCTGCCAATACCAAAATTTCTATCGTTGTCAATCGCTCTATCAAACTGTATTAAGCCGTGAAAGCTAAATATTTATTCGGTTTCAGCTTACTTTTCTTCAGCGCGAGCGCACCCCTCGTTCTACCTATACAAACCGCTACAGCAGGTATCGTAAGGCAGGTGCAAGCATCCCAGGTATCAGGAGAAAAAGCGACTGGGCAAACAGTTAAGGTATGGGCGGGACACGGGGTATCTATCTCGTTTTACCGCACCGAGGAAGTTATTAAAAAAATCTGGTTAGACGATCCCTCTAAGTTCGTAATTGATGTGGATGGATGTTTGGAAGGATTAGGGAGATGTTCAACAGAGGGAACAGGAGCAGGACTTATTCACCTTCGCCGCATCGAAACAGTAAAAATCCCCGGTTTGCCACAAGCTACCTACGGCACACATCTGACTGTAATCACTGAATCTGGAAGTACCAAAAAATCCTATCACTTTCGTATTGTACCCGGTACGGGAAAACCCGAATACAGCCAGTTAGAAATCATAGGCGATTCAAGCAATGACCGGGAACTCAGACAACCAAAAGCTGATTACACCGCTATATCTGATAGCAAGTATATCGCCAAAGGAATGCAGTTTGCACTTTCCAAACAGTGGATAACCAGCGATACCCCGCTGTGGGAAAGACTAACCAAACTCGTTGAGTTGCGATCGCTTGGAGAAGAACTCACCATCGCTGCAAGCAACGCCGGGGTATCGATGAAATTAGTTGAAAAGCTCATGCTTATGGGTGGAAAACGCTTGCTAGAGATGCCCCCACGTTCACTCAACACCCAACAAGTTAATACAAATAATACTCAACCTACACCATTCAATCTAGTTGTTGAAAAGAAGAGATAATTATGGAAACCAGAAACGTTACAACAGATAGTCAAAAACTTAAAGTCATAAATTTTACAGTAAATCAGGAAAGTCCACAGGAGGAGAGAAGTGAGCGGGGGAATACCATCCACGTAAACGATGAAATAGTGGCAATTGTTCCAGTTTCAACGACCGTACCCAACCAACCTACGAATAATCGCAGTCAGGGATACCAATGGCGGGAAGCAAAAATGAATACATGGCGGTATCTCATGGTTGCTGGTATGGTAGCAGGACTCGCCCTGCACGGGTTAATGAGATTCGGGGGTAGCTACAATATCGGCAGTCTCGTATTTGGGGATAAAGTTGTCGCAGCTACACCAACGAATGTTTCAAATGTGAGAGAAGTTGCCAGAGCAAGTATCCCCCCAGCAAACCTTTCCTCGAATGATTCAAATTTGAATCATTCGACCAAACAAGCTAAAACACTGAAAGAACAACCTCTTGCGGTCAAATATGTCAACGGCATTCCCGTCCCCGACTGGAGCAAAATTAACTTCGAGAACATGAAGTTAAAGGAAGCGGGTTCAGTAGAATTTCCCAATGTCAAAAACCCCGGCATGAAAGAAAAGCGCGTTTGGAGTGCAGGACAGTCGCTTACTCTTGTCATGGAACTGGGGGATTTTGAAGCAACTGAATTCAAAATCGAAAACCTCAACCTCCAACAAATATCACTTGTTACAGGTATAAACCTCAAGGATTTCAAGCTCTCAGATTTTGAGACTCTCAAATGGCAAACACTTGGAGATTTAGCAGAAGCTATCCCAGGACTGGAAAATAAAGATATTGCCGATATACCCGCCCTTGATGATTATGTTGCTAAAGTAACAGGGGATAGCTACACAAGTCAAACTGTCGGGGAAGCACTCAACAATTACCCCCAACTTGAAAAAGCGGAACTTGGTAAATATATTAAGCTCGACCAGTACAAACTCAACAGTATCCCCGGCATAGAGAAAGCTATACTCAAGGAATTTACCAACTGGCAGAATACCACGATCGCCAAAGTACCGGGATTAGGGAAAGTACCATTTGATGAGTTTCCAGGAGTACCAGTACCCGATATCAGCTTTGTCGGCAAGGTAGATATGGTACTTAAAGAGGTAGAAAACGGTAGGTGGAAATCAATATCGGGTAGTTATCAAGAAGGGTTCAATGTACCCTGCTACAACTTTGAATGTGCTCACATCGAGGTCGCTGGAAGCGATACCCTCACTGGCGCAACCTGGATGTCAGGTAAATTCCAAAAGGTAAGAGGTGGATTTGGGATACTGGGTAAACTCAACGGTGGGAAGGAACCAACCGGACGCCACCCCTTTGGTAAATCATTTAAACACGTCCTGTGGGATGTCAAAGAATCGACAGGTACAGTCACAAGCGCGATGTTCTTTCGCATCTGCAAACGCGGATGGATTGACTTGGGATGTTCACCCTATTTTATCGGACCAGTCCCCTTCTTTGAGTACAAGGAGATGGACCCTATCATCTTAGGGGCACCTCTCACTGTACCCAAAAAACCGTAAGAAGAACGCAGAACCCAGAATGCAGCTTGGGCTGAATATCCCCATGAATTCTCTTGATTTGACAAGGAAAGAACTTTTATTTCCTCCATGCCATCTCTGTTGGGGGCTTTAAACTCAACTTGCCACCCACAAAGCACACTCGTCATTCTGACGACTGACGCCTCTGTTCTTTCTTGGTAAGTAATACCCTTTGGCTCAGAATTTGAATCAAGACAATTTTTAAAAGTTTCTTCAAACACCAGAAGAAATATGCAACCCACAATGCATATTTCTCAACGGAAAGTTTGCTCAAGTCAAGACAGTTCCCGCTCTTTCTTTATACCAACTTTTATGAATAACCTATATTTCGCCACAGCCAAAACCATCAAAGTTACACAAACTCAAGAGGCTCAACCCTCTGCTTCCAGCTACAACTTCAGCAAGTATACCAACCAATTAATGTCTCCCCAAGGACTAGCACTCGCCGGGGGAATATTAGCACTATTTCTCCTACAGATGTTCTCTGCTGGTAAGAAGGGCAAACTCGCCACCAGCTATTGGGGCGGAGGAAAAGAAACAGCACGCGCCAAGAAAAAAGCCATCAAGCAAGTCACCTCTCCCAAGTGCGATAGTGCTAGCTTGTATATTGGAGTACATAAGTACAAAGGACAAAAACCACCCAAGGGAAGTGGGGGAACACCTGTATATGTACCCGATGTTCAAAGAGGTACAGCTGTTATTGGGGCACCCGGTAGCGGTAAATCCTTCTCGGCAATCAACCCCATGCTTTACTCAGCTATCGACCAAGGGTTTGGTATTGTTCTATACGACTTTAAGTATCCCAGCCAAGCCAAAATAGCCAGTTACGCAAAATCAAAAGGGTATTCTGTACACGTCTTTGCTCCGGGTTTTCCCGAATCTGAGGTATGCAACCCCATCGATTTCTTGCGCGATAGTAGCGATGCTGAAACTGCAAGGCAGTTGGCTACCGTGATCAACAAAAACTTCCGTATGCTTGGTGGTGGCTCAGAAGACGCATTCTTCGGTCCTGCGGGCGACCAGTTAACTCAGGCAATCCTGATGCTCACCAAAGAGTTTGGGGAGTTTGGGGAGTTTGGGGAGTTTGGGGAGTTTGGGGAGTTTGCTGATATCATGACCGCAGCAGCTATTCTCTCAAGCGAGAAGATGGTCGAACGCTTGATGGCAGCAAGTCTTAATCCATGGATACGGATAGCCTTCGGTCAATTATTTAGCTCCAGCGGAAGTGAAAAAACCATCGCGGGTATCGCCGGTACTGCCTCGCTCATGTTCACGCGCTTCATGGCAAAGAACACGCTTGGCTGCTTTGTCGGCAAGACGACCCTACCACTAGAGGTGGGCAAGAAACAGATGATTATCTTCGGACTTGACCGCGAACGCCGCGATGCAGTTGGTCCACTGATGACTTCAATCTTACACATGACTGTCGCCCGCAGTATTGCCAAAAAGAGGAAAGAAACTGGTCCACTCGTAGTTAGCGTTGACGAGCTGCCATCGATTTTTCTCCCAGATTTATTCAAATGGCTTAACGAATCCCGCAGTGAAGGATTTTGCGGAATTCTCGGATGGCAAAACATGGGGCAGTTGGAGAAAATTTACGGTAAAGAAATCTCAAAAGCAATCCTCGGTGCATGCGGTACCAAGTTTATTTTCAACCCAGGTGAAGAGGAATCGGCAAGGGTTTTTAGTGCTTACCTTGGTGAAGAAGAAATTAAATATAAGCAGAAATCTCGTTCGACTGGAGGCGGGAAAGCTTCAACATCTATCTCAGACCAAGAACGGACTCGCAAGTTATTTGAACCTGCCCAATTCCTCAAATTACCATCTGGTAAATGTGTATTTATCAACCCTGCTTATAGCAATAAAAATGAAGGTTCTGTTCCACTATTAAAGAGTATTAAAGTCCCAAAGTCTATCATTGGATTAGAGGAAGAAAACGATAGGCAATGGGATAAAGTTATCAAACAACTTGCTCGAAAAAGTACCCAGAAAAGACCAACTCAAGAAGACTTGGATGTCAGAGTCAAAGAAGTAGACAAGCGTTTTCCCATTCCTCAAGCACCTGTACAAGCAGGTAATGCGCCATTACCTGTGGATAGTTACAAAGAATTTTTCTCATAACTTCTACAACTCTTGCAAGAGAAATTAGCAAGTATCAAAACTCCCCTAGATGAAATTATAAATTTCCTTTTCGTGTAAAATTATTTTTTCATAAATTCTATTATATCACTAAAATTGCAATAGCCTAGATAATATTTACGACAATAAATATTATTAATATGCTGCTAAACCAGCATGACTAATCATTAGATTCGACAATTAGTTAATATTCGTTCAATCCCAAAACTTAGTACTTCTCGATAGATGACCAACACCACCATGTTTGACCCCCAGCAACAACGAATAGCAGATAACTATCTTCAAGTAGCTGATACTGCTGGTAAAGCAGCATTGGAATTAGCCAAAATCCTGATTAATACTTTTAAAAAGATTCAAGAAATACTTAAAGAAGGGGAAGAAACAGATAAAATCGCAGTCGAGATTGGCAAGGATATTTACAACCTCGTACCTGATGAATCTAGCCCTGGGGCTTACAAATGGGAAAAGGTAGATTTAAATCAGGAGGTAGGTGGTAGAGACACAGTAGTCTTAATGCCGGATATGTACATGGATAATGTACAGTACAGCATGACAGTTGAATATAATACACAAAACGAACCAAGCGAATATCAAGCACAAATTATCGCCGCCCAAATTGTACAAGACGTACCTGATTTAGATGATAATTCCACAGATTACGAACCAGCTATCAAAATAACTGTCTATACTGAATCAGGCGAGAAAACTGTCATTTACGAACAAGATTCACAAGGCAAATGCCGAATAAACTTAGTCACAGAAAATCTGTCTCAAGATGAAATTCTGGATGTAGCTTACGAACCACTCGTGAAGCTACTACCTCCTTCATCTGATATCATTAAAAATTCCCAAAATACCAAAAACAATCTAGAAGAAAATAACAGTAGCGTACAGTCTGAAACTAACGTTAATGACAAATTAGATATTAAAAACAACAAAATTGAAAATCTATCGATAGCAGCAAATGATATGCTATTGCAAGTCTTCAAGAATAACAATTTTGAAGAAAATCCAACAGAGTTAATTACTACTGATGCCAAGGAAATTCAATCAGTAGAATATACTCCAATAGAAGATGTACCGCCGGAAGAAGAAACAGTTGGATTTCTAGAAGATGTAGATATTAGTAATCCTCTAGATTTTGATGATGCACCAGATGAAGATGAGAAAATTGCTACAGTCATTCCGATTAATGAGTCAGCAGAATTAATAGATAATACTGGTTCAACAACTATATCAGAACCAAGTGATCAGATAGATAACCAACCTTCAAATATTGAAAATCTTAACTCCACATTATCAACTATATCAGAGTCAACCGAAGAGAAGTTTGAAGAAAATGTCATCAGTAATCTTCAGGAAGAGGTAGAAAATCAGGATAAATCTACCTCAAAAGAAATAATACTTACTAATAATAAGAAATCTGTTGAGTCAGAAGAAAGCCCAAGCACAACTCCCAAAAGAGAAAATTTCCAGGAAGAAGAACAATATGCTGCTCAAGATACTTACCAACAAGCAGCTAACTCCAAGGGGGTAGAACCGCAAGCGCAACAGTGGGCACGTCAAGTAGAAGTACCAGTATACGAGATAAAAAACAAACAAGCAGAAAAAGAACGTTACAACGGCGAAAACAAAGATATTGCCCAAGCTGCAACTGAGATGTTGAAAAAATACGGCACCATCGAGCAAGATGGTTCTCGTATTTACAGAAGTGATACCTTTGTAATTCGGCAAGAAGCAGATACCATCAGCGTCCACCGGCGCAGTGACGAACTTCAGGGTTGGAACAACTCCTTGATGGAGTTCAAACCCGGTAAGGGAAACAAAGAACCCAAAATCACCAAACAGCCTAAAGAAATGTTAGGGGTAGAACGTCAGGAATTTTTGATGGTAAACGAACACCTTCAGGATAAGGGTAAACTACCCGACTTAAATTCTTCAGATATCCGGGATGTGGCAAATACACTTGGTTCTCTTGCGCCTGCTGGTACCATCAAAACCCTTGAGGTATTCAAACAAAACGAGATGCTGGATACTCTCAACAACATACTCCTGACAGCAGGGAAGGATGAACTCGCTGTAGGAGAATTTACCATTAAACGCACCCGTGACCCTCAAGGAAAAAAAGCCAGCCTGCAATTATTTAAAACCACCGAGGAAAGGGGTACTCAGGAATTGGTCAAGTTCGACTTAACCAAAACTGAGGAGGGCATAAAAAAAGAAGTTGCCAAGATGAATATCAGCGACTATGACATCAACCAAATGAAGTTTATTGCCCAACAGCAATGCAAACTCAATCTTGAACAGATATTTGACGGCGGACAAACAGCACAGGCGCAACAACCCCCCACTCCCCAACCTCAACAAATCCAAAGTGCAGGTGATATCCCTGTCAAAATTCACCCCTACATTGCTCAAGAGTGGGCAGAGATAACAAGAAAGGGTGGTCCCGCCTGGGGAGGGGCTATCAATCAAGGTAATGAAGAAATCCTACAAAAGCTCAAAGACAATGATGGCAAACTACCCATCGCCGATCAGCGCGAAATGTACCTCAAAATCATGACCCACAAAACAAACGAGGCAGAAAGGCTTGGGGAAAGCACCATCGAATTTACCCCCCTCAAAGACATTATGCAGGACTTGCAACAGTGGCGGGCTGAAGAAATCAAACAACAATTCACCCCCACTCAGGTTGTTGGCTCCCCCCAAAGGCAAACAGTCGTCGCTGCTGCACCTACAAGGAAATTGGGAGGGATAGAGATTTGAAACTGAAGATTTACTTATGCAGATTGAATCGCTCTAGCCGTTCGTGAAGCTTTCTTCAAAACACGCAATGTATTTGTTATTTGACAAGCTTTAACTTTGTACTCCCCCAACTATTAGGTGCGCTCAATTAGGTATCTTCACCTCTCTGGGCTTTCTGACACAGTAAAAATTAGAAATCACCACATATGAGCTAACGCAGTTAGATAAGAAATAACTGGTTAGCCGTATGAGTTTAACTTCAGAATTAAAGAATAAAGAATTACCCATAAGAAAGTGGTTTGATAATAGGTATAATACAGCAGTAGCAAGAATTATCACAAGGCACAATCAGTTACTATCCCAACAGAAAATAATTCAGCCAGTAGAGGGAACAGACTTTCCACTAACAGGAAATGCTCTTAGCAAGGCACTCAGCAAATACTTGGGACTCATTTACAACCAGAAAAACTGGTATCAAGAGTGTACACCACTAACAGGCGCACAATTATTAAAAGTTGAATATGCGTTCGACTACTGCATTACTGAGTCTAAATCCCTCGAAGAAGAAGCACTCAAATGCATGATACTTAGTGCCTTAGAAAATTATGTTCGTACTAGAGAAATCCACGAAATAATTCAACCATTTCTCCAAGGAGAAAACTACCTAAATCTAGAGGCTGAATATTTCATAAAGTGGTTACCTACTATCCAAGACACAGCCCAAATAATTGGCATATTACCCCGCACTTGGGAAACAGTTAAAAGTCAAATAACACCTGGTAAAATCATCTGTAATGGTTCGTTCCCACTTAGTGAATTTATTGGCGGCGCGGATTATCAGGTCTTAGTAGGAAATACCCTCATTGATATTAGAACAACTGCAAAACGCCGTCCATTCACTCTAGATAATTTCTACCAACAAATTAGTTACTGTCTACTTGACAGTAATGATACCTACAAAATTAACCAACTTGTTTGGTTTTACAGCCGCCAACAGTCTGCGTTTTGCTATCCAATTAGTAAGCTATTTCACAATCTTAAAGCCACGAGAGAAGAGTTTAAAAAGATGATACTCGCTAATTATGGATATAACAGCAAGCTCGATAGTATTGAGAGAAAACTTTCTCTTAATTCCAATTTTAAACTGTATCTGAAACCATAACACCTCTATGAACGATATACCTCAACCGAAATTTAACATCGGGATGTTAGTTAATTACACCAAAGAAACAGGATGTATCCTCCCAGGTGGAAAAGCTGAAATCATACTAATGAAATATGACACCGATGTCAAAATGTGGATTTATCATATCCAAAATGAACATATCGGAAAAGTCAAAGCCCACACAGTCGGTGAAATTTGGATTCAGTTAGTTGAACCAAATAGCGAAATTGAATGTATTAAATATGCAATGGCAGCCCACGATAAAAAATATTGGGTAGTAGTTTCAAATGAAGATGAGAAATGGATACCCTTCAGAAAATTCATGGCAAAAAATTCTGTACCAGGGCACGGGTTTACACCAGGATATGACACATTTTATATCAAAAACCATATCCAAAGCTGGAAACAAATTCTCGAAAAGGAAAACCAAGTATGAAAATTCAAGATTTTCAACTAACACCCAGCTACAGCATTTACCATGATGGGATGCAGTACTGCTGTCAGATACATTTTGATGACCAGTCAGATAGCGAACCAGAAGAATTGTTCGCAGATTCCGAAGAAGAACTAGCGCGCAAAGTTAGCGAGTGCTGGAAGAAATACTTCAAGAAACAAATGGAATTTCATCGCTTATAAATATCTAAGCAGAATTATGAAACTAGGTTTCTATGCGGTTTTGGGAAAAAGAGATTATCTCAAGCTAAATAACAAAAAAGTTGGAATCTGGGAGCTAACTGAATACCAGCCAGCTGGATGGTTATGTTCGCTCTTCATAAAACCAGAAATCATACCGCAAAACTGCCCAATCATCCATGACTGCGGTGCATTTGGCTACCGTGAGCAAGACTACCCCACCATCAACAGTCAATATGTTGACGCGCAATGGGCAGCCAACCGATATCGAGAGCGCAGCTGTGAGGGAGATACTGTAGTAGCCCCCGACAACCTACTTCTGGGAAATATTAACTGGCGACGGCAATATAATCTAGAACAGGCACAAATTTTCATCCGGATAGCCCAAGAAAAACTGCCCGACAGAAAACCCCTCGCTACCATTCACGGACTGTCAATTCAAGAGAAAATTGAATATGGGATAAAACTTTATCAACTGGGATACAAATGCTTGGGGATAGGGGGGTTGGCACAGCAAGTAGCATCCCATATCATGGAGACAACCAATCCCAATGTAGAAATTATCTTCCTTACTGGCAAATTATACCGACAGCAAGTAATTCCTATCTTGCAAGCACACAATTACACCACCAGGACTCCGATGGAAGGTTTAGGTATTGGTCAACAAATCAAATGGTTATTAAATCAATTATCAACACCCAAACAACTTAGTCTCAAGCTATAAAATGATAATTAGCTGGTTCTTGTTTAAATCAAGAACCAGCACGCCTACACTTGTGTTAAGAAGATTGTTCTAATTAACCATATTTTTATATAAACTAAATCTTTAAAGAAATATTACTAAATATGCGTAATCGAACTATTGACATTGGAGAAAAGTTTGGTTATTGGCAAGTCATCGAAAATCAAGGGACAGAAATACTATGCCAGTGTACAGCATGTGGAACAAGAAGAGATGTATTTAAATTTAATCTTCTCAACGGCAGAACAAAAAGCTGTGGCTGCATTAAAAAAGGAAACCTACTAGAAATAGGACAATCCTTCGGCAAGTTAACAGTAATTGATAACCAAGAAATACAACAAGCAGGTAGATTTGTAAAAGTTCTAGTACTTTGTAGCTGCGGAACTGAGAAATCTGTCTACAAGCATAGCTTAATTGCTGGTAATACCCTAAGCTGTGGCTGTGCAAGAAAGAAGCCAATTAAAATAACAAGCGAAAACCCAAGAGAATACCACTCATGGAACTATATAAAACAAGTTTGTTATAATAAAAAACACCCTTTTTATAAAAAACATGGCGGTTGTGGAATCGAAGTACATCCAGATTGGAAAGATAATTTTAACCAATTCTTTTTAGATATGGGGACTGCTCCCAATAATACAATTATCGCCCGTATCGATCCCACTGGGAATTATGCACCTGGCAATTGTTTTTGGAGCAACCGCAAAAAATATTGGCAAGAACTCGAACGAGCAGAAATCAACAAATTTATCAAAAGTTTTTACACCAGCACAGGTCAAGACAAAAAGGTAAAGATATCTGAATCAACTATTCGCATGATACTACTGGAACACATGAACGGGGAAGCCAATATAAACAACATTGCTCGCAAATTTAACATCTCTAAAGATGATGTATTAAATATAATTATTAATATATAAATTACCACTTCATATTTACATACAGCACATTGCAAGTAAATGAAGTACAACGCTGTTGTCTAAAAGCCAGACATAAAACCCTTTTTACTTCTGACTTCTGACTTCTGACTCCTGAATTCTGCTGTATAAGTGGATGAAATTAAAGAAGAAGCACACCTAATTTTCAATTTACAAAATGCTGCTAACAATCAACCGCTTAAAGATTTGCAGCCATGTTTAGGAGCAAGAGGACATTTAGTCATCGCGTGCGAGTAGCATTGGAACTAAAATGTACGCTAATGACTAATTCCTGCGATAACAATAAAATTTCTACCTTCTTCAACGCCTCATTGTCACCGTTTATTCAGACAATGAGTGCATTTTTCCTGTGATAAAGATTCTTACCACAGGAATAGGCACGTTTAAGGTCTCTGGCTCGAACTCATGTACAGTATGCATTTTGGGCTTAACGTACATTCCTGTTCCATTGCTACTCACGGGCGGTCATCCTCAAACAGTCATAGGCATTGACAGCAACAGACTACACTCATGCTCATGCATGAAAAGATACTTCAGCAGGAGAAGTTCATTTTCTCACCAATTTCCCTCAAGTCGGAAAATATAAACTTTGGGGTCAGTTCAATCGTAATGGCAAAATCGTCACTACTGATTTCTAGGTCAATGTGCAATGGCTAAGTTGAAGTTTCATTTTGATTTCATCTTAATCTTCTATAATAGCTGGAAAAGGTTTAATAAGCTTACTCCTCAACTACCACACCCTCATCAGGCTTTCTAGTTGTGCCACCATAGTATGACTATAAGCCTGATTTTTTTTAGCTCGCATAGACCGACAACCCATGCCAAACCAGACGAGAACTTTGTTACCCGGATGACATTAGACATCTCCAAAATAGAAGCGTTCTGTGGTAAAAGAGTATAAAATTAACTTTTTTACCACAAGAATATGAGTGACACACTCAAGAACAACGAATGAGTGCAGTCAGCAGAATTGCTATCAATTCTTTTGCCAGTTTCAACTTTTTGTAAATTACGTTACTCCGTAACAGATATCAATAAACCACTTGCCTAAATTTGGTAAATTCTCTTGGGTAAAATTAGTCAAGCGTTCGATTTTGTTCTCAATTTCTTGCATAGCTTTTTTAGTGAAACGCACTCCGGTAGAGTAAGTTTGCGTGACCAACTTAACAACTGGATGCTTACCATTCCAAGTCATAGTTTTAGCAAAATATAATGCAGTTTCTATCTCATCTAAAATGCTACCATTCCAATGATTCTCTAAAACTGCCCAAGTTCGTTCAATGGGATTATACTTGCGCGAGATATGGAGGATAGTATGCTAAACGTAAATTGAGTTGATATTCGTGAGAAAATTCAACTATGCGTTTCATAAATTGTGTGCGCCGCGAATTATTCTCTCCTCCATTATCCTGATTGATAACTAAGGTTTTTATTTGAGGAAATCGCCAGCTTTCTGATTTCCAAAAATCCGCTAAAATATCAACAATAAAATCGCTCGTTACTTTGGATTCTGTAAAATACAAAAATAGCTCGTCAAGCTCTGGAAGGAATATACCATAAGGAGTCAGGCTTGTTTTTGGATGGAAGTCATGGTCATCAGTTTCCGTCGGAACTCGATTTCTACCACCACGGTTACGGGGTCTTACACGTAAAAAATCAGCCAGCCTTACTACTACGAGTACTCGTCTTGTCTCATAGATCAATCAAACAAAGGCTGGCTGATTTTTAGGGGACAATGCGTCAAACGAGCCAATATTTACACGGGCTTTCGCATCTAGACTTAAGCGTAAAATACTTGGGTCATCTGAAGCCGATTGATGA
This sequence comes from Mastigocladopsis repens PCC 10914, assembly GCF_000315565.1. NCBI lineage: Bacteria > Bacillati > Cyanobacteriota > Cyanophyceae > Nostocales > Symphyonemataceae > Mastigocladopsis > Mastigocladopsis repens. The sequence continues at coordinate 169,635 of NZ_JH992900.1, read as the reverse complement.
ACTATAGCTAATTGCTCAAAAATTGCATCTGTTTCGGGAATTTTTTTTGAGGCTGAATTTTGGCAACCCGTTTGAGGCGATACCCTAAATCATTTAACTTAACACGAATTGTTTCTGAAGTTGGTAGTTGTTCATCATTATAACCAAATTTCTCAATTAATTGATGTCTGACCTCAGTAGCTCCAAGGCGTGTGTAAAGCCTTTGACTTTTAAAGCTTGGGTCTATTTGGCTTTGAGAATCAACCAATGTTTTGATATCATCTAAAAGATTGGGGAGGTGTTCTTCTACTTTTTTACGTCCTCTACCCCGATAATTATCAATACAAGTAATACCACTATTTAATTCTTTAATTCCTTTCCCAATAGTTACACGATTCCATCCCAACTCTCGCTCTGCTTTAGACTGTTCGCCGTATCCTAATGCTACAACTGTTTGTGCGATAAATTTACGTTTGGCTGCTCCTTTTAATTGCTGTGCGGTTTCCTTCAACAACTTTTTTAGTGAATCCGTTAATTGTATTGACACCTCTAGACACCCAAAAATCGAATCATCATTGAATTTACTACAAAAAGGGGAAGGGAGAGGCTGCCGTTAGCAGCTTCTCCCTTCCTCTTATAATGATTATCATTATTATAAGTTATATATTTTATTTTCTGGAAGTCCCTAAACAAATGTTGCAATCTGCATTTGATGGGGGTATCCGTCCAGCATCGGTAGTTACGGATGAAGTCTATGAGAGTGATGGCAAATTTTGGTTGTGGTTGGAGAGCGAACATCAACAGCCGTAGTTGCAGACCTTTGGTGTGAAACATTCAGTGTCATTATCGAAAACCAAGTTTCCTTCTTCTGTGCTAAGTACAACTCTAATACTTACCTTAACCGCAGTTTGCCTTCAGCCCTCGCTACCTATCGCAATATGAATAATTTTTATTAACCAGGCAAAATTTCATCTGAATTTCATAGCGGTCTGTCAAGCTAGTTGAGTGAAGGTTTATGCATTAAGAATGAATCGCAATCTAGTTGACATAATATTATTAATCTGACACTTAAGATGAAGAGAACACCGATTTACACTGCTGCATTTGCTCTGGTTACCACAGCTTTAATGTCTCCTAACTATGCAAGTACCAAGACAGACGATAGTAGGGTTCCTGATGTTGATAATAATGTGGAATTTCCTTCCAGTCCTAGTCGCTGGCGTATAGTTAAACATACTTTTCGAGTACACATTCCCCAGAATAACAAAGCTCTTTCTCAGATAATTATTGATGTTCCATCTACTGTAGCTGTAAGTAACGATATTGTTGTTTCGGATGAAAATGGTCAAAAAATTAACACTAATGTTTCTGTAAATGGCAGAAGAATCATTGTAAATTTTCCGGAAACAGTTATTGCTAACACCAAGCTCCTCATTGAATTCAATAAAGTAAAACAACCAGTTAATGGTCCAGCCTCTGTTTACAGCCTTTCGGCTAAAGCCGTTGGCAGTGACGTAGAGATTCCTGTGGGTTTAGCTCAGTTTTCTACATTTTCATCTATAAATTCTGACAACAAGCACTAAAATTTCATCTTAATTTCATACTGACCTGTCATTCTAGTAAATAGAGGAAGTCTACCTATGAAGGCAAAAACATCCCAACAGGTTAACCCGCCTACGGCGAGTAAGCTGTCTAACTTTCCCCAAACAACGGGTAAATGTCGGGGGTAGTTAACTGTGGCTTTACCAAATTGTGATGCAGATGAATGAACCTAAAATTTAGCTGACTTAGTTGATTTATAGGGAATTAAATATGAAGAAATTACTGATGTACACTGCTGTATTGGCTCTAGCTACTGCACTCTCAATTCCTGCTACCCATGTAAGTGCCAGGAATGATGATAGTAATGTTACCCATATTGATGGAAACGAGCAATTTGCTCCAACCCGGCGGGGGCTTGCTAGACATACTTTCCGGGTACACATTCCCAAAAACAGTAAGGGGGTTTCCCAGCTAAGTATTGAAGTTCCAACCACTGTAACTTTAACTAATGATATTGATGATATCGATGTAGTAGATGAGAATGGTCAGAAAATTAACACTAATGTTTCTGTCAATGGGAAAACTATACTACTATCTTTTACCGAACCAGTTGCTCCTAACACTGACCTAGAGATTGACCTCAATGATGTAAAACGACGACATCTTGGTAATAGTTATGTCTACCGCTTCAGGGCTAAATTTGCTGGCAGTGATGCAGAAATACCTATAGGTGTAGCTAGTTTTCGTATGCATCATTAACCCTATCGTTATCTAGTAATAAATCAGTGTAGGTACTAATCTTGCCAAAGTTTTTTATGAAAAAGTTGATTAACACGGGTGCAGTCTTTTTTCAGTAACTTCTTCGGCTTCTTCGGATGTTTGATAACGGGGTCACTATTAAGGGTAATTGAACGATGAAGGTGCTACCTTTACCAAGTTCGCTTTGCACATGGATGCTACCGTCGTGAGCCTGAACAATTGCAGTCGCGATCGCCAGTCCCAATCCCGCTCCGCCCGTGCTACGCGAGCGATCGCTATTCACACGATAAAAGCGATTAAAAATCCGCTTCTGCTCACCTGGTGCAATGCCAATCCCCGTATCTTGAACCTCAATCACAGCATGACTGTTGTTGCGCTTGAGAAAGCAATTGAGTCTCATAAAAAAGATATGAAAAGCATCATCACAAAACATAGGTCTGGTTCCCAGGCGGAACTAATCAAAGACCTTAACCCTGTTATTAGGGGATGGGTTACATATTACAGAGTTTCAGACGCCGGAACTAATGGGGATTTCGCCCGGTTAGATAGAATAACCTATCTTCGATTAAGAAGATGGGCTAAAAGACAAACCGGAAGCACTAATAAAGGTCATCAGAAATATTGGAAAACCATCGCTGACAATCATTGGGTATTCACCACGCGACCAGACAGTAACGGTTTAAAGTTACTAACACATATCGAATTTCACTCAAGTGTAAACGATTATGTTAAAGTCCGGGGTGATAAAAGTCCATATGATGGTGAGACTATTTACTGGAGTTTAAGGTTAAGCAATCATCCTGATTTACCTACTACTAAAAGAAATCTTCTTAAACAACAAAAAGGTAAATGCATGGGATGTGGCTTACATTTTAATGAAGGTGATTTATTGGAAATAGACCACATTAATCCCATTTCTTGCGGAGGTAAAAAGGAATGGAAAAATCTCCAATTACTACATCGCCATTGCCATGATGTTAAAACTGCCACTGATGGCAGCCTGAAGTCCCGTAATGACAAAAGGGAAACACATTGAGTAGCCGTGTGTAGTGAAAAATTACAAGCACGGTTTCGGATGGGAGGGGTGGAACAGTAATGTTCCCCTCGACCCTATCAAACGGAAATAGAGGCTGAAAACGCTTACCAATTCTAGGTTTCAGCTTTTAATGCTCTATTTAAACCAAACAGTCGAATCCAGCTTTACCATCCTCACTAAACTCTGGATTGAGTGTGTGAGTTAACCGAGTTTTTTCAGGTTTTAGTTCAAGTCCTATACCAGTTAACCATTCCGCAATAATTTCTCGGCATCTTTGGACAACAGTTTTGTTTTCGTGAAGTACCACAAAATCATCTGCGTATCTTATTAAGGATAAGGATTTAATCCTATCCTCTTCCTTCATAGCTACCCCGTTTGGGTATCTAAGTTTTAAGGTTTTTGCAAATTCTTTAATGTGGTTTTCTAAACCGTGCAGAGCAATATTGGCTAACAATGGGGAGATAACTCCTCCTTGTGGCGTACCCTCAGATGTAGCGGTGAATACTCCATAGTCTATTACTCCGGATTTTAGCCAAGCTTTTATTTGTTGCCTGACCTTATCTTTCCTGTTCAACTTCTGGAGCAGTACTTCATGGTTGATGCGGTCAAACAAACCCATTAGTTAATGCCCATCTCAAGAACCCATTAGAAGACTTAACCCAAATAGAAGTCACTGACGTGATGCACCCGTTGTTTGGGCGGCGGTTTGCTGTGGTGTCTTTATCAAATCCACCAAACGGTGCTGGTCATGTAGTTGTGGCTTATCGGGGTTATATGCGATTACGCATTCCTGTATCAGCAACGCAATTAGTCCCTCCTCAACGATATTTAAGTACTAAGCTCACATTAGAAAGTGTGACTGAGTTGGTCACGCTGGCTAAGCAATGTGAGGTTTTATGTCAATCCAACCGCGTGCAATCTGGAGCCGACTCACTCCGGAGCTCCAACAAGCGATCGTTGACGAACTCCAAACCGTCTTCGAGGAGGTAATTTATGACCACATCCGAATTAGTAACACGTCACCACCTGACCCGCAAAGCGATAATTTACATTCGTCAATCTACGCCGCACCAATTACTCAGCAACCAGGAGAGTCTCCGTCTGCAATATGCCCTACGTCAACGAGCGATTGAACTGGGCTGGTCAGACGATAATATTGAAGTAATTGATAGTGATTTAGGAATAACTGCTGCCACTGCACAACAGCGACCAGGCTTTAAGGAACTATTAGCCCAAGTGACGTTAGGACTGGTAGGGATTATCCTTTCTTATGATGTTACCCGCCTGTCGCGCAATTGCTCAGACTGGTATCCCTTGCTGGATCTGTGTGGTTACAAAAGCTGTTTGATTGCTGACCGGGATGGTGTTTATGACCCTGGTAGCGCCAACGGTCGATTGTTGCTTGGACTCAAAGGACAAATCTCAGAGGTAGAGTTGCATACGATTCGCTCTCGCTTAAATGCGGGGATTCTCAGCAAGGCTCAGCGTGGTGAACTGGCACTGACTTTACCTGTGGGTCTAGTTCGTGATGAGCTGGGAGTGGTGCATAAAGACCCAAATCGTGAAGTGATTGACCGAATTAATTTGGTGTTTGAGATTTTTGGGCAGCGCAAGTCAGCTTCCAAAGTGTTGCAGATGTTCAACAGTGAAGGGCTGTTGCTTCCACGAAGGAATCGATTCGGCGATATTGTCTGGCGCAAGCCGAGTGTGGCGGCTATCTTGTCAATTTTGAAAAACCCTGCCTACGCTGGTGCGTTTGTATATGGACGTACACGTACTCTTAAAAGGGGCTTGGTTTCAAATCAGCCACAACAAAAGCATCTGCCAATGGCAGAATGGAAGATCCGAGTCAATGACATATATCCGGCTTACATCAGTTGGCAAACCTACGAGCGGAATCAGGCACAGCTTATGGACAACTATGCTGAGTATGACCGTAATAAAACCCGTGGTATCCCTCGCCCTGGTGCAGCATTATTGCATGGGCTAGTTTACTGTGGCGAATGTGGCCACAAAATGGTTGTGCAGTACAAAGGCGTAACCCGCTATATTTGTAACTACTTGCGGCAGCAGTATCGTGTACCTGTTTGTCAGTATATTCCTGCTGATGTAATTGATGAGTACGTAGTCAATGCCTTTTTAGAAGCTCTGTCGGCTGTAGAGCTAGATGCTTATCACAAAGCTGTCAAAACCCAACAGCAGTCTTTAGAGACAGTGGAACGAGCGCATTCTCAACAAATCGAACGTTTACAGTATCAAGTAGCACTAGCCGAAAGACAGTTTAATCGAGTTGACCCGGATAACCGATTGGTAGCTGCCGAACTAGAACAGCGTTGGGAAAATGCTTTACGTGAACTAAAGCTTGCCCAAGAAAACTATGCTCAACGTCAGCAGCCTCAAACAGTAACTCAGTTACCAAAAGAACTCAAAACTGCTTTTATTAACATTGGGCAAAGGCTCCCCGAACTTTGGCACACTGGCACCTTAACCCAAGTGCAAAAAAAATCTCTGCTACGCTGTCTCATCGATAAAGTTGTCATTCATCGTCTTGTCCGCGACACAGTTCGCACTCGGATTATTTGGAAAGGAGGTGACACTACTACTGTTGACCTACCAATTCCAGTAGGTTCGTTGGCTGAACTTACTAATGCGGACGAATTGGAAACTCAGGTTGTTGCTCAAAGCCTTCAAGGTATTGATGACCAAGTTATTGCTCAACAACTGACGGCACAAGGTCATCGGTCGCCGCTACGCACAACTCTTTTACCCAGTACGGTCAAAACTATCCGGCTTAAACATCGCATTTTTCAGAACCGTAGCCAGTCTCATCCCCGTCAAATTTCAGGTTATCTCACGGTTCCCCAAGTTGCCAAGTCTTTAGAACTTTCACCCCACTGGATCTACGATCGCATTCATAAGGGAACGATCGCCATCAGCAAGGACGAATCAACAGGGCTTTATCTTTTCCCTGATGTGCCCGATACGCTAGAGCAATTCCAAAAACTTAAAGCTGGACTCGTCTACAACTTGCGTTTTTGATAGGAGTATCAAGATGTCTAATCAAAGCATTGCGAAATATCTGCATCTAGTACAAATTTTGCTTTTGATACTATGCAGTTTTTGATATGCTTGATGGCATCATGGCATGACCTGCCTTGTCGAAACCCGTAACTGGATGGCTCAAATCGAGCTTCCCATTCCGGTTCTAAGGTAGCTTTTACTACAGCTTGTAGGGCACGGTCGAAAATAGTGGGTATCGAAAGCGGGCGTTTTTCGGCTTTCCCTGGTTTAGGTATCCAAACTCTTCGTGTAGGTTTGGATTTGCCGTTTATTCTTAGCTCTTTTGCTAGGTTCAGACGTGCTTCTGGGGACAAGGATTTAACCCCATCCACTCCTGCGGTCTTTTTACCTTGATTGTCTTGCGTTACCCTTCTTACCGCTAGTACCTTATTCGACCAAGACCTCATTAAGGTTTGCTGGAGTTTACGAACTCGCTTAATATCACCACAACGCGAAGCGGCGTAAATGCGTTTTTGCAACTTAAAGACGTATTTCTCGACTTTGCGCCAATTAATACTTCTCCATCCCTCAGTATTCTCGGTTGAATCTGCTAAACGGCGTGTTCATTGCTACTTGCACCTCTAGCTCTATCCACATTGCGGGTTACGTCTGCGTATCCCGGACATTACTCCATCCCTTTTCAGGCTTTAACCGTTACTTCGGTTTGGGCATTTGCTTCTTAACCCATCCCTCCCAAATCAAGCATTTAGTTTGACTACTTACCTATGTATCGACCATCATAGGAGCTAAAATTTGGGTTATTTCGTTCCTGATATCCATTGTTTTGAGTTTTTAGAGGATGCCTATCCACCGGGGTTCTAGGAGGTGCGTTGTTTCGGTTGCAAGAACCTAACAGTCCTTACCCTATCGGTTATTTCCGAACCAAGGTGTGTCCGTAACACAAGCTTATATCCCGGGCGTGAGATATGACGATGGCGAGGGCGGCATTTCGTTTGCTCTCCCCATGAACTCTTGCTTGCGGCTGGTGCTTTCAGCAATTACCACCAAAAAACCGCTTTCATCCCCGCTTTACAGATTTGATAGTCAGTCTCTTCTGTAGGGGCTACGATGATTGGTAGTTTATGTGCTTTCAACCCCGCACCAGGGCAATAGGACTTGGTTTAAAATTTCACCTCACCTACATCGATATCAAGTTGTCATTAGCAGAGGATTAAAGTGCGTTCGCGTTCGCGTAGCGTGTCCGAAGGACTCAGCGTGCGCCCCGCGCATACTCAACCCCTGATGGAGTTACTCTACTAAAGCCTGGAATCCTCCCAATGGGTTTCTCCAGAACGAATCGCACTTGCACGTATCCCGGCTGTACCCCATCACCTTCTGAGTTGGATAAAACTCTGGCTTGTCCTGTGTCTGGTTCCCAAATGGCAATGGCTGAATTAGTTGTCCCTAAATCAATCCCTAAAACATCTACCTCACTCACTGTCTACTCCCCTTTTAATTTTAAATTTTTTAATATGTATAGCAACTTAAACCGCAAGCTGTACCTATCCATAATTTAGTCTCTTTATCTTCACCAATGCTGATGGTCAGTGCTGTAACTCGATTTGCCCCTAAGCCACTATTGTGGATGTTAAATTCGTTAATTTTCCTGCTATTGCCCTGACTTAGCAAACAAAATAGCCCCCTATCTGTCCCAACCCATAAACTGCTATTGTTTCTATCCGATATCAAGGCTGTTATGATGTGGTTATCAAGCTCAGGTATTGGTTCCCAATTGTCAATATTACCTACATATAATCCCTGACTTGTACCCACCCAAACCTGTTCCGACTCATCTCTATTAATTGCTAGTAGCGATCGCACATCTGCGCTGCCTAAGTTACCAGTAATTGGAGTCAGTCGTTTTGTATCAGTTTTATATAACAACAATCCTGCCGAAGTACCTAGCCAAACATGGTCTGTGACAGCTTGGGAAATTGCTTGCAGCCATCCCCTCACAGGCAGTTTTTTGTTAGAAATTACTTGTAACCAAGCTGAATCTTTGTACTGATAAAGACCATCTAACCCAACTGCCCAGTAGCGATCGCTTCCAGCAGTTAGGGTTAAAATTGGTTCAGAAATATTGGGCGCGGTTTGCAGTTCATTCTGCTGTTTTAAGCTATGTAAACCACTACTCCAACTCGCAACCCAAACAGTTTCTTGGTCTTGGCTGGTGATGATAGCGCGGATATCTTGGCCAGCAAGTTGTCCATAGCGTCGCCAACTTTCGGTAAATAAGTCATATCGAAATAAACCCTGTGCCGTTCCTATCCATAAAATAGAACGGTCTGCAAATTGTTGCACTGATAGTGCTTGCACTAAACTGCTGAAAGTGGGTGGAGATTTTTCACGGGAAGCTAACCCAATGACATCAGGGGGATTATCTGTTAAATGCAAAAGTATTTGTTTGTTCTCGCCGCGCAGTAGTCCATCATGAGTACCAATCCATACTTGATTATCACTACCAACTAACAAACTGGTAACAGGAGTATTAAATCGCTTTTCTCCCAATGGTGTCCAACTTGTTTCTGTTGCTAAACCCACCTGTCCACCGCAAGCTGCCCAAACTCCTTGCGGATGGGGAGCTAGGGCGGTAACTTCGCCAGGATATGTAGTATCAATTTTATGTGCTTTGTTGGTTGTCAAGTCGATGCGTATAAGTCCGCGAAAAGTGCCTAACCACAGGTTTTCACCTTGACGAACTAGCGTGAGAACATCTGGCTGTACGCTGTCGCTAGTACGTATCCAACTAGCATTTTTGTAATTATAAACGCCTTGAGCATTGCATAGCCAAATATCATTTTCGTTAGCAATGGTCATTGCTCTGGGAGGAAACCCAGCAGGGGGTAATTCAATTAAGGGTTTGCGGTCTGGAGTGTTGATAGCATAAATACCGCTAGCAGTTCCAGCCCAAAGTTTACCAGTAGAGTCCAAGGTTAAACAACTTACCCTTACCTCGCCCAGAATGCGGTAAGGTCGCCAAGTATCATTTTTTAGATAATAAATTCCAAATTGTTCGTGAGCAGCCCAAACTTGACCTGCACCATCTACGGTAACTGCTAACACTGAGTTACCTGGCAAACCATGTTCGCTGGCGTATCTAACAAATCGGTTTAATTCCAGCTTCCAGTGCAGTATCCCTCCCCCAGTCGCCAACCATAAATTTCCCTGTGTTGGGTCAAAAGCTAAAGAGCGCACATGGCGCTGATTTGCCAAGTTACTCCATTCTACAAACGCTTTATCACTGGGTTGTTCTTGTTGCGGTGCAGTATCAGCAACGGGGATGGGCAAATCTTCTACCCCTACTGGCACAGGTAAATCAAGTTGGTAGTCTTTACTACTCATAATCTGTTATTGCTGGTGAGTCCACTGCTGTAGACGGGTTTCCCGTCGCAGGCAAGTGGCGAACCCGAAGGGTGATGCGCCCCCACTCCTCTTTTAATTTGTCTAACTCAGCTTGTAATTCGTAATTTTGGTCTTGCTGCTGTTCGATACATTGATTGAGAAAATTATGCCAGTGTTCTTGACTTTTTTGCTGTTGCTGCCAAAGTCCGTAACGTGCATCTTTATACAAACGTTCTGTTGCTTGCTTTAAATTTTGTAGCTGTCGGTTTAACGCATTCTCCCAAATCTTCAGACGTTGGTATTGCTGTGTCAAGTTTTCTTGAGAGTTACGAGTTATCCAAACTACTCCCCAAGGTAATTCTTCTAAAACATCAGCTAAACTGGCGGTAGCGTCACTGCATAAACCCTGGAGATTAGCGAATAACTCTGCATCCTCAGCGTTGACATCAGGATCTAATAACCGAAAAATATGCTCCAGTAGCATATCTTTATCAATCGCTTCTGGGTCTTTTTGGGTAGATTCTGTTGTTTGTTCTTCCTGGTAGAGAAAATTATCGTTTCCTACATCCTGCTGTTGGGTGTCGTCTTCATCCTGGGTGAAACGTTGAATTTGGCTACGAAGAGAGGCAATTTCTACTTGCAAGCGCATTGACTGGCGACGTAATGCACCAACTTCCACCTGAAATTCGTTATAAGCTGCTGCGAGATTTGTTTCTAGTGGTGCAATTGTTTCCCGTGCATTAGTAATTGAGGAGCGCAATTGTTGCAGTTGCGTCAGTAACTTATCTAATTCTGCTTGGGTAATTGCTGAGGTAGATGGGTAGTTTGTCATTAGGCGACACCTACTGTAGCCAAGGGTTGAGTTAGTCGATAGTAAGGCGGACTATAAAGACCATAAGCCAGACCTAAAGGGTTATTGTACTCCTCTATAAAATATCTGCGGGTAGCTTGTAAGGCTTCCCCAATTGTCATTTGTTTATCTATAAAAAATGTATAAAATTGTTGAGCAAACGCCGCAGCAAACCGGTCAGGAACGGGACAAGCAGTTGCAATTACTGCCTCAGCACCCCGCTTAATAAACATTTGGGGTAAGTTAAAAGTTTTGCGTAAGGCATCAGTACCACCTGCTGACTGACAGGCATTTAGAAAGACTAATGGTTGGCACTGAAATCGTTTATCTTCTCTTACCAAAATGAAAGATATAGCTCCTAATTGAATCACTAAGGGTTCGCCTTCTTGTCCTTCATCCTTTAACAAAGTAAATAGCAGCGTATCAATATCTAGTTCTTCTGACAGACAATGACATGCAAAATGCAAAATATTATGGTTAGCTTCTATGAAATAATCAAGTAGGTTTTCTCCACTTTCAACCCCTATTAATTTCCCTGCTGCCGAAAGAAGAGAGCATCGGCTATTTTGGTAACTGCGAATCAGTTTTTGAATTAGCAGCCATTCTTTTTGATGAGCTTCTCGCAGTCGATGATGCAGACAAAACATCATATCTAATGGTGTGGTTCTGTCTGCCAAAAAGCGAGAGATATCTTTTTCGGGAGTAAGAATTCGAGCGGGAGTGTAGCGCAGTCCCCAAAACATTTCTGGATTAGCTTCTTGATAATTATCCCCTGCATAGAGTACTTCCCAAGGAAAAAGTACCCGCTCAGATATAAAGGTGGGCGCTGGGATTTCACTACCCATCATTTTACAACGACCTTCGATAAGTTGACGGGAGCCTTCTTCTTCAAAAAATCTGCGGTAAGCTGCTAAACCCCACTTTGCCAGTTCTTTCATTTCTTGCTGGCAAGTTTCCGCATCTAATTTGATGCTTTTGGCTTGATTAATTGCTTTTTCTAGTCTCCAAAAAGACTCTAAAACATTATTTGTAAATTTTAGAAGTTCTTCATCACTAGCACTTATTTTAAACTTTTGCCAACCAATATTATAATAATTTTCTTTAGGGATTACAATTGGTAAAAAAGATGCCATCGTTTGATGGCGAATAGCGCTACTAATACCGCTCATTCTTCCCTCCCGTTTTCTATGTTGAGAGAGAAATTTAGGTTATGAATTGGTCGCATCCCATCTGCAAAGTACACCTGAACTAAAGCTGAGGTATCAGTAATTTCATTAGGTACAACTAGGGTAAACCAGCCTAAATAATCACCTTTAGCAGTAAGTGTCATCGTGACGGGCAAATCTGGAATCACTTGCAGACCATAGGTTACGATATGTACCTGTAAATTTTCAAAGAGGAGATTCTTTGCTACCTCGATAACTCTATCTTCATGCCACACAGGGGGATTTCTTCGCAGGGTAACACGAAAACGAGCGATCGCACCAGGGGGCAATGGGTCATCAATTTCCCGTCCTATAGGTTCGACAATGGCATAGCCATCACCAGGAACGGGATGGTAAGGACGCGCCATTGGGTCGCCAAAAAGAACGTAGGCTAGCCAGTCGAGGGAATCAGGCGCAGCTGCACGGGCTAACTGACGGCTAGTATAAAAAGCTTCGCTCAAGGAAGCGCCAGCCCACAGACGGTTGTAGAAGCAGCTAATAAAAGCAGCTTCTACTGCTGGTTCTACAGCCCAGAGGGAACCTGTAAAGCCGCTACATCCAGCGCGGATAAAGGCGGATGCCCATGTGTTTTCTAATGCCGTCAATTCTGGTGCATCGGTTTTCACGTAACTCAAGGTGACAAATGGACGATTGCGCCGCAGGTTTAGTTTGGCGGAACGCATTTGGAGTTCTATGTCTTCTGTGTCGTTGATATTATCTAAGGTTACGGGAGCGTTACGAAGGTCTGCATCTGAGGACTGACTGTAGCGAATTAAATGCAGACCCCGCATAGCCTCAGTGGAATCATGCAATACACCTGCTGGTAAAGGCTGGGGTAGAGGTGCGCCGGGGGCTTCGAGGAGAGTAGCCCAAAGTTGGGGTTGTTCGACGTTGGCGTAATGAGCGATGTTAACCGTACCTAGGGGAAATTCGTAGGGTTTAGTGTTGTTTAATTCCTGTAGCCATCGGCTAATAATGAAGCGATCGCCCAGGAACTTCTGCCCATCATATAATAGTTCCCAAGGTATCCAAGCTTCTTGGTCAGCGAGAATTAAAAGTGTAAAAGTGGAATTTTGGGGTATTAAACTGCGAAAGTCGGTTTGTAGTTCCGTGGGTAAGACTTACCCAAATAAGTATTGACCAAGGGAAATTAAACGAGATTTTCCCTCAGTTGGTAAACTACCGGATATATTTTCGAGTGTAGTTGCTAACAATCCCCGCGTCTGTTCTAACCTTACTGTGCTTCCTGGGGATACTGGGTCGTCAATTTCTTGACCAATAGGTTCCACAACCGCATAGCCCTGTCCCTGTACTGGTCGGTAAGGACGCGCCATTGGGTCGCCAAATAATACATAAGCCAACCAGTCTAAGGATTCCGGTACAACAGTTTTAGCCAATCTGCGAGCCGTTTGGAACGCCACACCCAAAGTTTGCCCTGCCCCAATGCTGTGATAAAAAGCACTAACAAAAGCCGCTTCCACATTGGGTTGTACTGCCCAAAGGGAACCAACAAAGGCGCTACAACCTGCTCTGACAAAGGTAGAAGCCCAGGTTTGCTCTAATGCTGTTAATTCCGGTTGCCCTACATTTAAATAACTTAAAGATACAAGGGGATGATTGCGACGCAGACTCAGCTTGGCTGGTTGCACTTCACGCTCAATATCCTGAATATCGCTACTGCTATTAACCAGCACTGGCGCATCCTGGCGGTTTGCTGTGTCCACAGATTGACCATAGCGAATTAAATGCAAGCCACGTATTGATTCAAACAAAGTAATATCATTAAATATACTAGCTTGCATGGGAATTGGGGGTGGTGCGCCTGATGAGTGCAAAAGCTCAGTCCAAAGTTCAGGTTGTTCCACACTGGCATAATGGGCAACATTGACCGCACCCACAGGAAACTCATAAGGTCGTGCTTTTTCTAACTCCCAAAGCCATCGCCCAATAATAAAGCGATCGCCTAAAAATTTCTGCCCATCATGCAACAGTTCCCAAGGAAACCAAGCATCCTGGTCAGCTAATATCAGTAAAGTGAAAGGGCGGTTGAAACCTGCTATGGCGCGAAAGGTATTTTGCAGTTCTTCTGGGAGTAAGGATTGAAATAAGTACTGACCGAGGGAAACAAGGCGAGAACGGAAATCTTCTCTGAGGCTACTTGCTGCTTCCTCAAGGGTAGTTTTTAATAATGAGTGCGATCGCGAAGCGACTCCTTCGGAGTATCGCTCGACCCAAGTAGTAGATAAAGACTGTGAATTATAGTCAACGTTATCCGCGAATAGCAGGCGTGGTTGATAGCTATCGATGTGGTAATTGAAAGTACAGGCTGAGATATCTGCGTTCCAACTAGTACGCACTTGGAGAATTATATCTGGTTGGGGAACGGGACGCGATCGGGCGGCGATAAGCGGGCGTAGTTCTGTTTCCTCAAACGCAATAACTTCTACTTCAGTTTCGAGCGTTGTTTTATAAGTTTCACCGCAGTAAAGTTCTGCTTTAATTTTGGTTTTACCTGGACGCAGGGCGGTAAGATTGAAAGTTGCGGTTTGAGTTATGTTAATGGTGTCAGTTTCAAGGGGTAAGCTTGTGGTGTTGTCACCACTAAATTGAAAGCCGGGAGCAGTGAGAAATATGTTAAGTTCGTTACCGACGGCTTCGTCTTGCGTAATTTGAAGCAAATAACCTTCTTTTATAGTTTGAACTTGCCTCAGATTAATTGAAAGTTCTATTTCTCCTGCAACTGTTGTAACTGATTGTGACGTAATAATTGATACATTGTAATCGAGAAGGTTTTCTAAAAATAATGCTTGATATGCAACTGCATAAGATTGATATGCCAATTCGTCAACAAAAGCGAAAAAAACTTTTTTGAGGCGAGAACCCTTTTTTATGTGAGCTACTACAGTGTTTAATATATTAAAAACTAATGTTGCTGAATTAAATCCTAGAGCGCCTGTACCTATTGAAGGGAAAGCTATTGTCTTGACTTCTGCTAAATTTTCCGCTTTATTTAAAGCAGCAGAAATGGCTTGAGAAATAGTTTCAATAAAGGAGTTTTTGTCTTGATAAGTTGGTAAGTGAAAAATATAACGGGCAGGTAAAATATTGGCATCAGTTACCAAAACTTCACCAAATGAGATTTTGGAGTTATTTTCTTGAATATTTTCAAAAAAGCTAATACCCAATCTTTGAATAATTTCTTGACTAATCAACCCGCTAAAGTTTAAGTTTGTATTTGTAGGATTAACGATAACATCAACTTCTAAATCCAAAATATTTATTCTAATTAGTTCAATGCGTGTAAGTGCTTCATCATGGCTAATAGATTGAGCTAAACCAAGCGCTTACATAAGAATTCATTTGTGCCACGGCTTTCTATCTTCTTTACAAGTCACGACGAATACAGCCTCCGGAGATTGAATTTTCTTACTGGTTCGGAGTACTTCTTTAAAAAAGGCGATCGCTTCCCGCGTATTCGAGCAATAACGCTTCACTGTATGTTGGATTTGTGCATTTATACAAAATTCTAGTGTACAAAACATTTCACGTAACAGTTCTTGAACTTCTATCTGACTTGATTGGCTTAATTTTTCCACAGGATCGGACCCTGGGGGTCGAATAATTAACCCCAAATTCTGGATAATTCCATGTGACTTGTCAACAAACACTGTTGCTGTGCCTAGATTTAGCAATAATAAGTACTACGTTCTCTTTGTCCGGGTTGTAATACTCGTCCTAGTAAGCCAAAATAATATTTATTATTGGCAACCATCTCTATAATTGCTAACTAGCTGAGGTCACTCACTAGTTCATTTTTAGCCTGCTGGAGTTAACAGGCTATTAAAAAATTTATTTTTTGATTTAAGTAGCGACTGAGGCTATTTCCGGTGAGAATAATTTGTGATTGTCAATAGCATATTTATAGCTAAACAATTCATTGTTTGATAAGAAAAATTTCTCTTCGCTACCCGATATCTTGAGTACCGTGATCACGCACGGTGGTTGAATATTGTTATTGCGAATGAATTTCCTTGCAGTTGTACAGGTTTTTTCTTGATGGTTTTGTTGATAGCAGCTAAAGCTTGTAACCTTTGATAGCAAAACTTTCCCACGTAACTTACGTCTCAAATGGTATCTACCTAGTTTTTGTCGAATTCGTTTTGGCATTTTGCACTCTCCTTAATAATTGTGCATGGTTTTTATATCGTTTAAGTTGAATTTCAAGCTGACGGGCTTCTTGTTTACTTGACGTTTTCCATACGTAAACAATTTTGAATTCGATGCCGCGTTTTATGGCAGCACGAGTAAATGCTGCGCCAGATCCTTGTAGATGCTGCTGAAATCTTTTCTTGAGGTTCGCGCATGAACCTAAGTAGTAACGAGCTTGATGTTTCTCATTTCCAAGCGGACGAGATAGCTCAATCATGTAGCAGCAAGGAATTGAGGGTATCTTTCCTGACAATTCCATTTATGCTTTTTTTAGGATTATTTTGAAAACTGAGGCGTTAGCTGTTTGTGGTGGTTTACGTAGTTACGCAGTTGAGTCTTTCTTGTTCCTGTATCCAACTAATTACATTTGATTTACTAATGCTTACAGGCTTATCTTCACCTGCAATAAATACTTGAAACCAGCCAGTTTCTAACTCATAGTAGTCAATAATTAAACCTGTTTTTCTGGCTGTTTCTAGAGCTAATACTTCCTGGGGCAACAATCCTTTAATTCTTAACTGTTCTTCTGGGGAAAGCTGTTTCCAAGCTTCATCTTTAACAGCCAGATGCCTATATATAGCACTTCTAATTTGATAGTAACTGGTAGCTGATTTGAGTTTTTCTGCCAGCATTAACACTTCTTCTCCAACTGGCTGCTCTTCTGTAGTGTTACTGGTGCTGGTTTGTTGGTTTTGTTTTAGCCTGGAGTTAACTTCTATAGCTTTTTCGCTCTCTGTTGAGGATGTTTCCTCTTGTGGTATTCCTGACTCAACCACAACCACTTCAGATTCAGCAGTCTCTTCTTGCGGCTGCTCTTTTTCTTGAGATTTGATTTTGGCGTGATAATCTGCGATCGCAGCGCGGAGAATTTCTTGGGGAAGTAGCCCATATCCATCAATTAATTCCTGTGTGAGTATCCCTGTTTGGTGGTCTTCTTCCCACTGAGGAGGGAATTGACAGTAGCGATCGCCTTTTGGAGTTCTGCGCCAGATTGATATCTGCTTTTGTTGTTCCTGTTTTTGGGTTTTAAGGAGGGCTTTCCTTTCTTCGATTAACTCCAGTACCAGTTTGCAGGTCAATTCCTCAATTGGATAATCCTGTAGCTGACTGATAATTGGCTTGTATTGAGAAGAACACAACCTGAGAAGTATTGTTACTGGAATTGCGGCTAGGTGTTGAGGACAAGTTAAAAATTCTTGGAAGTTTTCGGCTATTTTGAGCGCTCGTTTTTCCTCAGAGCTTCCTTTGTCCCAACCGTATGTATCGAGCAAGGTTCGGTATTCTTTCTTGCTGTAGGTGGTTTTATATTCGTAGAGCAGGAAAGTGGCGTGCAAATATTCCAGACTGCTGGTTTCGATATGTATGGTTGGATTTGGATCTAATTGATGTTTTTGGGAGTAAGGGATTGATGCGATAGTTCCTGGCATGATAAGATTCACTTTGCATTAATTTCGTTGGTCTTAAAAGCTCGTTGGTCTTAAAAGACCACCAGAAATTAAAGGCCGGGTGCCTCTGCCTTGAGAAATGGGGGTGAAGCTCGTCGGCAATTTTAACTGCCTAAGATTTCTCTTAAAAAGCATACGAATATCCGTCCTTCTTGTGAATGGGTTTGCAAAACCTATGATTGATGTCTCCAACTCTTCCGGTCTTGGTAACGATGTCAAAACTGCCTTTGGCGCGACATAATACGCGACCAACGTACTGACCCACTTTCTTCCCTGAAAGCACAACAGCTTTAACTATATCGCCAGTCTGGAAGCCAAAATGAAGCGATTGACGAGTACGATGACGGATAGGAAAGCCATACTTGTTTGTACCAGCCATTTGTCTGGTTCCCCAACCATTCGCTTTAATTAGTAGTGGCTGCAATGTTAGCAACTTAATTGCTTTAATGTCGCCAATACAAGCCGCGTCAATCCAGTGTTGCTTTTCTAGTTGAAAAAGAGTTCGATTGTACTTTGTTTGAGCACCTGTTCCTGTTGTTGTTGGCAAAATACCTTTTAGGGTATGAAAAAGTGTCCAACGAGTCGCATTAACAGCGGCAGCATCTTTTAATGGTTTTTTGGCTTGTTGTTTAATTTTCTCTAATCTTTTTGCATCTTTTTTCAAAAACTCATCAACAAGTTGTGTCCCTTTTTTAAGATTGCATCGTTTACAGCTAAGAGCTAAATTGCTGACACGATTGCTACCACCTTTGGATTTTGGATGAATATGTTCAATTTGAAGTGGCACGCCTTCTTTGTCACAGTAAACACATTTACGCCCCCACTTTTCTAGAAGATATTGTCGGACTTCGTAACCAGCGAGTTGTCCTTGCTGATATTCGATGCCATCAATCTCTGGGTTTTGCATTTTTTGCGTGTCGAATTTGACTAATTCCATAACAGTTTGAGCGATGGGTGCGTAGCGACAAAGCCGTTTTACCCAAGTTTCAACTGTGAGAACACGATGCATCAACGAAGGAGGTAGCCACCCTTCTGGTCGCTTACGGTTATCAAAACGAGCCATACGGTAACGAGTTTTGCGGCTACGACGTGAGCTACGTAACGAGCGGCGGCTGTTAAGTGCGTCCTTGATGGACCAGCCCCTATGTTGTAGTTCTGCTGCCCAAATAACATTCTCCCCATCTAATAATGCTATCCCTGTGGTTTTGCTACCAGGGTCAAGCTTAAGAGTAAGTAGTCGAACAAGTGGGTTATCAATTGCCTTGTGCAGCACAAGAGTGAAAGGAAATTGTCGGTAAATTGCTGCTTTATTTTTGTTAAGCAACTCTCGCGCTCTCGCGGGATGAATTGGGTTTAATGGTTGTTTATTGGTGTCAACAAGAAAAACATAATTGGTTTGCATTTCTGCATCTCCTTACGGGTAAAGTTTGCCTCGTTCATGTTTACGATCGGTAACTATCCAAATTGCACAGTCCTAAACCTCCTCGGACTTTTAACAATCTGGTTTCAGAGCCTGGGGCTGGCACGCACCCCAAGGTGAGTTCTTAAACGCTTGTCGTAAACGTAGTCCTTTAATGGACTTGAACTGGTCAACTAGAGTTAACTGCAAGCCCTTGCCTTATAGGGGTTTGCACTCAACGGTTAGGTCGTTGACTTACCTATTTCAGTCAGTGCAAACAATTTAGGCTGCTTGTTTGTCCCAAGCTTTTGATGATTTGGAGATAGCAGCCAAGGCATAGCCCAAGGTGTGCTTGTGAATTTTGGGCATTTTGTGAAACGACATATCCTGACCCCAATCTTGGACTGACTTTGTGCCAATATGTAATACTTGCGTGAGGGTTTTGACACAAGTTGCGCGAAAATTGGCGTGAGAAACAGTTTGCAGTATTTGCTGTTCAGTTAACCCTTCAAGGAGTATTCTTTCAAGAAAGGTTTGAGCATCTACTTCCGGTGCGTTGTATTCTCCTATCAAGATGCTTTTTAGCTGGTTTGGTATGATTTCGGCCGCGTGAATGTAAGCAAGTGAAATTTTGCAGTAGTTGGGTATTCCGTCAAAGTTGAGATCGCTTCCCCACTTACGGACTGTTGGTCTTTGCACACCTAAGACTGCACATAGTACAGTGATACATTTTTTGCGGTATTGCGAATCTGTTTCTTCTTCGAGAAGTTCTGGGGGGCTGAGTTCGGCTATACCGAAGCAGTAGCGTAGAAATTGTCTGGGTTCTAATCCTTGCTTTGGTAGTATTTCTACCACTTTGTAGTTCTTTTGCATCTTTATTAGCTCTTACAGGATTTTTACCGAGTTAGCTTGATTTATCTCAAGCCCTTGTTTTGTGCTTTTTAGGTAAAGTTTACCGATTCGCAAAGTTAGTGATGTATTAATTTAATATTATTTAATATTTAGTGCATCACTAATTAAATTTAGTGATGCACTAAATGTAAAGGGTTTATTGAGGGCAAGACATTTAGTTGTTGTAGCGATATGGGTTTTGATATAAAAGTTAATGTTTGTAACTAAAAACCCTGTTGTTTCTATAAACTGAAGAGAAACCTAGATAAACCAAGTTCAAAAAACGTGTGTCAAATCAGCGCGAACGCTTTTCTGGAGGGGATACTGACCGGGTATCCTTTACCCTTGCACCCGGTGTGCGGCAAAAGGTAGATGATGTACTGCCGATATTGGGTGGCACTTTAGCAAAAACTCTAAGGCGTTTAGTTGATTTGGGTTTGGATTTAGTTGACCTAGCTCAAAAAAGTGGTAAACCAGTTCCTCAACCGGGTAATTTGGAGCAGATGTTTTCGGGTTATACCTCTTTGGGTATAGAACTGATATTTGCGTGCGAATCCTTGGGTTTACCAGTACCTGAAGTGGGTCAGGTGGGAGTTTGGTTTGTAGATAATCTCTCCCTTGGTTTGGATGATATTGAGGGGATTAAGAAAGATAATGATTTTGGAGCATCACGTATATTTCGTTTAAGTCGAGAAATTCAGAGGTTTTTTCAGCAGCAGCTTAATGTACTATCAGAAGATGAGTATGCTGCATTTTTGAGGAATTTGCATCGGGAAGCTATTATTGGGCAAGAGTTTGTAGCTGCTTGTCAGACGCTGGGTTTGCAGTTACCAGAGACAGGAAAACTACAGGAATGGTTACAAGATTTGGTGGAGCGATCGCGCAGCCTCTCCACAGTAGAATCTCAATTATCAAACGAGTTATTAGAAGAATGTGAGCGATTGGGGATAGATCCGCCAAAACCTGGTGAGGTTGGAGCGTGGCTACAAAATACCCGCCCTGCGGTATTTGAGGAGCCAATGCACGAACATAGGTTACCTTTTACAGATGATGGTTTGCCTTTAGGGGGGTCACAACCGTTTTTGGAGCATTTACTGGCGCTAAATGCACCGCCAACTGAAGATGAGGAGTATGACATTGCTCATAGGTTTGGTGTTGACCCAGCGCATCTGAAGGAACTCATATCCCGTATGAAATTTGATAGGAACGGACAGACAAATAATTGTCATTAATAAGCTTCGGGGATAAATGCATGGATGCCATTGAAGATTCCTCAACATTGTGGACTTTATTATCTAGACCTGGATGGGAGATTAAGCCGAACCCAGTAAAGCATTTACTCAAAATTAAAGCTCCTAACTACCAGGAAGCATTAATACTTTATACTAACTATCGAAAATTTCTAGCGACGTGGGCAGCGTCTCTCAACTGTACCTGTGCTTTGATTGGAATTCAGGGGATGCGCGGATCTGCATTCAAAATTCTTGCAGCAACGCCAGCATCGCAGCAGAAGTTATACGAAGACTTAATTTTTGCAAGCTTACAAAAGTCGGTTCGTTTTGAATCTGATGGACTTGCCGGAAGTGATCGCTACGCCCACCGCAGGCATCGCTACTTTGAGGATAATATCTGCGAGTCTCCAGGCTTTTACATTGCCGAAACTTTTTTGTACCCTGAACTCAGACCAATTGTTGATGAAATATTTTCAAATCCAGACAAGAAACTTGCTCTAACACGAATGTCTGACAATTTTCAATTGATCGTGTCCGCATCAGCAGCACGGGCAATGAGTTCTGACTCACAAGATGTGGTGCGTCGCCGGACCACAGATTTTTGGCACGCTAGAGACTACCAGATTTTTATACAGAAATTTAAGCAAGATGGTAGTACAGGTTTTGAAATCACTTATCAGGCAACGACCAACCTGCCCAAGACTAATCCTTTAGCACCGTGGGCACAGTTTACTACGAGTTATAGGTTTTTTGAGATTGATATAGGCGGGCGCAGGGAAGTGTACCGTTTGGGCGAAGGTAAAGACATTACACCAATTAGCCGTCCCAAGGTTGTTTCATAATATAGTGAGGTTTTATGGCAGTAAGATTCCTAGAAAACAAGGGCAGTGGCAATATCCTAGAGATTAGTAGAGCTAGGCTTTTAGAACTAACTCCTAATGTTTATCCCCTTACTTGGGAAGCGATTCTTTCAGGTAAAGGTGATAGTGCAGCTATCTTGGGTGCAGGTTTTGCCGAACGTGAAGTTTTTTTTGGTTTTGAAGGAGTTGACCTAACGCGCTACCAACTTCCGACAATCGACTGTTATGACATTGCTATTAATCCGCCAGAAAAGTTTTTAGCTTTACGCAGCCAATACCCAAATCTACAGTTAAAATATTTTTGCGATCGCAATTTAGCAGAACTAGAACTGACAAAACTTTACGCTCCTAAAACCTTACGGTTGGTTTCGGTTCATGGAGTGTTAGATTATTTACAACCAGATGCCGTTATGCGGTTGTTACTCGATATAGTAAAGGTGCAACCGGAGGCAATATCAGTGCGGCTATTTTTAATTGGCAACCCGTGGTCGCGGAATTTTGCAAGCACAAATCAGTTAGCTGAGGAAGTAAAATCAATTGAAATAGCAACAAGTGATTTAGTTGAGCCAATTGAGTTTGATGTATTTTGTCGTACAGGTATTGTTCAATTAAATATTTCATCCGAAGATAAAATTGCACATAATTTATTACCAACATATGGTGCATCCCACGTAATCCCTGATAAGTTAGTTGGATATTTTAAAAATCAAGGATATCAACTTATAGCAAGCGATGTATACTCACTTAATAATCAAGATTTACAAGGAGATAAATTACACAACTATAATATGAATGAAGATGCATATATAAATTATCCACACGGAATATTGTTATTTTTTAAGCAATGAAATAGCTGGTTGGATAAAACTCATAGGCGTAACTAGGTGAATTCATCCATCTAAAAGCGCAGCTGAAGAAATAATGTTAATAATTAAGGTAACGGTTGTCTAATTTATAAGAGGTAATTTGATAAATAGAAATATGTTTGGGAGAGCCAAATGTTAAAAGAACTTCACCTCCAGCAAGTTGGTCCTGCTGCCCATTTTGATGTTGCATTTGCCGATAGGCTCAATATATTTACAGGTGATAATGGTTTAGGTAAAAGTTTTTTACTCGATATCGCTTGGTGGGTGATGACTACAAATTGGGCAGAGCAACCAGCGTACCCACATCAAGCGAGAGGTGAAAATCCACAAATTACAGGCGTAGTTAGCACTAAAAAAAATATAAGAGAATATCAGAGTTACTTTGATTTTTCTGAACAACAATGGCGTAGTTTACAAATACCTCCTTTATTAAAAGAGGTAGTTATTTATGTGCGAGTTGATGGTAGTTTTTCTGTTTTTGACCCGGCTCGCCAACGCGATATTGCTTATAATTTTAATCCAAATACACTTTGGAATGGATTAAAGTCAAAAAATAAAGTTCTTTGTAATGGTCTAATTCAAGATTGGGTAACATGGCAAAATCAACCGAATAAATATCCATTTAAACTGTTTTATAATGTCATTAAAAAACTTGCACCTCACCCTTCAGAATGGATAGAAGTGGGAGAACCAACGCGAGTTTCTATTGAAGACGTGCGCGATATTCCTACAGTTAATCTGCCTTATGGGAATGTTCCTGTCACTCAAACATCAGCCGGAATGAAGCGTATTCTGGGACTAGCTTATTTACTAGTTTGGACTTGGTACGAACATAAAAAAGCTTCTGAATTACGGCAACAAAAGCCAGTAGATCAGATAGTTTTACTAATTGATGAAATTGAATCTCATTTACATCCTCGTTGGCAGAGAGTGATTTTACCAGCTATTTTAGCTGTAGTGAAAGAATTACAACCCAGGATGAAGATACAGGCTTTAGTAACTACTCATTCTCCACTTGTTCTTGCTTCCTTAGAGCCAAATTTTAATGAGCAAGAAGATAAACTATTTTTATTGAAATTACAAGATAGAGAGGTTAGCCTTGACGAAGTACCTTGGTCAAAACAAGGGGATACAGTTGGATGGTTAACCTCAGAAATTTTTGGTCTCAAACAAGCCCGTTCCAAAGAAGCAGAAATTGCAATTGAAGCAGCAGAGGCTTGGATGCGTGATGATGATATGAATGCGTTTCCAGAAAATCTGAGAATACCAACACAAATTCATCAGGAACTTCAAAGAGTTTTACCAGGACATGACCCATTTTGGCCCCGTTGGATAGTTACAACGGAGAAAATAAATTTTGGGTTATCAGGGGCATAACACAGATGATGCCATTTAATCCTCCTCTAGAACCACCTGATTTTGATAAAAAAGTGCGACAACCAGGAAATGCTTGGTTGAGAAAAAATCCAGATCCCAAAAAAGGAACCAGAGATTATTGGTCGCCTTTCAAAAGTTATTTAGCTGATGGATTTAATAATCTTTGTGGCTATAGCGTTATGTACGAACCAGTTGGTACAGTAGATCATTATCGCAGCCGTGAAAATTATCGCAATTTAGCTTACGAATGGAGCAATTTACGCTTTGCTTCTGCTTGGATTAATAGTAGTAAAGGTACACTTGACGACCAAGTACTTGATCCTTTTGATTTGGGAGAACATTGGTTTGAAATTTTACTTCCTTCCCTACAATTAGTATTAACAGATAAAGTTCCTCCGCAACAACGTCAAAAGGCAGAATTTACTTTGGAACGGTTGCGGTTACGGGATGATGAAAGAGTCTTGCGCCAGCGTCAACAATGGTATCAACTTTATTTGGATGGGGATTTGACTCTACAAGGATTAGAAAAAAAAGCTCCTCTGATAGTGCGTGCGATAAAGAAACAGCAGCAGGCTATTTCTCAACAAGGGTAAGCTTTGCAGTCATCAGATTGTGAAGGCAAGTATTTTCATAACACGATACTGCAAGATAAACGGGTAAAAGTCCGATGAACTTGTCACAGACTATTAAGGCGGATATCGCGTTATATATTTCTGTTAGAGTACTTTCTTACTAAAAGAGTAATTTTTTTATTTTTTTTACTCATATATATGAACGTGCTTGCATTCTTAACAGGCAGTATGTAACTTGGCAAGTGTGAAGTTTAGCAGGAGATGGACTTAAATTTAGTTGTATTTGAGTTGAGCTATACCTGTACTAAAGTGACAGAAATTGTAAATTATTTTTTAATTTACAATAAGTTTTGTAAGGTCTTAGTTTAATTCGCTTTCAATTGATGTTGTCTTTCAGTTGGAATTGAGTTTGATGATATGTGAGAACGTTATCTACACCCAAAAAACGCTTGCCGAAAGATACAGGATTTCGATCGCCGCTTTACAACGGTGGTATCCCTATGCCGGTATAGTAAAACCGCGAAAGCGGGGAGGATATTTTGATGCAGCAACAGTTGAGATTGCTGACATTTTCTACGTTGCTATCAAAATTCGGCGGTTGACTTGTGAAGAATATTTACAACAGGTGATTCCTGCTGGTGGCTTAGATGCTTATTTACAAAAAGTCAACGACGTAACCCTTTATGACTTTTTGAACAAGCATATATCAGAGTCAGAAAAAAACAACCCGATTGTGCAAGCAGTAATTAGGAGAATTGAGCGAAATGAAGCATATCAACAAAGTGGCAGAGACTTTGCAGGTGTCGCCTGATGTAGTACGTACCTGCTGTCGGTTGTTGGATTTAGCTTTGCAGCCAAATGATACGCTTGACGAAACTGTTGAGCAGCAGCTAGTTCAACTCAAAGAGATAGCCTCTCGTGAAGGTATGTCCCTTGAAGAAGCAGCCCAGCATTTGATTGCAATGCGCGATCGCAAATCAGAAGTAGGCGAACATAAGTTCGACAAGCGCGAGTACATCAAACAGCGATTTGGCGTAGACCCAGAGCAAGCTTTGCCCGACAGCTTTGTAGGAATACTTTACCGAGATGCAGATAGGGGTATTCAGTTAGGGGAATTACGCCATAAGGTGGTGCTTGAATCTTCCACACTTGCTCTAGAAGAATTTGTTTTTCATGGCAGCAGTTCACTTCCAGGAGGTAATACTTCCGTTCCATCTGGTTACGATGAAGCGCAAGAGCGAATTAACTCGCGCATCGATAACGATTTTTTCGGCAAAGTGAACTGGGGGGAAGAGACTCATCCACTGTTAGTCGGTACATCGACACCGCAGCCCTTGCAGTTGAAGTCCTCGCAGCCGAAAACCGGGCAATCTCAGAAGAAATAGTAACTCAAATGCTACCCATCTGCTATCGAATACGGGATGATAGTTTACTCAACGCTCGTAAGACATCTACCCAGGCAGTTGGTATAAATTTGCTTTCGGTAATAGCTGGTACTGTGGTTGGGACGTGGGTAGCAGTTCCCCCAACTCAAGAGAGACAGGAAATTCTTACTATTCAACCAATTTTGATTGGTGTGGGTATAGGCGAATTAATTGGTTTAATTTTGGCACTAGTAATAATTTGGTTTACCAGGGACGAACAAAAAACCTAATCAACCTTTCTCTCATCAAGGACATTACTCATTTTAGTCGCATCATTGCCAGGGAGCAGTTATGAGTGCAGCATTTGACTTTTTGGTTAACACAGCGGGTGGTTTGTTGATGAACCTGGGTGTTTCTGGGATGGTAGGACAACTGTTGGGAGTGGGGGCGACCCTTGCCTTGCACCCTTTGTTACTCCTAACTGGGATAGTTGTGGGTGGTGCAGGAATTGCGATTGCACGCGAATTAAACAAGCGCCCTCAGTTGCAGTTGGTTGTTGATAATACATGAGGGGTACATGATGTTTACTCCTATACCTGTGCGAAATAAACAACCGAGTCGAAGAAGAAAAAAGGTAAATGTCACCCTGTGGACGGTTTGTTCGACTGTTAGTGCGCTGTCTGTTATTGGGGCGGTTGCATTGATGGTCGGGTGGAAGCAACAAGTTCCGGGTAATCAGATATCGGAGGTACAGCAGGTAAAGGCGCAAGTTTCCCAAATTCGGGAGGTGTACTTAGAGAAGCTTTCCCGTACTGACTACAATATAGACCATCTGTCCAGTTACTCCTCAGTAGAGGGTGCGCCTACTCTTACGGGCTGGCGACAGTTGGCGGCGGCATTGTGGGGACAGCAATTGCGGAGTGAAATATCTAGAATGCAAGCTAATGAAAAATCTGGGTTTTACCGCCTTCACTATATGCCGGCACTGGAGATAGTTAAGTTCAACTCTCTGGATGTTTTACTCGAAGCGGCTTCTGGAAATAATAGTTTTTACTGGGGATACCGCAAAACTGATGGCACGAAAGTTGAGGAGAAGATACCAACCGGGGCTGCTGCTGTTTTGATCTTGGGTAAATTAGAGGCGATTGATTACGCTCAAAACTTGGAATCTCAACCATCAGTTGATCTGAATCAAATGCTAATTCAGATTAGGAATGCTCAAGAACCATACTCTCTTGCACAGGCGCAGTTGTTACGGGCACGGGGATATCTAGACCCAGTTGAGCAGATGGTACAGGTGGCAGATATCCGCGAGAAAATACGCCAGAAGGAGGAGCAAAGGCGAATATATCTCCAACAAATGAAGAAGCAATTACCTAAGCCGATTCTTAATAAACAGCCTGTCAATAAATCGGGGGGGTGATGTCATGTATGCCAAGTTTGCTGCTGCGATAGTTTGCATAGCTTTGTGTTCGCTCAATGTTGTAGCGGCAGTCAAACGTACCCCTATTCGTACTACCCTTGAAGGTTCAACTCGTACAACGGTTGAGATGATGCCATCTCCCAATTCAGGAGTGCATTGGATGAGTGCAGTTATATTTCTAGCTGGGTTTGCTTGTTTTTTAGGCTGGGGAATTTCTGACTACAACAATGCAGTTGAAGAAAGAGATGAACTGTCTGATAACTTGGCTAATACCGACAATCAACAACTTCATGTTGGTGTTTCTGATACTGATATTCAGCCTTCTTTAGTGCCCCCGGTGTCACCTTCTCCTGGGATGAGATTCAATAGCGAGTTCTCTGCTAAAAATGTAGTTCAATTTTCTCCTCGTTCTACTGTTTCTGGGTTAGAGCGAGTACATAGTAGTCAGTTTGTTGAAGATGGAGTGCAAAACCAACCTGGAATGTTATCTCCAGAAGAGTTTTACGCCCAACTTCAGGATGAAGATTTCTGGGAAGATACTAACTCCCAGGTAAATGATAAACCCGCCAGCTAGTTAGTTAATTTGAGGTCATATTATGAGTAGGAATCAACGCCGTAATTTTGATGTTGATTATTCTGAAGGTGGAGCAATCGTGCCTGCAAATCGCTTACAAAATATGTTGCAGCAGGTACAGCAGGGAGGAATGGTAAATCAGCAACCTAACGTTTCTCCCATGACTACTTATGATACTCAACCCGTAGAGGTTAGGTATATTAATGCACCTACTGCCTATAAGCCGAGGGTTCCTCAGATAGAGATTCCCTATATCGAGACTTGGAAAGCACATAGGCTGCATCCGCAAAACCCTTGGAGATTTGGCTGGTATCCAGTATATTTTTTATCTGATGTAATTAAATCTCCTGTGGGTGTGGCTGCTGTGGGAGTGTGGTTGTTAATAATGCTGTTGAATTTTTTCCTTAATGGCAGTTACACCGGGCCGGGGTATGCGTCTGGGAAGAAGATTGAAGTTGTACCCAAAGAAGTTCCCTCTTTTGCCCTGCCTGTGGTTAAGCAGTTGGAATAATGTGGGTAAAGGCAATTTTTTGGTTCGTACTGCTGGCATGGATTGCAGATATCTTGCAACCGGGATATTTGCAATTTTATAACTGGCGTAATGCTGTGGTGTTGGCACATAAGTTTCAGTTTTCATCGCCTGGGGCAGTTGTCCCTAATCCTGCACCTGGCGTGAATATGTCTTCTACTCCTGTTCCTACACGTTACTCCCCTAAAGTTAGGGAACCTGCAACATCTGGGAATGGCCTAAATTCTCCAGATTGCCGTGTGGTTAGGAATGATTTTGAGGAAGTATTGAGTACTGCAAAGATTGGTTGTTGGCAGGTTTCTCCTGCTAATGCAAAAAGGCGTTAAGGCAATGCGAATAATCTTTGAAACTGACGGTGACAAGGAGGTTAGCAATTCGACTGTAACTAGTTTGGAGGAGACGGTCGATACTAGTTCGAGTGCAAGTTGGAGATATGCGATCGCAACCTCAGTTTTAATTGCAGCTATAGTGATTCCCCAGGTTTCTGGATGGATTGAATCTCAGCTGTTAGTTAAATCTCTCCAGGGTCTAATATTACCGAAAACTATTGGTAGTAATCAGGTTTTAAATAATGGTCGAATTGCTTTTCCAACTGCGCCTGGTACTCCTGTTACCTCAGAGTTTGGTTGGCGAACACACCCCATTACGGGCGAACGCAAGTTTCACACGGGGATTGATTTTGGTGCAGCAAAGGGTACGCCAATTTATGCGGTTGATGCTGGTCGAGTGGTTTTTGCAGGTGACAAGGGTGGTTATGGCAAAGCAGCTGTTATTCAGCATCAAAGAAGTTTATCTACTCTCTACGGTCATGTCAGTCAGCTGTATGTACAGCAGGGGCAACAAGTTGTGCGTGGGCAGATGATTGCGGCAGTAGGTAGTACGGGCTTTTCGACGGGGCCGCATTTGCACTTTGAAGTTCAGGTTAATAGTGTAGCGCAGAACCCCCGTCCTTATTTACACGAGTATTTAGCTAACCGTTGAAGGTTATCGCCCTTGAAGGCAGGAGGCAGAGGAGGCAGTGCGGTGGACGGGTCTCCCGGCATAAAGCAACTGCCGTGGCAGAAGGGGATAACCAAGGACTGAGGAAAGTTCTTTTGCCTTGCCCATTAGGGTCTAAAACCCCACCGTCTACACGGGAGCCAGTACTGCAGGAGGGTTTCCCGACCTAGGGAACTGGCGTTGTCTTTGATTGGTTGGGGTCGGAATCCACATACTACATTCCTTCAGCATAGCTGCCCTCGTACTTCTGCCTTTCTTCAATTAGCTATTAGCAAGAGAAATGCAAATTGTACCGATTTTTATATCAGGTGTAGTTGGTGCAGCCTGCTCTGTTGCATTTTCTTATGGAGTAGCTTCACTGCCATGTGGATTGGTATCAAAAGGTGCGGATACTATTTGTCAGGTGCGTAGTTTTGGTAAGGCACTTGATAGTTGGAAATTTGGGTTTATTGTTGGTGGTTTGGTTGGGTTGATTTTGAGTCCTCGCCATCAATTTATATCCCGTTTTCAACCCATCCATTTGTCAACTGCTTCTTTAATTACTTTGGGCATTTATTTTTCAAATTCTCAAAGTACTGGTGTTTTTTCAGCGTCGTTAAATAGTTTAGGAGGAAGAGTTAGTACAGGTTCTTATTCACCACGATTGAGTGCTTTTTTAGCGACAATTCGTTGGGCAGAAACAGGAACCAGTGAGCCAGAAAGTTATCGTAAGTTAGTATTTAACGGAACTTTTAATGATTTTTCTACACACCCGTTAAAGAAACAGTGCGCTCCTATTAATGGTAAAAATGTTTGTTCAACTGCGGCTGGTGGATATCAAATGTTAAATAAAAGTTGGCAAGACTTAGCGCCAAAGTTAAACTTGAAGGATTTTAGCCCAGCTTCTCAGGACAAAATGGCAATTGAATATATTCGTCGTAATAATGCCTTAAATGATGTTGAATCAGGAAGGTTTGATACTGCTGTTTGTAAAGTGGGCAGGGTATGGGCTTCGCTGCCTTGCAATAATTATAACCAAAATGCTAAATCTATCGATAAATTAAGAACTTACTATCAGCAACAATTACAGAAGTTTGAAATTTCCAGGAGGTGAAAATTTAGTGATGTTAGTACCATATAATGCTCAAAATAATATTGGATATCAAAAACACCAAGTTTTAACTGCAATTGTGCAAGCCAAACAAGATGGTTTAAGCAATGAAGAGATTATGGCGAATGTATGCGAAGCTTTACCTTCTTCATTGGTTGATTATGCTGAAACGGTTCTACAACAGATTGATTTTAAGACGAAGTTATCACGTCCGGTTATTGAATTTGATTTAGAGTTTTTATTCCAGGTAATATACGAATCAGTGATTGCAGGTACAAGTGATGAAGAAATATTATCGGTATGTGCAGAGCACTGTACTTTAAATCAGTATGAGTTTGTGCGTTATGCTCTTGAGTATATCCATGTCAATCGGATTCCATCGCAGTGGGAGCAGAATAACGTATATCGAAAAATTATTGAACTAATTACTATCTCACCAATCGAATCCTTATTTGAGTATATAAATTCACTAAAGAATATTTACCTCAAGCAAATTGGATATGAAATTGTTCGTGAAAATCTTTACAAGTTATTTGTCAAGAATAAATCGGTAAGTTTTTTTATAGACTTAGCTAATCAAAGTAGAGATAATATTATCAAAAATTATTGTTATCGAACCGCAGTGCTTGTTGCGCGTATTACGGGTAAATCTACAGATTTAAAACTTACAGGAGATGGTTCAAGAATTAACGAGCCTAAATTTTTAGACAGTAAGACTGCTACTCATGAAATCGTTCATTCACAGATTTCTACTATGGAACAGGCAGGAAAATTATTAGTTGATACTTTGGAAGATTTTAGTATCAATGCCAAGTATATTAATGCCAAAACTGGTCCTACTTTTAACCGCATTAAGGTAAAACTGGGACGGGGTGTTATACCATTTCACGAAAAGCCTGATACAAATAAAGCATCAAGAATAAAATCCCAACCTGTAATAGAAGCAACGATTGATGTGTTTAATTGTTCCAATCGCTTCCAAATAAATTCTCTTAATTCATCTAAAGTTGAGAAGCTTTCCCAAGTTAAATGCCTTTTAACCTCCTCCCACAATCTTTCAATTGGATTAACTTGAGGTGTATGCGGAGGCTGAAATAACAAAACTATATTTTCTGGTAGTTTGAGATGCTGACTAAAATGAAACGCTCCATTATCTAACTGAAGAATATGTATATCTTGAGAATAAGTCTCTGAGAATTTTTCTAAAAAAATATTGAAACAAGCTGTATTTAAATGAGAGAATTCCCAAATAAAATGCTCTCCAGTTAATGGTTCTACTAATCCATATAAATAAAAATTATCCCGCTTCCATTGCATAATGCCGATGGGCTTGACTCCTTTTGTCGTAATTAATCTCCCAGGTTCAGTCTTCAACCCCACACGGCTTTCGTTTCCACACCAATATCTAATTTTTTTTTGTTTATCGACTGGTGCTATGATGTGTTTTTTAATTACTTCTAGGTATTGTGGCAGTTTTTTTTAAATTCCAATTCTGCTTCACTATCGTATTTGACACCTACGGCTCGCGGTACTTTTAGCTTCGCTTTCATTTGATAGCGCACTGTGTCGTGTACTACTTTATATGATGCTTCTATCCCTTCCACTGCTTTTAACCAAGTTCGTATTTCTTCATAACTTTTAAATCCCTGTGGCTGTTGAAGTTCTCTGTCTAGCTGCTCTCTTGCTTGTAAGTTAATCATTGGCGGTCTTCCTGGACTCTTTTTCGTTGACAATAAACCTTTTATTCCTGATTCGGTATAGTCCTTCAACCATCTTTGTACCGTTACCCTTGCTCTCCCTAGCACCACCGCTACATCCTGTATTGTTTTTACATGACCTATTTTCAGCAAATACAACGCTTGAATCCGTTCACGACTTGATACTATTTTTTGTTTTCTCAGCAGTTCCTGTAATTCTTCTGCTGACTCATATATTTCTACTTTGGTGACTCCAGCCATCTTTGCTCGTTGATATTTATTCCTTCTTTATCTGTATCATAGTTTTAGTGAATTGGTATCACCACTAGAAATGGCGTCTGAACTACCAGTGATAGTAACTATCAATGAGCAGCAGCAACGGAAGCAAAATTTGATGAACCTAAGCACGAGAAAATTACAGCGTTTTTGCTCCAAAGCTTCGATCCCAGGCTATTCTGCTTATTTGAAGCGAGGCAAGGAAGCGTTGGTTGATTTTCTTTTAGGTTTGTCGGTTGATAGCAGTCAGGTTGTTGAGTCTTTGCAAATAGGAAGCTAGTTGCTAGACTACCCCGGCGATACCAGGGGATTGAACTAGGAGGATTTTTTTAGTTCGGACGATGATTCCTGCAGTACTCCTGTGAAGTTACCACATCACAAAAAACCACCCCTTTGGGATGGGATGGTTTTTTGCTCTATTAATCTTGTCTTATTTATTGGGGTTGGGTTGCTAAAATGCGTTCTATGCTTCTTGGGGATAGTGTTGGCAATCCCCTCCGCGTGGCTTCTTCAGCTACTTGCATATGGTGATGGTGCTTTGAACGACTGGGTTTTCGGTTCTTGCTCCACTCGCTAATTTCAACGATCTTGCTCTCTTGTGTACTTTTGCACTTCTTAGGTCTGCCTACGTTTACACCTAATACCTCATTAGCTTTTGCGATCGCCGAATCCCAGGTTTCTGATGTGATGGTACTTGATGTCCATCTTTTCTTCCACTTTGCTATTGATTTTTCGGTTACACCAATCTCTTCCGCTAAGGCTACATATTTTTTGCCTTCGTCTAGTCCTAGCAGAATTTTCGCTCTTTTACTAACTTCATCGCTACTCGTTGCTGCTATGTGCTCTAGTGCTTGTTTTTCAATAGGATTTAATATCTGAAGACGAGGCATCTAAAATTTACCCCTCTTTACTGTACAATTTTGCCAAATGGAATGAAGCCTGATATACTCTTTTATAACGTACATTTGTAGCGTACATACTTTCTAAAAATTCATTTAAAGCCCTGCTCGTAACAGGGCTTTAAGGAAAAAACAACTCCACCTGTTATTAGTACAGGACGGAACTTTGTTTTGTCGATTCAATAATCCATAACTATCATATCATGATTACACCCACCTTCTCAAATCTTCCCTTAGATAGTTGTTTTTCTCCCGGATGCCAAGACACCACATATTTCTTCAGTAGTATTAGGGAGAAGCATTTAAAGAAAAGCGAGCGCTGTATTCGGTTATCGTGAATGCTCGACATACTTGTGGAGAAAGCAACCCTTTAGGAGTTAGCTAAGGAGCGTGCATCTTTTTTTCAGGTAAATGCCTTAGCTCTAAATGCTCTAGTAATGAGACTTTTCTACATCAAAAAATTCCTTCGATAGTTTTCCTGGTAGGTAATTTTTTGTTATCTACAAAGCCTAACATTTTTTAATCATGTTGTTTTTGCTGATAGGTGGTAGAGCTAGAAGTTTTACTGTCTAAATTTTTCTGTTTTTCGTGCTTGTCTTTTAAAGACTTAAATTTCTCTTCAAATTGTTTGTAACCCGGTGTAGAAATATGTCTGAGATACATAATCCGGATATTGTATATATTTCTCCTTCAGAATTGGTTGTTCATCCGAACCTGATAGAAATATACGGTGAAAATGAGAGCCGCCCTGCTTTGGAAAAAAGCATCTCTGAACTAGGGATTCTCGAATCTTTGAAGGTTTCAGCACGTACTGGTGTAAATGTTGTCCTGGCGGGTAAGTGTCGGCTCCAGATAGCCCGCAAGCTGGGAATCAGCTTAGTGAAGGTGGAATTTGTCGAGTCAAACTCGCCTGAAGAGGATTTGAAGCTAGTACTTGACTTTAATCTCCATCGAGAAGGTGGGAAGACTCATTTCCAGAAGTTTCACGAAGGGCAGTACTGGGAGAGCGTACTTCGTCCCTTAGCTAAAGAAAGACAAAGGGAGAGCGCTCGCCGTTTGAATCAGCCGAATGATTCAAATTTGAATCATTCGATAAATGAAAGTAACTCTCAATTAAAAAAGGGTAAGCGAGTGATTCAGGAGGTTTCGGACAATCTAAATATAAGTGTTGGTAGTTATCACAAGGGCAAGAAAGTATTTGATTTTATTTTGCAATTACGAAAAGTTCAAAAATTTAGGGCGGCTGTTGCGCTGGAGAAGGAGTTTAACCGGAGTATTGATGCAGCGTACAAGTTTGTTTGCGATCAAGATATCTGTAACCAGGTGATAGAGCTAATTGAGGCGGGTAGTTGCTGTAGTGTTGAGGATGGTATTGCTTGGATGCGGAATGGTGAACGCAATCCATTTCGGCATTTTAAGCTTGACCATGTGTATCAATTCAAGAACAGACTGCGCCCTGAGTTGGAAATCGTGGGACGTGTTATTGGTATAACTAACGAATTTGTTGTGTTTGGATTTAGAAATTTGGTGAATATGTCTGTTGAAGTTGTGAATCTACGTCCGCGACAGATTGATGCCCAGTTGCAAGATGAACCATCTGCGGAACAGAGGAAGAGGATATTTCGCTTGATGCAGAAATTTAGTGATGTTTTCCCGGTTCAGGTGTCTTTGGCGGAGTTGTTGAAACTTCCAAATTTGACTGATAAAGAGGAGGTTCTGTTGCGAGTGTATGAGTCGGATGTATTTGAAAAAACTTGGGAGGATTATAGGAAGCAGATAAAAGCAATGGAATCTACAAATAGAAATAGGGATAATATTCGTGCTGCGTAGGTAGCGTCAGAAAGCTAATCTAGCAGAGAATATATCCCGATAATAACGTTAATTACTAGATTAGCAGCTAAATACTTATTGCGGTACGAGTTCACAAATTTAGTGGATGCCGAACTCGTATGAAGATATGTGACTTTTTTTTGCTTTTAAATTCAGTGGTGGAGTATGAGTAATTTTATCTCCACCAGCCGTACCAAACCCTGTCCTGTGTGTGGTGATACTCGCGGGCGCTGTCGAGAACTGCGAGACGATCCCAACAAGTTCCTCTGCATGACCGTTACCGATGGGTACAGTACTCCTCCTGGGTTTACCTTTCGGGGGTTAACCAAAGATGGAACGTGGGGAGTTATCACCCGCGATATGGGAAAAGCTGATAACGAAGCCCGCCACGAGTGGATTTCGCGATGGCGACACCTTAAAGCTGAACGTCTTAAAGCTGAAAAAGAGCGTTTATCTCGCCTACTCCCGGAACCCGACCGAGACAAACACATCCGAAATATCTTTTCCCAACTGTCGTTATTCCCAGACCATCGCGATGACCTACGCCGACGGGGACTCTCGGATGACCTAATTAAGGCGGGAATGTTTCGGTCGGTGGTTTCGTGGCAAAAACTCGACCGGGAGGTATCGCACCAACTTGCAGGTGTAGGTATTTCAGGGAGGAGTTTGACCAACTTTGATTCGGGTTATCTTGTTCCAGTGTGGAATGAGAAATTAGAAATTGTCAGTTGGCAGTTGCGCCTTGATAATCCTGACAAGGATGAAGGGAAGTATCGGTGGGCGTCGAGTCGATTTAAAAAAAAGCGCCCTAACGGTCCTACCTCTCATTTGTCTAATGGGGAATTACCCCTTACCTATTGTTTGCCGATAACTGGGAGGTGTGGTGATAGTCATATAAGTAATTTTGAGGTGACTAACCCGCAGTCCAATTTATTGCCTGTTGGTGATGCTTTTTCTCTACCTCAATATATTGGACTTGCCGAGGGTATTCTCAAACCGTGGATTATTTCCCAACTGCGATCGCAGATTGTAATTGGTGCTGCAGGTGGTAATTTCGGGTCATCGCCTGAAACTTTCAAGCGCTACTTGTTAGCAGCAAAAGCCCAATTGGGAATTGATAATTGTCAATTGATTCTCTGGGCGGATGCCGGGGCGGTTCTCAACAAGAACGTGATGCGTCAGTACCGCCGTACTTATGAGTTGGTTACTCGCTGGGGTTATACCTTAAGGGTGGCTTGGTGGGGACAACTCGATAAATCCTGTGCTGATCCGGATGAGTATGCTGGTAAGTACGAGTTGCTCACCTGGGCGCAGTTTGAGGGTTTATCGAGAAATCCTTCTCGCTTTTGGGATGACGTAAAATACCAGATCTTGAAAATCAAACGGTTGGTTCGCCCCCACCGGGGATTCCAACAACAAAAGCGTCAGTACCGACAAGAGCAAACTGCGACAACTATTATATATATCCCTGGCGAGTTACCCACTCCCGACGAATATATCCAACTTGGTTGTCCCAAGATTATTTACCAGGGGGACGAGCGCGTTAGTATCTGGAAGGAAGCCGTCGCCAAGGGTTGGCAACATATATTAGATAAGTCTGCTCCTGGGTTGGGTAAGTCTCACACCGCGGGCAGTATGAAGGCATCTGAATTTAACTTACACCAACTGTGGTATTTAGCTTGTGACCATCGCAATCCAACAACATTCACAGTCGAGCAGAACTTTGTAGATTTGCCTCCCCGCCATAACGGGTTAGCTTATGACCATGACAGACTTACACCTATGGGGCAACCTTTTTTGGTGCATCCAACGGGAACTTACGTTGGTAAGTTATTTCCTTCTAACTGTCATCGTACTCCCATTTTCCGTGCCTTGGGGTCGAAAAATGTAGCTAATATTGAAAACTCCTCTAATCCAATTTGTCTTAGCTGCCACCTTTACAATGCCTGTCGCAGTAACAGGGGTATGGGATTTGGTTATAGGTATGAACGCTACTCTGTATTTGGCTATTCTCAAGTACGTGCCCATCCCGATAGTTTGCCTAACTGTGATGATTATGAATATTCTGAGTGTGGTGCATTCTGGGATGAAGCTTCACTGGTTATGCTCACGCGCAAAAAAATTGAAGTTAGTATAAGTGATTTCAATCAAATGGCTGGTGAGTTAGCTGTAGCCGCGCCGTTCCTATTTACAAAACTTAAACCTATATTTGAGAGATTAAGGTTTCTGCTTTGGCCAGAAGAGTACGGGTTCGGGATGTTGTGGGCAAACGATACTACTCTACCAACTCGTAACGTCTCTTCGCCCAAGCCGACAAGCTTGTCCACACGAGTGGCTCCTCGTTATGGCTATAACGATACAGCTATTCGTCAGATGTTGGGAGAGATACCACAAGATATTACTGATATAATCTCCGAGGTTGAACTTGCTCTACGTCCGGATTTATCTTTCCTGCTCTCAGCTCCAGATAATATAGATGCCAGTACCGGGACTAAAACGGAGAAAATAACATCGCGGCGTATAAATAAACTTCTTAGAGGTCAAACTTATACTGAAGCTAAAGAGCAAATCAACCAGGTACTGCTCAACTGGTTGGTTCCTCTACTTGAAGTATGGGCAAACTATATTAGAGGGTCGTTTCATTTTGATAAAGGTATACTTTCTGTACATTTAGAAGATAATCGCCACCGGGAAGTGGCAACTGCGACTAAGTTTAATATTTACCTCGATGGCACCTTGGATGTGCGCTATTTAGCGCTGAAATTGGAAGTGGGAGTAGAAAATATCCTCGTTATCTCGCAGCTTGTGCCAAGCTATGACAACTTGACAGTTGTCCACGTTACTGATATGGGCTTGTTGGGTCGCGATAGACGCGATTCGCTTTTACAGAGAGTGGCAGCGCTAAGAGAAACTATTACCAATAAGTACTTGGGTTTGTCGGTTGCTATTATTGAACGTAAAGCTTTTGCACAAACAGGCGATGGGTATCACTTCCGCGACGGGCGGGGAATTAACCGTTTTGCGGATGTCAATGTACTGGTGAGTTTGGGTATTCCGTATCCAAATATTGGAGAGTTGGCAGCCGAGTATCAAGTATTGACTGGAGTCGTACCGGATATATCAGTTGAGAAATCCCCACTTAAAGAAGAAAACCTGGCAGCAAAGTTCTCTGACCTCAACTTCCAAGAATTTGTTGATAGTTTGGTTCGTGCTGAAATTCTCCAAGAGTCAGGTCGTTTGCGAGCGCACCTGCGTTCCGAAGAGGAATTAATCTATTACTTTGTGGGGGATTTCGATGTCGGATTCCTACAAGAGGAATTACCTGGGTGCAAATTCCAAAGAGTGCGGGCGATTGAGATAGATTGGCGGGCTGCTGAGTGTGGCGAACAAACCAAGTTTGTTTTAACCAAGGCGATCGCCAGACAAATATTATCGGGGAATGAGAAACCGACGCAGCAGGATGTTGTTGATGAAATTGCTCAAGCGTTACCAAAGGGGAAGGCAATCAAGCAATCAAGGGTATCTCAAATTGTGAAAGAACATATGTCCCACATTGGGGGGTGGAACCAATTGCGGGTATTGATTGCGAAGCTACTTGAAAGAGTTACACAAGAGCGAGGCGAACAAGTTCTCTCTAGTGATGAAAGTTGGTTGGCAAAAATTTACTTCCCTCTGCTGGGTGAAGAGTCTCCCGTGGAGGCGATAGTAAACCTCATTCAGGTTGCCCAGGTGGTGGGTACTCGCTTTGGAGCAATTCTTCAATATGTATCTCTTGATGTGCGATCGCAATTGTTGAGCCATGCCTTCGCTGTCATGGCAGATATTGGGGTGGGGATAGATTGGTTGGTTGAGGAGTTAATGCCCCTATGGAATAGTTCTTGATTAATTTTGAATTAATCATTTTAAATTTATCACTTCTGATTGGTGAGTAGCTTTGCCCTAAACCTTGGCGTGTTGGTATTTTAATTGCCTTAGGTGGAATTGTTACTTACTGACTGGATATCGCTCCGCGTGAACTACCCACCACGCTCACGGAGTACTGTTATAGTGAGGGATGTACACTTGAGCTTCATATCGTTTGGGACTGTAATCGGCAAGTCTAACCGCATACGTCAACTGGGTAGAGCAACGGATGAGGCAATTAACCGAGGTATTGCCTTTGCTCTTGAGTCAATGACTGAGTGCGATTGGTCTACTACCCGAGTGATTTGTATCGACAACAAGTGCATCAAGGCTATCGCAATTGCAGATATCGTGCCTGCTATCAAGGAAGCTTTAGGAATTACCAATTAAATTTAACTTTTTATAGGGTTGTAATTTGCGTGCTTAAATGAATTACCAGCTTACTTTACTTACAAAAAATATTAATTTTGTATAGAAGTTCTTAAATATTTCCCTTGACCTGGGGTAAAATTATTACTTTTGTATAAAAATACTAAACACAAAATTAATAATTTTATCTCTGATAAATCAGGAGTATGTGTTCATTAGATATTTATCTAACTGATGCTAAATTTTGAGTTAAAAATTATTAGTTTTGTAGAAAAATACTTGATACAAAACTAATAATATTATTTAGTTTTATAGTTAATTTGTTATAGTTTTTCTCTGAAATCGGCTTAGTGTTTGATATTTTAAAAATAGTTTTATATATCTATAAACGGGGAATTGAATTTACATTTAATACTAAAGTTACAAAGCAAATTAAATATTAGTTTGTTTTTCTTTCTAGTTTGGATTGGGATACTGAGGGTAGTTTCTGAGCAAACTATCCTAACTTATGGCTGATGACTAGTATTTATATTCAGAATTGATAAATTTTATCTATTCCCCTTAATTGGAGTGTTGTCAGGAAATATTTTCATGCAGGTTGTGTACGAACACGACTCTTGTGAAATTATAGTACCTCCAAGCTTTGGGACTGAAATTTGCTTATCTCAATTCGTTGTCAACTTTAATAGACAATTTTTCTTTCAAAACTTCTTAAATATGGCTCGTACTAATATTAAAAGGAATCATCCTATGTCTGATAATAATGAACAACAGCAGCAGGACAATCAACAACATCAGGTTGAAGAAAAAACAAAGAGACTTGTCATTGTTACTGGTGATAAAGGTGGTGTTGGGAAGAGTACCTTTTCACGAGGCTTGCTTCAGCTTTATATTGATAAAAATCTTTTTTGTATTGCTTATGATGCTGACCAGCGTAATAATCAATTACGCCGACATCATGAAAAATTCAACCCTGGTTTAGTTCGTTGTATTAATGTATTTGATAGAGGAAAAGCAGACCAATTATTAATAGACTTGGAAGCAGAAACTTTTCCATTAGTTTTACTTGATTTACCAGCTCAATCAGGCGGAGTTTTTGAATTATTTGTGAAAGAGCTATCTTTCTTTGATACGCTGGCAAATGAACTTGGCTACAGAGTTACTATGGTGTCGGTTATTAATCGACTTCGTGACTCTGTAAACATTTTAAATGCTTTACATAAATACTGTGAAAACAAAGTTGATTATGTAGTTGTTAAAAACCTGTTTTTTGGAGATAAGGAAAAATTTGGTCGCTATGATGGATCTCCTATTCGTGAAACATTACTTGGCAAAGGTTTAGTAGAAGTTTTAATGCCTGAGTTAATTGATTATTGCTATGATTTCATTGATGAAAATGATTTAACTTTTAGGCAAGCTTCTTCTAAAGATTTTGGTTCTCTTCTTGCTGTTAGGGCAAGAGTTAAGTCGTGGTTGGATGATTTTGAAGAAAAATTAAAGCCAGCTCATAACTTGCTGGGTTTTAATTGCGAGCAATTGCCTGAAGGATTTTCACATACTGTGAAAGAACATGAAAGCGAGAAAGCTACTGTAGACGACAAAGCTCAAAATGCTGCATAACCTATATGTTTAGAAGACGATTTATCATTACAATGGGTGATTCGCGTGTTGGTAAGTCTACAGTTTCTAGATTGTTGTTGGAATTGTATAAGAAGCATGATTTAAATATTCGTGCTTTTTACCATGGTCAGCGTCCTGGTGACTTGTCTAATCAGCTATCAGTCTATGATAAATTAGGCTTTAATATTAGGCATTTAGGACTGAATAGAGGTGATTCTGACCTTTTATTAAACGAACTGGAAATGTTTTCAGAAATTGATTTGGCATTTACTGATATGCCAGGTCAGAATCTATTGGATTTTTTTCGATTTGAGAAGGAAATATATTTTCTAGAAAATTTGAGTTCTTTAGGCTATCGTGCCACTTTTATTCATCCTATTTCAAACCGCAGAGATTGTGTTAAGTACTTGCAATCTCTCTATCATATTTTTAGTAGTCACGCTGATTATTTAGTAGTGAAAAATCAACATTTTGGGGATGGTTTTAAGTACTATGATGGGACTCAAATTCAGGAAGATATTAACAAGTTAGATGGGATAGAACTGATATTGCCTAAGCTCGAAGATTATGTTTACCAAGATTTAGAAGATACAAATTTACCTTACGGTATTGCTATTACTCCGGAGTCAGATATGCAAGTATTATATCGCTCGCTGGTATTTAACTGGATGGATAATTTTCATGATACTGTCATGAATCACAAGGTTGCTCCGGTATATTTAGGCTTGAAAAGAGACCCTACTGAATTAACTCATCAAGAAGCCAGTTTCTAAAATATTTCTTATTATTATCAGCTTATTTGATTGCTATTTTATGACTGATACTAAAAATGTACCCACAGAAAATAATCCTAGTAAAGAGCAATTAGAGAAAGAGTATATAGAAGAGTTGATAGCCAAGTCGGGTATGAAGCCATCTGACCCTTTGTTTAAGTTATGGGCGCAGATTGGTACTACTCAATATGCGATTATGCAGCTACCTGCTAAACTTGATAGTGTGATAGCTGGCTGGACGCTCAAGGTTGATAACAAATTAAGTGATGCGGCTGAGGTGGCGATAATTCAGCAGCAGGCTGCAATAGCTAAAGCAGCGCAAGAGTTGGTAAGAAATACTAAAGAATTTACTCCCCTTAAAAGTGAGAAAGGTGTTCCTGTTGGGTTAGGTTTGTCTGATGTCAGCCACTTTAATTTAGCGACTATTGGTTTTGTCTTTGGCTGCGTCCTGGCGTTGGGTGCGGCTATAGGGGCTTTTACTTTCAATATGGCTATAGCATCCCAATTGAGTGCTAAATCTCCTGCTGTGCCAAATTTGAAGCCTGAAGACGCTAAACTTTTAGAGTGGGCTAAATCTAAAGAAGGACGCGATGCTAGACAAATTTATACCGAGAATGCTGGCATTATTCAAGCCTGTCGTAAGGGTAATAATCCGGGCGGTTGTATAATTGACGCTAAAGTTGAGAAATAGCTGATTACGCAGTGAAAAATTCGCAGTTATTGTAATCGGGAACGAATTCTTTCGCTTCTGTGTATACTTCTTCAGTTAAGTCTTCTGGGCAGAGTATTCCTAGTTTTAAAGCTTCACATACAGCTTTTCCTCTAGTAGGTCTATGTTTTTCGTCTTTTTCTGGTTTGTCGAGCTTACTGATTATTCGACGAGCGTGCGAACGTACAGTACTAATTTCCACACAGAGTTTGTTAGCCATTTCCTCATAGGTTAGTCCTTTGGCTAGCAATTTTAGGACTTCACACTCTCGTTGTGTTATCTTGTTTTCGGGAGTATCTTCAGTATTAGGCTCCCACATTGCCTGCGCTACAATTGTGTGTATTGTGCTATCAATCCAAGATTCACCTTTGTAGGTAGTTACAACAGCTTCGATAATTTTACTTTCGACATTGTTTTTGCTGTAAAAGGAAGTTGCCCCTTTTTTAAATACTTCTTTG
Organism: Mastigocladopsis repens PCC 10914; assembly: GCF_000315565.1. Classification (NCBI taxonomy): domain Bacteria; kingdom Bacillati; phylum Cyanobacteriota; class Cyanophyceae; order Nostocales; family Symphyonemataceae; genus Mastigocladopsis; species Mastigocladopsis repens. The sequence goes on along the minus strand of NZ_JH992900.1, from coordinate 126,498 downwards.
ACTATCTTTTTCTCACAACTTCCTGTTGTAACAATAATTTTAATTCTGTTTGAGTAGACTTTTCTGATTTCTTCAACTACTTGTACGCCACTGATGTCAGGTAGTCCGATATCTACAATTACTACATCTGGCTCTGTATTTTTAATTATGCTTAGAGCTTCTTTTCCGTATCCTGTTTCTCCACATACCTTAATTTTGTTGCTTCCTTCTAGTACAGTTTTTAAACCAAGTCTGAATATATTTTGGTCTTCTACTATGACGGTTTTAATAAATTTCATTTGAGAAATATTTTTGATGACACCGTGATAATACTTCTAACATTCCTTTCAACCCTGTGCTGAGACTTGACAAAATTTATACACAAATAGCTATTAACTTCATTACTTTTTTATACTGTAAACGCGACTTCATTTCCCCAATTGGCGAAATTGACGAAGATACGCTCCTGATGGGGACGCATTAATCTACACAAAACGCGCAACCCTCCCCAAATCGAGCGGCATTTTTCGTGAAAGCTTGACAATTTTTTCTAAGAAACCGCTCGGTTTGGGGCACTTCACGAGTAATCGTGGAGCGTAGAACGAGTAACCGTAAAAGGGTTGCGCGTTTTGTGCAGTTTTTTCCACGGGATAGGGTGTGGTCAAAACCTATTGGTGAAGGAATGGACAAGGGAAGAACACTTGTATGTCCAGAGTTGTCTGACGGCCGGTTTCCTCCGATTGCAGGGAGCACACTGCCCTTGGCAATCGCCATTATTGAGGGTATAGAAAACAGAGCCGCACAAGGTCACTATCAAGTTGAACGTTTTATGTTTAATTAAGTTAACCTACTTATGCAGCTTGAAAATACTCTGACCCGTACTTCTGTTGTAGTTGTACGACTGCTTCTTAGTCAATATCACCCAGCCAGTCAAAATTAGCAAAAAACTCTTTGAAAACCTCTTTCAAATACTCTTTTGAAAACTAGTGAACATCTGGTGCATCATGTTCATAACTATCAATTAGAAACTTTTCTAGCTCAATTTCTAACTCTTGCTTTCTATTAACTGGCAGTAACGATTTAGCTTCTTTTAAAGATAAAGGAAAGTCTAAATAAGGATGACCTTTCGCTAAGTAAGAATCACCCAATTGCTCTAAACTATCAAGCACAATAGAACGGGCAAAATACTTATCTTGTGGATGTAAATAGACACCATCTAGTTCTGAGCCCACTAGCATCATCGCGCTCGCTAACAAGGCATACCACCCAGCCCTTCGGGTTCACAGATCTCTGCGGAGGGAAACCCTCCTCTAGGGATGGGGTGAACTTTAGACAAAGCCGTAGAACCGTCCAAACCGCCCACCTAATTAATTAGTTTTGTGTCCGGATTTGTCCGGATTGGCGGTTTGACCGCCCTAATAGATCAACTTTAAAGACCAACTCAAGGGTAAAGGTTGCCCGGCTTAGGAGAGGATTAATGTAGCGGCTGATTCACCGTCAAACGCGCGATTTTCCGGGACAGTGCCAACTCTCCATACCACGGCGGTTGTATGATCTACGCTTAAGTTGAGATAACATTATCTCAAAATTACCAAACAAAACTGATATAACATTATCTCAGGATTGAGAGTGAGAAATGTAGTTAGCCAACAAAGAAAAATGACCATGCCAGTCAATTTAATCCTTTCCATTGAGACAAACGCTGGAGGGGTAGCTAAAAGTACTGTTTCGTACAATCTTGCTTACGAGTTAGGTGTTCGTGGCTATTCAGTTGCGCTACTAGACATCGACCCTAATGAATCATTGACATTGTTTTGTGGACTAAGAGAAGTTGAAGCACCAGGAACGATGGCTGATGTATATAACCATGAGTTCAAAGGGAATTGGCCTTTAGTTACAGCTTGGCAGGGGAAAACTGACAAAATTCAGGTTTGTAAGGGCGGAAAAGAATTGCACGAGACAATTCGGATGATTTCAAAGGATCTACGCGGAGCTTATATCCTTGCAGATAGGCTTAGTGATTACCCCTTATCTCACGATTTTGTGATTATCGATTGTCCCGCCACCTTGGAGCCTTTACCACTAACTGCTCTTTCAACCTCTACTCATGTATTAATTCCGATTCAACCCGAATACAAGGCGTCCCAAAGCGCTGCTGCAATGATTGAGTGGTACTATGACAACTGCAAGCGGCTGAGATTGAAACCAGCTCCGAAAATCATTGGTATGGTCCCCACTCGTTGGAAAAGTGACTGGGGAGCACATAGAAGTATTGTTGAGGAACTGCCACTAGTCTGTAAAAATCTAGGAATTCAGTACTTTAGTCCAATCCGCGAGTCGGCAGACATTTTAAACGCATCCGGTAGAGGCTTACCCTTAGGGATTTACAGACCAGGTAGAGAGGCCAGAGCAGACTTTCTGCCTATAGTTGATGCACTAATTCAAGAACTTAAGGTAATGAGAGGTCAATAGATGCCAAAGTCAAACAAACCAAGTGTCCTGGGAATGTTTGCTGGAGCTACTGGTTCACAGCAGATATTTGAACTAGAAGAACGGATAGAACAGCTGCAAGCAGAGATTACTAGATTGAGAGATGAACGGGTAAATGGAGAGCTTGCTGAACAAGAACGTACGCGACTCAATCAGACTATTGAAGAACTGCGAGAACAACTCAAAGCATCTGGTATTTTTAAAATTCACTATAGTCAAGTTAAACCCAATCCTAAGCAGGTAAGGCAAACATTTACACCGGATAGCATCCACAGCATAGCAGTTTCAATTAGAGAAGAGGGGCAACAAGAACCAATTATTTTACTTCCAGGAAATCTCATCTTTGATGGAGAGCGGAGATGGAGAGCAGTTGGACAATATTTGCAGCCGGAAATTCAAACGCTGGATGCAGTCATGTTACCGAAGGAACTCTCCGACTCGGAATTACATGCACTGACACTATTAACTAGTCTTCACCGAGAGGGTTTGAATGAGCTAGATTTAGCTGAGGGTTTGATTCAACAAGCTAAGTTAGCTTTTGAAATTGAGCAAGAAGAGGTTGTCAAGGCAGTTAGGAGAGTTATTGCCAGATTAAATGCAAAAAAACTTTTACCTCAATTAACTGAATTAGTTAGTGCAACAAGAGTTGAGCAGTCAGAGCGCATCAAAGAATTTGAGTTAAACGATACTGAGCGTAATGTCTTTCTGCTATTGCTACGTTTTCAACAAAATCCAGCGTCTGTAGATGCAAACGTCTTTCCTTGCTTACGGCTTCCAGAAGATTTAAAGACTGCGATTCGAGGATCAGGACTTGGTGCTAACCATGCTCGCTCGCTTCAACAACTGAATCCTAAAAATTTAGGAATCGAGGAAACTGAGGCTACAAAAATTCGACAAAATGCCACTTTGCAAGTTTTGCAAGAAAGGCTAACAGTGGCTCAAACTCGTTCTCTAGTTACCAAAATTATTGCTGAACATACTCCTGAAAAAAAACCGAAGCCAAACCACCAAATTAGTTCTCTAATTCGAGCTGTTTCAGCAACTAAGGTAGATAATATTCAGCAGGAGCAACTCTTCGATTTACTTTCTGCATTAGAGGCCAAGGCTGAAGAAATTCAGAAGAAACTGAGAGATACCACTAATTGAAAAGCCAAAGTCCTACCTGGAATATCAGTTCCTCGATATCTTCATCCATCTTCGAGTGCAGCCATCTAAGAAGCGCTCGTCAATACTCGTCTCTGGCTAGCAATAAAGCTTTGAACGTCAACTCGCCGTCGAGTTGAATCTCCTTGCGTTTACGCTTGCGCGAGAGTTTCTGCATCATTTGAGAGTCGCAGCTAACCCCAGCTTCTACCAACACCTCCACAATATTGGGATTATCAGGTTTAATTGATAATGGGGTATAAGTGGGGGCTATAGATACCCCAAAAATTAATAACAACTTTTTTAGCAAAATTAACCCCTATACAGGGTATATATAGGTACTTCTTAGGGTATATTGAACTCATTTCGGTTTTATACCCCATTTGACCCCTATGAGTTCTAAGAACATTCACGCGAATCAAAAGATTTTTTGTGCCGGTTTTGATAATGGCTATGGTAGCGTCAAACTGTTAGTCGATGGTTTTGATGTCGTGAGAATTCCAAGTTACATCTCACGAGAAGACATGGAAGATGTACCCGGTCGGGTGGTTTTTAACGGCAACGCCTACACTGTTGGTGAGTCGGCTTTCCGCACTGGGTATTATTTCGAGCGAAACACAGATAGCAACATCAACAAAGTCAACAATGCCCTCATCACTTTGTTAGGTGCGTTGGCTCATTTACCACATCGTAAGGTTTGGCACTTAAAGCTAGTTGTCAGCTTACATGATGTTGCTTTGACAAAAGAGTTGTGTCAAATACTCAATGGAGAATACCAACCAATGCTCGCTGGCAAGCTATCTGATGTCAAAGTAGAAGTTCTCAAAGTCGTGCCTGAAGGTATGGGTGCTTTGTTTGGTCGAAAGCTGCCCAAAAAGTTAACTGTCGTAGATTTTGGGAATGGTACAACGCTTTATTCTCGTTACTTTCAAGGTAAAAGAGAAGTACATACGCCCTACGCTGCTGGTGTGGAAGTTCTTATCGGTGAGATTGCTAAGAAGATGAAACATCTCAACGGTGGTAAGCTTGGGGACTTATCGAAAATTCGCTTTTGTCTGGAAATGGGACATACGAAATACAGCCGTGATATTGATATCAAAGACATATACACCACTTGTCTGAAAGATTGGTATGAAAGCTATCTGAAAAAGCCTGTCAATCTCGCCCTTGATGCCAAACACCAAGGGGATGAAATCTGGGCTATTGGTGGTGGTTGCTTGCTTCCTGGGTTTAAAAAACTGCTCATACAAAACGGGTTTGAAATTCTAGAAAACCCGGTAGAGGCTAATTCTTATGGGCTATTGCAAATGGCTAAAGCAATTGTAATGACTGTTAACAGTTAACAGTGAACCGTCAACCAACTATTTAATATGGTTTCTCAGCAAGACAAAACTCCAGAAAAAGTCCGTATCAAAGATAGCTACCGCGAGCGTATATTCCGAGAATCCCAACGATTAGGTAAAAGTTATCTAGAGACGCTTTACTTTATTGTTGATTGCTACTTTGCGTTTAAGCAGGGTGCATTACCAATACCAACTGTAGTCCTCAATTCCCATACAGTCCCCATACAAGCGGAGTCAGCCACAGTGGCTGATTCAACGCATACTCTAGATGAGCCCCAACACCAAGCAGAAGATGGTGACGAAACTTTCACACTTGATTGGGATTTATAATGCAGCATTTAGGAGCTTTTGAAGCAGGAGTTGGGCTAAACCTGCGATAAAAGTGAAATTGTCGGCGTCGGGGATGCGTTCGGGACAATCGTAAGAGGAGTCTAGGTAGCACCCGTAGAGACAGGAAACCAAAGGGGTGACTCTTTGGTTTCCTCATCAAGAGCCGTTAGGTAGGATGGGGAGGATGTCAGTGATGCATTAGTGGTTATCCTGATAGGTGCAATATAAGAAATCACTTATCTTATTTAGTAATATTTCTGTGGTAAGTCCTGGTAATGTGGTGCTTTGATAATTTCAGTAGCGTTTGTATGTAACTGCGGTGCTGTATAAAATACTAGTAATTGGTAGAAAGCGAAATCAGATTGTTGCGAGTGTTGTTGATAGCTTGCAGCAGTCAAATTATTCGGTGGTTACTAAGTCTGCAATACCTGACAATCTTGAAGGTATTGACTTGATACTGGATGTTACTTTAAAGCTAACCAGTATCCGTTCGGAAGGTTTACCAGCTATTAAGGTGGTGCAGTCACCGGATCATTTATGGGTTTCCGATTTTGACGATTTTTTGGTGTATCCTTTTTCTTCCTCTGAGCTACTGAAGCGTGTAAATTTATGCTTGCACAGGCGAAGTGATTATCTCCGGAGGCTTCCTCAGTATTTGGAAATGATAGCTCACGATGTCTATCACCCTTTAAGGGCGGTTAACTTTGTTTTAGGCTTGACTAGAGTAGGTAACTATGGTGATAGCCTTGAGCAGCTGCGTTCCGTGTTAGATACCTCCTGCTCTACAATCACAGCTACTTTAGGTGTGCTTACTGATTTGAAGAGTGAGTTGAGTCAACAGCCAGGAGGAAACATTGAATATATCAATATTGCTAACCTGCTGCATTCCATCCATGCTCAGTTCTCTAAGAGTGCTCTAGCGCAGAATATAAATTTCTCCCTTATAATTGAGCCTGAAGTTGCTGATGTGTGCATATATGCGAATTACAGCCACCTTTGGCGGATGGTTTGCAACTTGATTGTAAACGCTTTTAAGTATACTCCTGCTAGTGGCTCTGTTACCATCAAGCTTGATACTCAAGTAGGTGGTTTCCTCCACTTGGCGGTTCAAGATACTGGTGTGGGTATCACTTCAATGCAGTTGGAGCAGTTGAATATTGATTTGGGAATAAGTGGATGCAACAGAATATTTACTCTTGATGGTACTGGTTCTCATATACCTCGTGCTGGCTTGGGCTTGCGTACAGTTAAGTATGTTGCGGATTGTTACCAAGCTAGTGTTAACGTGTTTTCTCAGGTAGGCGAAGGTTCAACATTTGTCATAATCTTTAATTTAAAGGCTAATTTTCAATGTTATTCTCAGGATAAACGCTTACTTGTGGCTAATGCCGCCTCTTAAAATGGAAAAGCCCAAAAAAAAAAGATATGGTTGGATTATATTATCGATAGCATTGTGAATTTCTCCAATCGATTCGATATATCGTGGCTCTTTTTTTGCGGTTTTACTCTTCAATCATTAATTTTTCTTAGCAATCTTTTTGTAGGTCAGTTTGCTGATGCTGACTACTTTCGACTCGCTTATTGTATTGGCATGGCTGGAATTACTTTTCCTAAAAGCAAGATACCGAATAAGTATATTTTTATTACTTGTGGATTTTTTTTCGGTATCTTGATAGGAATACTTTGATTAATTACCCAAGCTCGTTCTCAGAAGATTTTGTATTAGCCTGTTGTTGAACTTGCTGGTTGTTGCGGCGGTTTTGTTCCTTATTAAACAGTAACTTAAACCTTTCAAATTCTTCTTGGGTAATATTGTTGACTACGATACTATAACTAGGTTCATCATTATTTTTGGAAGCTACTAGCGCTTCTCTATTTTCTAAATGTGAATTTCTATCAAGGAAAAGGGTATTTGAACTTTCTTCGATTTTGATACTAACTGTGTACTTTTCACCCTGATAAACTACCAATCCATTTTCCTGCTTTCCTTCGTGACTTAAGACTTCTAATAATTTAGGAATTATTACTAGCTGTACATCGGAATTTTTGGCGATGACTATTTCTCTATCTTCTACTGTAACTTTGCTCTTACTATTTTTGTCATCATCTTTTTTATCCGAATTGAAACTTTGATTTTCTGAATCGGCGGTTATAGCTTGACTTTGATTTTGGTGAAAGCTAAAGTTCTTAAAATCGATTGGTTCTACACCTTTAATGCTAATTTGTGCTTGTGCCATTTTTTCTTCATGGTCAATTATTGATTCTTGCCAAAGTGCTTCTTCGGCTTTTTTTTGTTCTTCTGCGGTAACTAGACCAATTTCTTGTGCTTTTTTAGCAACACTTTCATCAGTTATGCCTAAGAGAGCCATTTTTTCCTGAATATTGGCATAATGCATTGCTTCTGTTATATTTGTCATTTTATTTACCTTTCTATAAGTTCTTTTTTGAAACCTTGAAAACTACTTTCAATTCGAGAATTCATAAATTTAAAGTCATTTACAACTTCTTCATTAAGATTATTAACTAGGGTTTTTCCCTCTTTAATATATAGCACTATATTACTATCTTTATCCTTAATTAAATAAATCTCTTCTTGTGCTTTCGTTGCTATTTGATAATTTTTATAGTTTTCAGTTTTCACACTCATTATACCGTTAATATCTTCACTACCAAAGGTTTTAACAACTCTTTGGGCAAGCTTTGTCATCTCATTAATTTGCTGTAGTTCCTTGATGTCACGCGACATAGCTTGGAATGCATTTTCCAGACTACAACTGCTGTCATTCATATACTGCTCGGTTACTTCTTGAATTCGGTTTATATAATTTTTATTTCTACCTAATTTTTGGGCTGTTTCATACCAATTTTGCAGGTTTTGAATAGTACTTTGTTTAATGTTATCGAAAGTTCTTTCTATCGACTTTGTTTGGCTATTTGTAAATCTTTGTGATAATGCCTGTTGAATGTCTGCATCTAGGGTTCGCGAACTTTCAATTTGATTTTTAGGAGAAGTGGGCGCGGAGATATTCCTTCCGTCCAATTTTGGAGTGAAGCTTATCTCTGTGTTTTTCCCTTGTGGTTCTGGTTCTGATTTTTGGTTGGAGGTAAGCTGTATTGCTTCTGCTTGTTGAGAATTGGAATTTTCTAGTGCTTTAGTATATCCCTGGATGAGTGCGCGGATGTAAGGTGATTCTAATCCCTTTCCTTCCCAGAAATTTTTCTCTCCACTTGATACGAGATAGCTGCACTGTTTTAACCATTCGGCTCCTCCCCTTCCGGCTATGGCTTCGGCTAATTTGGGGTGTTGCTCAAACCGGGCTTGGAGAATTTCAGCCATCAGCTGTACCCTTGGTTCTTTTAAAGGCACTGTTTCCTTGTAGGCGTAGAAAGCTTGTTCGGCTGACAGGAAAGGTTGTCCTGCTGGCTTAGATTCGGTGTAAGTTTCTGGTCCGTATGTTCCAGCGGGCATTTCCTTATTATCGCGGAATGAAACCGGTTTTTCGGAACTAACCTTACCCAAAATCTCGATAGCTTTAGACTTATCTGCCGCTTGGGCTGACGGTAGGGTGATAGGTTTGTTGTTTGACTGTACTAGTTGCGGTTGCGTCTGGATTGTTTGAGCATTCTCTATGGCATTACTTTCATTATTGTTACTATTGGCGATCGCGGAGCGCGCCCTTGTGACAACTGCTTGAACAATATTTTCTGTAGGTGGGTTAACTTCGACTACAGTTTTATTAATTGGTGATGCTGATTTTGGAAGTATATTTAACTCTTTATCGTTAGTACCTTCTTCCTGAACTGGCTTTGCTGGTGCTATTGGTAAAGGTATTTCCTCTTTACCAATTTCTTTGGGGCGATTCGGGAGTGATTGAAGCGCCTGCTTGTATTCGCTTAGCTGTGGTGTAGAGTTGATTTCTAGCAGGCTCCCTTCTTTTTCTACTTTTTGATTAAGCTCATTACTTAATTGTTTATATTGGTCAAATCCATCTATTTCACCAATATTGATAGGTTTTCCTAATAAACTATTGAGACCTTCTTCTAATTCACTACTAACTGTCTCTTTTTCGATTAGAAATATAGCTATATTGCTATTTTTATCAATAATGTAGTTATTATTTGTGCCTTTAAATTCTAACCAACTGTTGACAGTAGTGGAATCTTGGGCTGGTACTACTAATCCAATACTTTCTTTAATGATTTGCGAGTTATCTTCTAGGGTGTACTGTTGGTTGGGGTTGCTGAAATATACAGTTTGTTCAGGAATAATGGGAGCAGGTAGTGGCGGAGTATCATTACTTTTGATAGTGCCAAACCTTTCTATAAACTGTTCTTTTCTTTTTGGAGTAATTGTACTTTCATCGAGCATGAATACTGTCATGCCCTTTCTAGCTCCCAGTCTGCTTTGTGACTTAGCAACTTGGTCGTATGTTATTCCTACTCTTTCTAAAAATTCTTTTGTCACCTCAGCTTTTTTACTATCGACAGCTAACCCAATTAATCCTACTAATTTATCCTCCTTACTTTGGAATAGTATAGTAGGACGTTCGGTAATTTTATCAAATAACTGATTATTTTTTTGCTCTACTGGATTGACCTCTTTTTGTTGGTCAACTAACTGGTAGCGCTTCACCCATATTTCAGGATATTGTACTGATTCAGGGTCAATAGTTAGTTTACAGGTAGTTTCATTGCTTGTGATAATAACAGGAATGGTTGTTTGTACTTTACTTTCATTAATTATGCCTGCATCGACTAGTTGTTGTACTGAACTTTTCTTTTGGCTGTACCTACTTTTATTTCCAAATGCTTTTTCCGTATGTTGACCGATAATACCAAGAGATAAATTACCAATCTTGGCTGTATATACATCCTGTTTATCGTAAGCTTTAACTGTTGCTGATATCTCTTGTCCTTGAAATTCTATATTTTTAAGCTTGTCGTTAATATCTATTCTTACTAGATTGCCATTGGGTGTCTTTCCAATAGCGAAGGCATTTTCACCTGTAGCAATATTTGTAACTTCTAACTTTAATTGTTGACCATTTTGACCCGGCTTTTCTGCCAGCCATCCCTGTTCTATTCCTGCTTTTACTGATTCTTTAGAAAGAGTACCTAATTTCTCTTCTTTATTGCCATTTTTAATGGTAATAACATAATCTTCCCGTTCAAGTTTATCTTTAATGATAGTTAAATTTACTTCTTCACCATTAAATTTTTGGTCTTTACATTGAAATTTTTGTAATTCTTTGACCTGAAATTCTAGATTTATGCCTCCAGGTATGTTTATTTTAGCTGTGGCTGTATACACTTCTCCTTTTTCAATAGTACCAGTTGCGGTTGTACCGATGGGAAGTTTACCATCAGTGGCGTTGATGTTAGCGAAGGTTTCATACTTTCCTGTTTCAGGATTTTTTACTTCGATGACATCTTTAATTACAATATTACCTCTACTGTCTTGAGACTCGCTAATATTAAATCTAATTTCCTGTGGTTGATTTTGATTTTCCTGATTGATGATTTCACTTGTACGGTTGTATCCTGTCAGGGTAAATTCAGTAAATTGAAGTTTATCTACTTGCTTGATAATTTCTTGAGGGAAACTAGCAAATACAAAATTTGATACTTTCTTTTGTCTTTCAACTTCTTGTTCAATCTCGTTTTGCTGGCTCTTAGAGTTAGAACCTTCACGAGTAGTTGATACTGCCCAAGTAGCAGCAGCCATCGCTAGCTTTTGTTCTTCAGGAATTGAATTATAGAAGTCTTCGGCGATTTGGTAAGCCTTTTGGTACATTAACTTAATTTGCCCTTCACTTAATTCTGGTTGGAAGGATATCTTAGTTGATGTAATTTCTTGGTTGGGGATAATTCCTAACTCTTGCAGCGAGTTTTCTTGTTCCTTAGATACAGTTCCTAGTGCCCTAAACTTAGGTTTACCGTTTTCATTTTCATCATTAATTTGGGCGTAAACTCGATACCGATGAGGCTTATCTATCGAGCGTTTTTCAGATGGAACTTCTGAGATTTTGAGGCTAATTTTCTGTGCGTTCCAAACAAGGGGATGTTCATATTTAAGGAGGTTGGTAACATCTATTTTTTTACCATTTCCAATATCAATACTTGCTGATAGTCCCTTTTCTGTCTTCTTGCGTTGGGTATAACGTGTGGCGTTATTAAACTCTTTATCAAATTCTCTCTTGACCAAACTGGCTTGCAAGCGTTGTTCGTGGGTAAATTCTACTCCCTTGAAAAGGTTTGAAAACTGAGCTAGTTCGCGTGATTCTAATTGGGCTTTCTCAAAATATTGGTTAGTTTTACTAATGAGAATTTCAACAGGTGAGTTACCTGTCGGTTCGATAGTACTGTCGAAGTAAACATCTTTTTTCTTATCACGAATGTAGTTAATTTCTCGATGCAGAATTCGACTGTTGTTGCGGATAACATCCATTTCTGGTTTTTTAGCACTTTTAAATAAGTCAACTGCAATTTGGTTTTGGAACGCGGCTTCGGCAACCATTTCCCGATATATCCGGGCGTTGATGTCCATTGCAAAGAGTGCATTTTCTTGGGTGAGGGGTTCTTGCCGTAACGTTTGGACAAATTCTTCCATATAGCCGCGATACTTGTCGGGAATGTCGCGGCTGGTGTCACCGTGCGCTTGTGCGCTATTTTCTTGGTCAAATAACTTTTCGTAGTGTTTGGCTACCTGAATAACGTACTCTATTTGGTCTTTCTCGCTACCAAAGGTTTTGAGGATAGTAATTTCCGACTCCAGCGCCTCAATTGAGGTAAGGTGGTTGTTGATTACACCAACACTAATACCATCACTCATATGGATGGCGATTTCCTCAAATTCGGGTTGAGTGCCATTTTCCCGATAAAACGATTGTTTTTTGAGTTTGACAGTTGGGTCGTAGGCGTTTTCAGGTACGTTACGCCAGATAGCTTCAGCCGTCAGGTTTGGGTATTTGCTGGCGTGGTCGAAGCCGATACAGTCGCCATCGTAGTCGCGGGCTTGTCTTTCCTGTTCGGACTCTTGGGGTAATATTTCTAGTTGATATCCCTTATTATTTAGGTTTTTAATATACTCATTAAACCTGTGAGTAAATTCAATTTTTTCTCTTGTTTCCAGCTGACCAATATTTTGGTCAACGTAGTTTTTAATACCCTCTAGTTGAATATTTTTTTCTTGGAGTTCGGGAAGGATGGATTTGATTTGACTGTTGAGGCGGTTGTAAATGCGCTCGGAGGTTTCATCCGAAACGGCGATAACACCTGCTAAAGGCTTGCCGTCGGGTCCAATGATGTCATTAACTATTTTGTTGGTTGAGGTACACAGACCATTGGAGTTGAGGAAGGGGGAGCGGAAGTTAAGTACTTCTTCGCCGTCTTGATAATGGGGAATGCAGACTTCACCATCTCGGAGGTCTTTGGATGGGATGACCATTGCCCGCGAGAAGGTGAGGCTTTTCCCAATCGAGATATCTTGCCATTCGCCTTGGACAAATCGGGCGAGTTCTCTTTGAATTTTTTCAGTTTCTAGGAGTTGTCCCCACCTTTCGAGATCAGTTTTAATGAGTTTGTAAATACTTGTATCAGTAGCAATCCGTTCTTGTAGTTTTTCAAATTCCTTAGCGACTTCTGAATCAACGGCTGCTTCTTCTTCTAATTCAGCGGCTTGTTGTTCGAGGAAGGCTTTGCGTTTTTCGTATTTCTCGCAATAGAGCTGGGCTATCTTGCGGGGGTCATCCAGCGCTTCTTTGAGTTTTGCTGCTTCGAGTTCTACTGTTTCGGCAAAATCCTTTAACCCATTGGGAAAGGAAGCAATCATTTGAGAGATAGCAGTTTTACCTAACTCAGATTGAGATTTTTCCCCTAACCAAATGTTTTGGTGATACAGCCCTGGTTTAATTTGGGGTTTGGTCGGACCATAGGGGTTATCCTTATCTGTTCCCTTAAAAGCAGACAGGGGGATGATTAAATCAACTTTTGGTTGGTTAGGGTCTTGATAATTAAGGATTTGGTCGAGGTTAGCTGGACGTAAAGTACCCTTTCCAAACCTGAACTTATCATCATCTCCATCTTTATCTGTCCACCCAAAGCGGTGTTGGATAACACAGTATTGGTCACCTTCTTGGTGTCCGGTTAACTGTCGGTATAATTCTGTGGATATTTGTCCGTAACAGTCCCCGGTGAGGCGATAAGCTTGTTCATTGTTGATGATTCCGCCATTTTCTCCTGTGGCGTCATCTACAATGAGAACATTTAATTCTGCGTTGATAGCATTTTTGCACGAGCCAAGGAATATTGACCCATATGCACCTCTATCCTTGTTGTCAGGGCATAACTTGCTTATGATTTCCAGGTATTCTTCTGGTCCATATAGCAGTCGGCTTTTTGATGATAGTAATAGCTTATGTCCTTCGGGATGATTTTTTAATTGGTCGGCGGTAGCTTTCTCGTCCATATGTCCGAACGAGAAATTCACTCCTGGGAGAAAGTGTTCTAGCAGACTGTTTTTCAGTTCCTCTTTAAGCAAGGAATCTGGATTGTCAGGATTGTTATCTGTATGAATCCACTGATTTAAGCGAGTGTCAAAATGTCTTGCCTCTATAACCATTTGTCTACTGGAGCTAGCTTTCCCACTCGATTTTATTTTTTCTAAACTGAATTTACATCCAACTATGAATTGTAAGTTATCATAAATGATTTATTTAGCATGATATCTTTTGTTGGAAAACCTATAATAATTCAACTAAATATAGCAATCCTAAATCATTCGTGAAAATGAATCATACATAAACATTTTCGGAAAATCGAAGATTTGATGGTGAGTGCATAAAATGGACACCTACTTTGTGAAGTATATCTTGAGCTAAAAGCTCATTTTTTCATTTAAGTCACAGTTGTCATTAATGGCATTCAGTTTGAGACAACTGCTGATTTGGGGATTCCCACCTATACTGACTATGGAACTGTAGCAATAATATCTCTTACTCCAGGAGCACGCGGGAATGTTTCACAGCTTACTCCAGTGTCATTTCCTAGTGTGAGGAGGTTGGGTGCGATCGCTCTTACCGAACCAACCAGAAACGGACAAGACGCGGAAACAGAAGCTGAGTTTCAGCAACGTATTTATGGATTGCTTCGTCGCCGCGAAACCCTTATTAGCGAGGATGATTTTGAAGCAGCAGTAGTTGATTTTTTAGGAGTTGGTTCTACAGCGCTGGCAATTGGAAGATTAAAACCAGATAAAACTACTTATCAAAATGGGTATGTAGGAGTATTTGGACTCAATGCAGACGGTAGCGCTTTAAGTACTGGACAACTCTCTGCACTGAGTGATGAGCTTAACCGTAAAGCTGCAATGGCAACTATCACTGTCTGGACAATTGAAACTTTTAGGGTAAATGTTGATGTGGTTGTTGGCATTCAATCAGGTGTGTTGCCTGATGCTATCGCTTTATCTATTCAACAAAATGTTAGAGACTTTCTTTTTCCTGGCAAGTTACCAGCAGGTGAGAGTGTTTATCCTAAAGCTCTAGAAGCACGAATACAAGCGATTCCTGGGGTTGTTTTAGGGGTTATTGATGTTAAGCTGAATGGTTTTGCTATGCCTCAACCTATGCCGCATCTTTGGACGGTAGGCACTTTAGGAACGTTGAAAGTTACAGTTAATCTTAATGGTGGAAAGGGGCTATCTGTCAGCTTTGACTATTAAGACTGCTGCAATTACATCAGTCTTTTAGAGGAATTGAAAAAGGAAGAGCGATCACTTGCTAACTGACAGAAATTAGAGTCATGGTCTAATAATAATAGGCGAAAATATGAAAACAGAAATTTCACAAATAAAACCAACCTGGCAAAGCTTGAGAAAAGCTATTTTAGATTTAACAAAATTAAATGAATTAGGTGAAAAGATTTCAGAAAATACCATTCTGGAGAAGTTTCAAGTTTTAAAGCAGTATCTTGATTATCTACTAGAGCCACTTTTTGAAGAACTAGACATATTAGATTATTGTTTGTTGTATCAGATATATAATGTAACTTCAAAGTCTGAAACAATAGCCGAAAATGGACAAAGAACTTACTGGGCTTCACTTTGGTATAGCTTCTTGCAATATCAAAGTTGTCATTTCTGTCCTTTTTATCCAGAAGAAACTTTCAAGCAAGTTCCTTCTGGCGTCCCTTATCCAAGCAAAGAAGTATTAGACAAAAGAACAACGAAGCTGAAGAAAACTTTTTCAAGTCGATTAAGAAAACTCAATGCACACAGTCTTATAGACATAAGAGTTAGGTGGTTGAAGCTTCAAGAAGAGTTAGAATATTCTCTGCAAGGGAAAGCGGTATACCTTGATGAACATTGGCTCATATCAATTAGAGCTACAAAAAAAGGGCATGAAAAATTAAAATATTTAGGATACAATCTCAATCTTGCTTACTCTTACGAAGTTGGCAAGCGAGTTGAGTTTGTTCCACCAGAAAAATATGTAGAAGGGTTAAGAGATGCTGAAGTTTCTGTTAGGGGAACTAACTAGCAACTTACATTATTATCCCAAATATTGAACAGCTACCTTATGAAAAAAGTTGCTATCTTTGCTCTCTTAATCAAAGCCTCCTCCAAAATATCTCCAACCATTTGAACTATCTGTTTAAAGAAATCACCTTCCTCTTCTGTCATTTTTGTTGTAATATCGTTAGTCAAATCTTCTTTCTTGCTGCGACATTGTTGAATAATCACTTCATCAGATAAAATCAAAGACCGCACCCTAAGAGGCACATCTTCTTTGAGCAACCAGTTAATACCTCTTTGTCTAAAATCTTCAAGCAATTTGTTTAAAATCACTTCAAGTCCATCTGCTAAGTTTTGAATAACGTTGCGAATATTCCGATTGAATATTGCACCAAGGAGAAAGAGCCACCAGTGAGTAAATGCAATAGTGATTGTAGCTATCCATCCACTAACAAGAAATATATTTCCAATCAATTTGGTTACTGATGATACCAAAGTACTAAACCTCTGTCCTCCAATCACATCCTCTAAAGAAATAGCTGGAGTTTGGAAATTGGGACCACTATTTACACTCAAGATCAAACGATCTTCCTCTATTTTGTATTCTCTACAAATAGGCTGTGTTTTACTTCTTAACTCTTCTAAAATCTCATTCCTATTAAGCCAATCTGTACATTTTTTTCGGATCTCGCTCTTCACCTCTTCATCTTTAAGACGTTGTTCTATGTAGTAAGTTGCATTGAGTTCGGCATCCTCAAAAGTCCTAATTTCTCCCTTTTGCCAAAATTTCAAAACTTTAACAGTTTCTTTTATAATTTCATTTGATAAAGTCTCTGCTATCGAGTTAATTAATTGAGGAATGTGATTTAGAACAATAATTTTGACTTCTCCCTGCTCAATAAAAGCTTTAACCTCTTTTATAAACTCTTGAGAACGCAAATCCCATCTGCCAATTCTTGCTAAACCGTCGGCAATACAATGTTCTGGCTCAGAATCAAAGTATAGGATTGGTTTCTCATTAATACTTGATTCGGCATCAATTTCAGATATATCTATAGCATCAAATACTTTTTTGCAAGTTTGACGAGTAAACTCCATCCTTGATGCGCCACCAGTCATCAACAAAACACTAACTTTAGTTCCTTTTTCTTCAAGTTCTGTTTTTACTTCTCTAAGTTTATCTTCAAAATATTTTTGCCAACCTTTATCGTCTAAGGTACTTTGACGTTTCTGCAATATTTCTTGATGAAGAGAGTCATAAGACACAAGAGGATGAAAGTAAAGATTTTCACCAATCTCTTCAATACAACGATCTACTTTTTGTTGCTGATTTTCTTTAAAGTACTCTTCTGAAAAACATCTCTCTTTAGCCCGACGACAAGCAAGCTTACATTTTTGTTCCAGAGATGGATCTCGCTTGAATGCTTCTTGTATATCTTGCTTATTGTTAGCTTGATCAACTGATAAAGCAAATATAGCTTCGTCAATTAAAGATCCTCCTAACTGATTTGCACCAAAATCATGAAGGTTCTTGAAATCTGTAACGAGTGTAAAATCTGTTGTTGATGAACCAATATCAATAATTAATACTGGTGATGATAAAGCTGTACCTACATATTTATTATCTCTAAATTTTGCAGACTCTTTAGCATTTATCAAAGCAGCACGTGATTCCGGTATAACTTTAAGAATAGGTATATCATCTATTTGAAGCATGTTTTGATACAAGTCACGCTCTTTCTGAACCTCTAGCGGATTTTCTGCTCCTTCCCAACCTGATGGGCATCCAACAACAAAAAGGCTATATTCTCCGCCTCGAACATCAGGTTTTTCTAGTAGTAATCGATAAATTTCTTTTATGTAAGGTTTGAATATCTTCTCTAGCTCTGGATAGTTTAAACTTGTTGGCTTTTTCTTAAAGTTAAGATGTAATTCCCTAATATTTCTGGAAAGAATAGCTCTCTCCCCAATTGCAACTTCACCGTCTGGTTCAAAACCAATCGCTGTAATTTGCTTCTTCTTGCCGTGAACTTTGGGATGCGTCTGGTTTTGAATTATTTATGACAAATGTAACTCAAGAACTGATAAAACGTGCTGTACCAAAAATTATTGATCCGGCAATTGATTGCATCAAAAATTTTCTTCAAACATTCTTGGATGATGTCTTAATTCGCTATATTTCTAGTACTGACAATGATATAAAAAAATAAATGATAGCATTCAAACGCTGGTAAACAATTCATCAGAACTTGAGAAGTGTCGGGAAGAATTGCAGAAGGCAGTTGACACAATAAAACAAAAACTTCAACAGCAGATAAAGAAAAATTTGAATTCTATGGGTTCTGAAGCTAAGAAAAAGGTTAAAGAATCTTTTGATAGCTTTTTAAAAAATGAAATAATATCCCAACCTCCAGAATTACTTATGCATCTCTTCAAAACTGGCTATGTTGAAAGTACTGGGGAACTCAAGTACAAGACTCCTCGTGAGGCAGAGGACGTTTTCAATGAGGTATATGAATTTGTAAAAGATGACATGCAAAAAAGACTACATAAGCTTAGTCGCGAGATTCAGTTGAAGTTTCAAAAAGAAAATGATAATTTGTGGAAATTGTTAAACAAGAAGACTCAACCTATTCTTAAGAATGCCCAAGAAAAATTAAAGGAAACTTTTGGAGAAGAACTACAATTACCACTACCAGAAATCAAAAATCCAATTGATAATTTGGTGAAACCTTTTCCTTCTGAATACATAAAACAGGAAAAGAGAATAAAACTTGAAGAACAATCAGTCAAACAGCGGACTTGGTGGCATTGGCTTTTTCTAGTTCCAGTTGAAGTCAAGAAAATAATAGAAATTAAAGAGGAGCACTGGAGTATCAATAAAGAAGACTTATTAGCTCAGATTAGCGAGGAAATCAAGGCTAACCTGACCAAGATTGAGCAGGACATGAATGGATTTATTGATGAGGATTTTCAGGAAAAAGTGAATGATTACTTTAAAGAACTTAATACTTTTTTGGAGAGATACAAAAGAAGTTTAGAACAGGCTCGCCGAGATCAACAATTAGAAGAAGGGCAAAAGAATGATTTACTAGGAAAACTGAAGTCTTTGCAAACAGAGGCAAAAAAACATATAGACTCTGCTGAAACATATCAGAGATATACAAATGATTTACTAAAGCTAAGTGATAGCTGATTCTTTTGATGTCACAAATCTTAGTACGAAAAAGCATAAGGTTAGTAAGTTTATGCAGTTAACAAAAGAGCTAGAGCAGCTACAGCGTCGAATTCCTGTGGTTGGAGATAGAGCCTTAATCGACCTAGTTAAAGGAATTCAAGTTAACAAAGGTCTAATTAGTTATAGAAAGAATCAAGGGTTTTTCGGTAAGCTGTTAGATAAACTGGGTGGTAACAACGAAAAGCGACAGGAATTACTTAATGATAACTTGGTAGCTGGTCAAGACACCTTCCGTCAGTGGGTACTGGAATTGAGCGATTCCCTTCGCATTAGTCAAGTCGCACTGAGAGTGACTCGGCAGGAATTACTGGAGACGGGAAATACTATTCGTATCTCTAGAGGAGAACATGGGGAATTAATCGAAACCCTTAAACATTTAGAGCAACGCATCAACCAACATGAGGGGCGAATTGACGACCATGAAAAACGGTTGTTCTATCTGGAAGTGAAGGGCAAGCTCACAGAGATTGTCAAGGCTTGGACAAATAGAAGTACCTATACTCAGCTACCTTGGGCAGTGCAAGTTCCCCTGTTAGTATGGGAAGTGTTCAGCAATTCAGTGACAATGTATGAACTGAAATCTGACGCTAGAGACTTCAGAAAGGAACTGGTTGAGGAAATTCTGACGTCAGAGCAAAGTAAACAACTGCCGGAAAATTTCTTTGCTCTTTCCAAGCTGCTAGAGCTATCACTTTCACCAGCAGAAATAACCAATGATAACCGTGAACTCGCCGTTTGGTTATTGGAGGTAAGTTCTGTTCCAGAACCGTTTTGGGAGAAAACCCCTTACTTATTTGTTATTGGTAAAACGCTAGAACTGTCTATGCTACCAGATAAACCGGAGAACCCGGCTGAAAAGGCGATCGCAACTTACCGCAGAGACATTGGTTTGATATCTCCCGCAACTGATAAACGGAAATTTGTGGAAGCAGTTGTCGAAGAAACAGCTGATTACTGTTTAGAAATCATTAAAAAAACGGAGATTTCGTAGAAGGGATTATGACAATTGAGTTTTCTAAATTTGGACTTGTACTAGCTGGTGGTGGTGCTAAGGGAGCCTATCAAGCTGGTGCAATTGAGTATCTCTCTAAAGAACTTCAGTTTGTACCTCATATCATTGCTGGTACAAGTATCGGTGCCCTCAACGGTGCTGTTTTAACATCTCATCAACCATTCGAGCAGGGAGTTCAACGTCTTTTAAAACTTTGGGAGCAACTTGGTCAAGAGGAGATCCTGATCTGGAATCGTCAAACAATTTTACAGACTGCGATTTCTGTAGCGCAAACGTTTGCTCCCAACTTAGGAGACTTACCGAGTAATTTTCTGTCAGCAATAGAACTACTTTCAGACAACTCTGCCATCTTCGATCCAGTTCCTATTGAGAAGTTTTTGAAACAAGCGGTAGACCTAGCTGGAATCCGATGTGGTATTGAGTTATGGGTGACTATTTTTCCTTCCCTGACAATACCAGGTTTGAAATACGATTGGCGGATAGCGTTAATTGACTTTGTTCGTGGTCGTCTCGGTACAAAAGCAGAATGGCGTTGCGTACAGGAGATTACGGATAACGATGCCCTCTACAATTTACTTTTAGCCAGTGCAGCTATTCCTGTGGCATTTCCTCGCCGAATAGTCGATGGACAATCTTGGGTAGATGGAGGACTCGGCGATAATGTCCCTTTGGGGTAGTGTTACGGAAGCTGTCACCAGGGGCAAAGTAGTACAGCAGTATTAAACTGGAAACTTCCCCATCACCTCGTCATATTCTTTTTGAGCTTCCCCTATTGACAACCGTGAGTACACTTCCAGCGACTGACGAGAAGAATGTCCTGAGTAAGGTTGGATCAGTGCATCATCAATTCCTTGTTTTTTCAGCCATGTCAGCAGAAAATGGCGCAGCCTGTGAGGTGAGATAGCCCTATTTAGTCCTGCCGCCAGCACATACTTTTCTAGGATTTTTCTCACCCCTCGGTCACTATACTTGCGCTTCCACGACGACTCAAACAGGTAAGTCGCCTGTTTGCGCTGCATCGAATCTACGTGCATCGCCAAAACTTCCTTAAAACCTACAGGAAACGGAACAATTCGGTCTTTTCCCCCTTTCCCCTGGTTAATGCGAATCTGGCAGCGGACAAAATCTATATCTTCAAGGTGAATATTGATTAATTCACTAACTCTTACTCCTGTATAAAGTAGAGTTTTTATCATTACCATATCTTGCATATTACGAGTGTGCCAAACGGCTTCATAGTACCGCTGAATTTCTTCTTCAGTTGGCACATCAGGTAATAAGTCCGTTGATGTTTTAGGGGATTGAATCTCTAACTCAGTTCGCAAGTAGCGAAAAACGCTTTTTAAATAGGTGTAATCGGGATGTTCGCCACGCAGATATTTAGCTAACTCAT
Source organism: Mastigocladopsis repens PCC 10914 (assembly GCF_000315565.1). Lineage (NCBI taxonomy): Bacteria > Bacillati > Cyanobacteriota > Cyanophyceae > Nostocales > Symphyonemataceae > Mastigocladopsis > Mastigocladopsis repens. The sequence continues at coordinate 105,057 of NZ_JH992900.1, read as the reverse complement.
GTGCTTTCTTTTTAGCTGGAGTCCGTTTAACATTCACATTCACGCAATTACCTCCACGGGAAACTCAATCAGTAATCGTTCATCTAGGTCTAACCTCCAAGTGCCATAGGGATTAACATGGTTATAAATGAGAGGTGTTAACGCCCGAAAGTCTTCTGTTTTCATTCGGGACATCCAAGTAGGTTCAGATAAAACCTGTTGAATCATCAAAGTATTGATATAAACCAAGCATATTTGTAATAAGTGAAGACACAATACCGACAATTCCTGTTCTTCAAGGCGGTTAGTGGCAACCTCTCCACCCTTGCCATAGAAAATAAAACTGTTAGCACTGTTCCAGTTTTCAACAACATTTAACCCCTCATTGATTTCACGGCGTAATGCCTCTGATTGCAGATATTGGCATAGAAAGATAGTTTTGATGGCTTTGATAATAAACTTTCTAAACCTACTCGACCAGGGTCTGCTTTGAGGTCACTAAAGGCAATACCAGTGTTGTCCCGTTGCAAAGTTGGAGCTTCCTTATATTCACTGCTATCAACAGCGTCTAAGAGAACATCTATTTGAGTCTTAGTTTCCCTTGAGAACTTTTGGAGCGTGCTAGAAAAGAAGTTCTTCTCGTATGTATGCAAAGCCGACCGGATGAGGCGATTAATTCGTAGGTTTGTGGGAGGTTCAATACGTTGAGAGCGAAACCGTTGAATAACTACGGCTTCTAGATGTTCAACATCCTGCTCGTGTCCTAATACCAGCTCCACCAGCCAGTTAGCCATTTCCTTCGCATCACAGACAGTGGCTTTACGGAAGCCCAAGAAGGAGCGGATTTCAGCACGGTGATATTTAATGCTGCGTCCCTGCCAATCATAGGCATGATATTCTTCACTCGGTACACCGACTTGTTTAGATAGATGGACAACAACAGGTTTTGGGATGTCACGAATGTGTTGAGGGAACCTGACTTCTAAGTGAAAGAATTTCAACAAAATTGCGAAACCCAGTCGGTTCGCACCAGTTTTGTTACCTAACAAGGCTTCTTCATCGGGAAGCAGTGTCCAATACTCAATTAACTCGTTTACTTCCCAATGTCGTTTCATTGTTTATTTTAAGATGTATCCTGATTACATTACCACTTCTTCAGCGCAAAAAGTTCCGGTTTTGACTATAGTCGGAACTTTACTACGGACAATGGTACAGTTTCAGGATTTTTTCCGTGGTAATCCAGACTGTAAACAGGTAAAGTGCCAACTCCCATAGAAAATTCGGTACTTTTTGGGCAAGTACAGAAGAAGAGTGAAAGCTGGATTTTTCACGCGCTGGCACGCTTCGCGTGCCCCAGAAACTTGAAAAGTTTAAAACCTAGTCCTGGAAAGACTTTAGAGCTACTTTGCCCCTGGTGACAGCTTCCGTAACACTACCCCATTTTCCGTCACCTCTATTTAGTTTATCTCCTAATATTACATATACATAGTTTGTGAACACTTATTGGGGCGGTCACAACCGCTATCGCTGAACAGCAAAAATAACTAATAAACGAATACGGGCGGGGATTTTTTTCTTGACAAGTGCCTAATGCGTTAGGTCAAAGGTTTCCCTGCGAGGGTGTGGGTAGAGACTGTGAGGGCGTGTAGGCGTAAATAGAAGGTTCGTGCAACCAGGGGCAACCTGTGGCTATAAACCTTATACAGCAACAGTTACAGAGATTGATACGAGATTTAACCGCGCTGATGAATAGATTTGTTGCACAAATATTTTTTCTAACGCATAGACAGTAAAATAACTTTGCCTAAAACGGAGCTTGGAGTACCTAAAAGTGTATGTTTTAAAGTATTATCGCTCCGTCTCGAAACTGAAAAACATTGCCTAAAAGAAAGCAAACTAGGCAAAGTAGTGATTGGTAATTATTATCAATAAACCCTTCAAAAGGGGTTGACAAATGTGACGTCATACTAAAATGCCCCTAGTTGCACGAACCTTCTATTTACGCCGTGTAGCGGTTTCCTGCTGCTTCCTCCAGCAGCGGTAGGGGTAGCGATCACCTGTAACGTCCATTCTTGACATATGTGCTACAATTATAACTTGCTACGTATGTATTTATCACATTTGTGAGCTTTCCTAGCATTGAGCAAAGTCATCACCATCAAATATTTATCTTTCAATCTTAGAGAAAATTTTTCTAATTATTATGTATAAATTTATATCAAATATCAGCAAGCAAGATTTCCAACTTCTTTACTCTAGAGGTTTCATTAGTGAGAAACGTAATATTTTGGCAAAACTTGGCTCTCTAGAGCTAGTTTTTGAAAAGTTTATTGAAAGCGAAAGCAAAACAGAAGCTATTAAAAATGCAGAGTTGATAGAACTTTTTGATAGCTGTAGTGATAAAAATAAAAATATTGAAGAATTGACGGAAACGCTTAAAAAAATTGCTCCTGGAAACGGAAGAATTGGGTTTCATCAAGTAAATTTTCTTATAGATTACTTAAGAAAAAAAGTTTGGAAATATCTCCAAGACAAAGAGTATAGTCTCGACTTAATTTCTCATGACCATGCATTTGGTAGTGGAGGAGATTTTATTAAAACAATGCACGCTACTACTAGCGCATCTATTATTGTTACTCCTCTGGTAACTATCTGTAAGACTGGAACAACAAATGTGACTTCTCAGCATGGAAGTTCTCAAGCAATAACAGAACTTGGATATAACCACATTCAAGTTAACCCCTTTTATTTGAAAGAATTGCTTGTTAGGTATAATTTCGCCTTTGTTTCACTTGCCGATTTGGGATTTCCATATTCAGATAAGCTCATAGAAGCAAGAAAACAGCTATGGTATCAAAATTTAATAGAGATTAATCGTAAATACAAACCTACAAAAGAAAATTGGCAAGAAATTTTAAAAAGAACAGATATATCTCTAGATATAGATATTTTTAAAATAGTTGCTCCAAACGCACAGGTATTAAATCCAGTTCATCACTCTACAGGAGTGTGTCACTTAGGAATGATACCTTATGTCCTTGGCATATATCTACACTTGGGAAGTAAAGGTATAATTTATCATTGTTATGACGGAATTGATGAAATATCTAATGCATCTGTCAATCAAGAAAAAGACATCCCTAACAATCTCATAATCAAAATTGACTCAAAAAGTATCACAATTGCTGAGTTTTCACCAGAGGATATTGGTCTTGAAAGAGTCAACATAGAAGAGATTAAAGCAGAACAAGAAATCAAAGAAGAAATGAATATTTTTTGGGAAATTCTCTCTGGAGATAAACAATACTTTAAATCAAAAAGAGATTTTTTGGTAGCAAACGCGGGTTTGTTACTAGTAGCTGGGGAGAAAGTACCAAATCTTCATGAAGATATTGTGAGTCAACTCAAAACAGGAGTCAAGATAGCTGAATATTTAATTGATTCAGGCAAGTCATATGAAAATTTTCATCAGATATTGTTGGCTTTGCACAACAACCTTGATTGGTCATTAAGTAAATAATAAGGGCAACCTTAAGAAGGATTTTAAGGACTTGAAGAACAATATTAAGGAAACACTCTTCATTCTCCATCAATAAATTTGGGTACTTGTATTCAAGTTGTCATTAAAGTGATAAGTTTACAATGCAAACTAATAACTATTTCTTTTTTAGCTGACTCAGTTTCACTGTTTCACTTTAGTAACTCTATAAAAATAAATAACTCACCATAACTCATATATTTGCTACGGAAAAGTTTTTTCACATTATCTGGTAAATCATCCATAGCTACATCATTTTGTCTAAATACTCTACCATTAATTCGGATATTTATATCTGCTTTATTGGCAATATCTTGGAACAATTTGGCATTTTGGAGGTAATAGCCTTGGTCGCATAGAACATACTTGACTTTATCATAAGTACGTTGAACTCTACCGTATTGAATAACGTCTACTGTTACGTACAGACAATTTTCTAGAGATATAGTTTTGGCATCTTGCCATATCTCCTCAAACCTTTCATTAATAAATGCACCTACAGGAGAATCTATATGTAGTTTTAACTGCTTACTCATTGTCGTCAGTTTCCCAGAGCGAAAGAAGGTAACGAACAAATTTGGAGCACACATATAAATAGCTAGGGATGGGCTAGTATTGTACAATCTAACCTTTAATTTATCTTGATTTCCGTTCACTTCTAATTTTTGAATTATTTTCTGTATTTCTCGTAAATTTATATAAATTTTTTCTGCAATATTAATATCATTAAATTCCTCTGATAAACCTTGTAATTCTATGGAACGAGCTTCTACCAAATCTCTGTTTTCTGGATTAAGAAATAAAATTTCAATCTCATGATTATTGTTTTCAATATATTTGACAATGGCTTGAGTAAATTTTTCTTTGTAACTATTATCTCTCAATAATTCTGTCCAGGTTTCCAATATTCTAATAGAAGCTATAGGATGAGGAGAACATTTTGTGAAAGATTTTGTTTCCATGATTGTAGTAATAAAGTCAGACTTGTCAAATAAATCTAGCTCCACTCCTTGCTGTTCATCTAATTCTTTTAGACGACGAAAAACAATATCAAAAGCCACAAAAGCACAGACAGCACCTAGCAAGTTAAAACCCATATTTTGCCAAACATTAAACCAATCAATTCCCTGCTTAGATAATAATGGTGATATGATTAATATTATGGATGCTCCAGAAAGAGCAGAACCAACTTTTACAGATGGAGTGCGAAGTAAATTTTGAAATTTACGTATCCTTAAATAAAGCCTTTGCTGCCCTAGCTTTCTTTTTTGGACTTGTGATATACCTGTGAACGGATTCACTTTCATTTAGCTTCTCCTTTATTGACAAGTGAATCCCTACGCCAAAATTATTCTTATTGTTTAGCCTACAGTTACTCAGTTAACCCGAAAACAGTTGACTTCTAGATTTCGTGATAACCGATTGATTGGAATAATATATTCGGCTCAAACTCTAAGAGTAATAATTTGGGGTTCGGGATTTTTCGATTACTAAGTTACTAAGTCAGTACCACTAGAAATTTAGAACAAGCAAAAAACCAAAAACACTGAATAGAACACCATTCGATAAAAATGATATTCGTTCAGCCTCCTCTCAATGCCGACGAAGTTAGCTGACGGGCTAGGACTGAAAGGTGTCCATCCTGGAAAAATCACAGTATTAGCCCCACAATCATTTGGTTCCTCCGCTCCGTATTACCATATACGCCTAAAGGCAATAAGGCAAAACAGTATTAGGCAGATATGCTTTTTTGCTTTTTGAAAGTATTTATACTTTATTTAGATTATTTGAATATAGCAAACAACTTTTATTTTTACAAGTTTCACAATAAAATATTAATTTAGTAATCTATTTAATTATATAAATTATATAGATTTTAATAAGGAGCATCCCTCTAAAACCATGAAAAGAAACACCAAGACAGAGGAGACAGGCAACCAACAGAAAAAAACAGTCAGAAGTCTTTCCATTACCCAAAACGCTTGGGATGCCATCAAAGACAAAGCAGCAAGAGAAAAAATATCCGCTTCTGAGTTCCTTGAACGGATTGGACGTGATGCATCGGTGCTGGAAACTCCAATTCATTCCCGTCTCAAAGCATTCTTGGAAGCGCCTATTTCTATCTGGTGGTGTTGGTCAGAAGCTACAAGGCGCTATGCAGTTCAATTGGGGCTTGTGGAGAATCATAGGGAAGAAGGACTCAAGGACTACATAGTTGAGGAGCGACTCAAGCGACAAAAAGAAATTGTTGGAGATTGTCTTTGGCGTGCCATGCTCACGCTCGCTGTTATCAACTATGGTATTCCTGAACTTAGTATTAATAGCATGACACCTCTTCTGCGCTGGATGAGCTTCAAAATGCTGCTACACAGGGCAGAACAAGCAGAGAGCCATGCTCTACAAAAAACCGATAAGCCTACGTTTACTATTGCACAGGAGCAAATCGAAACTGATTTGGCTGAAATTCAAGCTGCGCTCGACCTCTTGCAACAATTCTCACCCTCGTATTACGAAGTCCTAGATATGGTGATGAAGGGCAGGATGAGTTTTGCCCAAATCGCGAAGTACAAACGCCTTAATACTCAAAGAAACGTAACCGAAGCAGAAGCACGACGGGAAGCAAAAGAGGCGGTCTACCAACTTCGGGCATACCTCCACAACAAAGTAACGAATATTGCTAAAGAACAGTACAAAAAAAGTTTCTGCAAATCTGAAAACGCTTTAGAAGCCAAAAAAAAGGAATATTATCAGTTATGTTCCCTGTCTTTTTTAAAAGAGAAAGACACGAAAGACCTTGAAGAGCGTTTTCTCCGTTCCTCGTTGGAAGAGCCGGAACTGGAATTCTGGATAAAGGAAATTGACCACTTAGCAGGACATTACTTAGGTAAATTTGAGTCTATCCACACCGATTCCAAACATAAAGACCTTCATTACGAGTTGAGGGAAGAAATTGAAAAGAAGCTGAAAGATGAGAACACAGAGGAGAAAGATAGTCTTCGTACTTTACTGACTCAAATGGACAAAAAATTGATGTTCTGTAAGTCGTTCAAGGATATACGGGAAACAGTAGAACAGTTTGTTTCTGATGTGTCACAAGGGAGCTTGCAACTTGACACTATCCCCCTTCCCAAAAGTTTCCTAGAGCGAAAGGAATAGCAACCTAAGTCGGCTGGTTTTTTTGTTTTAGCCTTGTTCTAAAACAAATTACCCTCAAAATTGGCTTTAAAGTCTTGTCATGTAAAGGTTTGAGCTTTAGAACAAAAGCATCCACATCCCCCGAGAAAAACACCCGTATCCCCGGACAATCCATTTTTGAAATCCTTACTACATAAGGGTTTTAGCGCCTTAAAACAGCCCTGATCATATAGATTATATAGATCAGGTCGCCAAACCCGTTTTTGCGGAGCTGGCATGATTTGGCAATGTTATATACATTTCGCCAATTCAAGATGAATTGCTGCATTTGCTCCGGCACAAACCAGAAAAACACTCTAAGACTTGATGTCAGAAGCTGCGAGAACACAAAACGGGTGGAAAAACCGAAGTATAACCAACACCCGCCTTTTGGGCTACCCCAGCATCAAGGAGGAAGGCAATGAACATCCTTCCTCCAACACACATCTCGACTCAGCACTGGGAAGAGTGGGTAACTCTTAGCGGCGTCCATCCTGAAATCACCGCATTGAACGTCATTTCCCTATCAGGCGCTAGAATTTACGATTACCTGCTCTACTCGCCATTCATTGAGCGCCGCAACAGCGGGAGAATCACCGACTCCTATTTAAAGCGCTATCGACCATTGGAGAATGGCGGCTGGTGGTGCGGTGGCGGAATTGACCCGATGACATGGGAAGAAATGCTCTGGGGTCAGTTCAAGCCGGACACCCCTCGCCCGTCATCGGAGAAAGGTAAAGAATTTAAGGGATTTGGTCAACCGCCGAAGCTAGTCAAATATGAACCCCCGCCAAAAACTGACCTGAGAGCATATTTCCTGCGTGTCCCTGATGAAATTTGGGATCATGTTGCCAAGCGCTACAAAATCAAGCGATATAATTCTCCCCTGGCGCTACGGCTTTTGGATAGACGTAAGCTTCGGAACTTTTGGGAATGGGTGTACTTGCACCCGGAAATTCCCATTATTATCACCGAGGGGGCGAAAAAAGCAGGGGCGTTGTTGAGTGCTGGCTATGTGGCGATCGCACTCCCTGGTATTTCTTCCGGTATCAGAAGCTCACAAGACCCAATAACAGGTCATACCCTCAATCGCCATCTTATCCCCGAATTAGAGAAATTCGCCGCCCCTGGGCGCGAAATTTACTTCTGTTTTGACAATGACCCAAAACCCACCACAAAGGCGAATGTAGATTTATCAATCCAGTGCACAGGCGGATTATTAGCACAAGCAGGATGCAATGTCAAGGTCATCACCTTAATCGGCGACCACAAGGGAGTTGATGATTTTATCGTCGCCAACGGCGAAAAAGCGTTTGAAAGCCTCTACAAGGCTGCTGTCAGCTTGGAGGTGTATACAGCCTCTCTGCTGTGGCAACTGACCTACAAGGCGACGCTGAGGCTAAATCAGCGCTATTTAGGAGATATCCCCTTCCCCTTGTCCGGTTTTGCTTGTATCAAGTCTCCCAAAGGAACGGGCAAAACTCAAGCGCTGGACAAGTTAATTACCGAAGCCCAGAGAGAAGGTAGAAAAATCCTGGTAATTACGCACCGCATCCAGCTGGGACGGGCGATTTGCGATCGCCTGGGGCTGGATTGGATTGAGGATGTCCACTCAAGCCAGACTAAGGGCTTATTAGGCTTTGGAGTTTGCATTGACTCGGTACATCCCGTATCTCAAGCTCATTTTAACCCCAAAAATTGGGCAGGAGCGATTGTAGTACTCGATGAAGTCGAGCAAGTTATATGGCACTTGCTCAACAGATCCACTTGCTACGAGAAGCGTGTATCAATTCTTGAGACCTTCCAGCAGCTAATGGGCTTTGTTGCATCTACCGGGGGATTGATTATTGCTCAAGATGCAGACTTAAGTGACCTAAGTATTGATTTTATCAGGGGGGTGATTAAGCGGGAATCTGAAATTGATTTACAGCCGTGGGTAGTTGTCAACGACTGGCAACCAGAAGAAGAGATTCGTTGGAACGTAACCATCTACAAATCAACAAATGCTGCACCTGTGCTCACTCAGATCAAGCGATCGCTCTCCACTTCACCCAAAGCGATTATGATTCACTGCGATGGTCAAAAGGCGAGAAGCAAATGGGGAACTAAGAATCTGGAATCCTGGGCAAGAGAAAACTTTCCCGACGAGACGATTCTCAGGATTGACTCAGAAAGTGTTGCTGACCCCACTCACCCAGCCTATGGTTGCGTTGAGAAAATTAATGAAATTGTCAAGCAGTATAGGATTATAATAGCTTCACCCAGTATTGGGACTGGAGTGTCAATTGATGTCAAAGAGCATTTCCAAAAGGTGTTTCTCATTTCTCAAGGGGTTTGCCCGGAATCGGAAACACGGCAAGCTTTGGCGCGCTTAAGAGAGCCAGTTCCTCGCTTCATTTGGGCGCGGGGATATGGCTTAGGTAAAATTGGCAACGGTAGCTCTAATTATAAGGCGTTGCTGACCTCAACTTTCAAAGTCGTCAAAGCTAACATCCGGCTACTCAAGGATTTTGATTTTGACATCGACGCCGCCACTGAACCTGTAGCAACCGCGACTTGGGCAAAGATGGCTTCCCGGATTAATGCTTCCAGCTTCAGATTCCGCGATAGTTTGCATCAGGGATTAGTTGCTGAGGGACACCGGGTGACTGTAGTTGATTCCGACGACGAAAAGGAGGACAAAGATAACTCAGACCAACTCAAAACTTGCTGCGACACCAATCAATCGGCAGAAAACCAAGCAGTAGAGATGGTAGAGCTTCCCACAGAACGCAAGTATTTGGAACTCAAGGAGAAACGAAACAAAACTCCGTCTGAGGTGTTGCAAGTACGAAAATACGAACTCAAGCAACGCTATGGGGTAGAGGTGACAGCAGACTTAAAACAAAAAGACGATTCTGAGTGGTATCCCAAAATCCGGCTGCATTACCTTTTGACCCATGATCCCGAGTTTGTTCAGCTGCGAGACCGCCGGCATTTCGAGGGACATATTAAGCGGGGGAATGGACGGGTGTGCCTCTGGGATATTAAAGGCTACTTGCCCAAAGTGGAAGCCCTCAAGGTGCTAAATATTGGTCAATGGTTTGACCCAAAACGGGAACTCACCAGCCATGATCCAGACCTCATCGCCTGGGCAGATTTGGTAAAACGATACGCCCGCGAACTCAACGATTTGGGGCTAGGAAGCTTTGACGAAACACTTTATCCTATCCAAGTGCTACAGATTGTGCTGTCTAACCTTGGCATGGAATTAGAGAAGTTGGAGCGGCGGCGGGTAGCAGGCGAGAAAAATCCTGTGCGTTTTTACCGCTACAAAGAACCGTGCGACGGCAGGGCGGAGATTTTTGCAGCTTGGGAACAACGAGATATTTTAGCGGTTTCCTCCAAGCTACAGCATTCTGCTAGTCCACACGATGTGACTGTGCCACCCCCCCAAATTTGTGACACCCCCGAATATATAGAGATAAATACAATTGGGGGTGTCACAGAAAATGAGCCTCCTGCGGAAAGTTCGGGGGATGATTTTTCAAGGGATACTAGTGTTACAGATTTAGACAACGATTCATCCCGAACAGTATCACCGCCTCCACAACCTCCTCAAGACAAGAATGAGAGCACTGCTTGAAGAAAGCGATTGCCCTTTGGGCAGTGCGCTCCGCGCAATCGCGCCCTCGTTCTGGACGGTCTAAAAACAGGTAATGCGTTCCACCTGGAATCGTCACGGTTTCAACACGCGGCGCATTCACACCATACAAGCTATTGAGCATCACTAAATGACTCACTTTCTCGTTGTTGCTCCCCGTGTACATACCCGCCCAATGTCCGCCCGTTGCCCAACCGACCAGCGCAACTTTCTGTCCCTGTTCGCGTTGCCGAATCCAGTCCACAACATTAAATCTTAACACTCTAACCAAGTGGTAAAAATATGACTCAATTTATCACTTCTCAAATTTTGGTTGCCTACGCTCATTGTCCTTACAAAGCATTTCTAATAATGTCTGCGAAGCAGTCGGGAGAATTACATGAGTATGAGCAAATTATTGAGCAAAAGAAGTATAAAATAAAAACTAAGTATATTGATATGCTTCAGAAAGAAATTCAAAATATACAACCATATGACCAAAAACACATTAATAATGGTATCGATTGTTTGATTAACGCTCAGTTAAAGGCTGGTATATTAATTGCTAACTGTAGCATTCTCAAAAAAGTATCGTATGAATCAGCCTTGGGTAAATTCAGTTATGAACCAATAATTTTTCTAGGAACACACCAGATTAATGAAATAGCTAAACTAGAACTATTCTTCATTGGATATGTGCTTGCACAAGTTCAAGGATGCCTACCGAAGACAGGTAAAATCATAACTGTAGATGGGAAGTCCCATAGTGTCAATTTGAGGAATTGCGATTTCAATCTCAATCCTATACTTGAGCCATTGCAAGAATGGACTACGGGCTTGTCGTCAGAACCACCACCCATGAATTTGAACAAGCATTGTTCAATATGCCAATTTAAGGTGCAATGTCGAACTAAAGCGGAACAAGATGAGCACCTCAGCCTGCTTGATGGTGTTACCCCCAAAGTTATTCAAAGATATGAGAAAAAGGGGATTTTTACTGTCAAGCAACTTTCCTATCTATTCAAACCACAGAAACGTAAAAAGCGAAACAAAAATCAATTTGATAACACTTATAAATTAGAGTTAAAAGCGTTAGCTATCAGAACAGGAAAAATATATCTTCAGGACTTACCAGCAATATGTCGGCAAACAACAGAATTATTTTTGGATATTGAAGGTGTTCCTGACCAAAACTTTTACTACTTGATTGGGTTATTAGTTTGTCAATCAAATACAACAAATTTCTACTCTTTTTGGGCTAATACTGTTGAGGAAGAAAAGCAGATATGGCAACAGATGTTAACAATAGCTAATCAATACTCTGATGCTCCCATTTATCATTATGGTAGTTATGAACCCCGTGCCTTGTCCAAACTAACAAAACGATATGGAGCCGATAGTTGCACTCTCATTCAACGGTTGGTCAATGTTAACGGTTATATTCACGGCAAGATCTATTTTCCAGTTTACTCAAATACGTTGAAGGAGATTGGTCATTTTATTGGAGCAACATGGACATCGTCTGTTGCATCTGGTCTTCAGAGCCTTGTATGGCGATATTCTTGGGAAGAAACGGGTGAAGTTCGATACAAAAATTGCTTACTCACCTACAATGCTGAAGACTGTCATGCTTTAAAGTTGCTAGTGGATGAACTTTCTAAAATAAAAACTTCGGCTGATACTTTATCTGAAGTAGAGTTTGCTGAGGAACATAAAAAACAAAAAACTCAAATATCTATTGAAGTTTCTAGCCAATTTGAGACCATGTTGAAATTTGCTCATATGAACTATGATAAAAATAAAATAAATTTTAGACAGGATACAAAGGAAATTAGTAATGAAGAAGAAAAGAAAAAGCGTGGTATAAAAAAGGGGTATGAAGGTCAGAGGAGAATTAATCCTAGAGCAACTAAAATACTCCAAGTTACTGCCGCAGAGAATTGTCCAATTTGCAACAATATTCCCCTGAAAATTACAGCAAAACTGTCTACAAGGCTTATCATTGATTTAGTCTTAACCAAGAATGGTGTTAGAAAAACAATTATAAAATATTTAGGTAACAAAGGTTATTGCCCGAAATGCTGCAAGTTTTATAATCCACCAACTATTGCTAGATATGGACATTCACAGCTTTACGGACATGGATTTAAGTCTTGGCTGATTTATCATCGAGTAGCTATGCGCTTACCATATGAAAGCATTAGCGAAATGATGCAAGAGCAGTTTGGTGAAAAAATACTTGCGGGCTCGATAGTAACCTTTATTAAGGATTTTGCACAGTATTATTCTGTAACAGAAAAATTTCTAATTCAGTCTTTATTAAAAAGTCCTATAATTCATGTAGATGAAACAACAATTAATATCAAGGGATTTAACTGGTATGGATGGGTTTTCACAAATGAAAAATATGTAGTCTTCAAACTTAGTGAGACTAGGGAAGCAACAATTGTACATGAGCTATTATCTGGATATACAGGTATCCTTGTGTCAGATTTTTATGCTGGCTATGATTCAGTGCAATGCAGACAACAAAAGTGTTGGGTTCATCTCATCCGGGATCTTAATGATGACCTTAGAGAAACACCATTTGACACTGAATATGAAACATTTGTGTTAGAGGTAAAAAACTTAATCATTCCAATTATGGAAACCATACAAAAATGTGGTTTAAAAAAGATAATGTTAAATAACTTTCAAAAAGAAGTTGAGCATTTTTACAAAAGAGTTATTACTGACAAGTATTATAGATCTCATCTAGTGATCAAATATCAAAAGCGATTTAACAGATATCGAGATAGTCTATTTAGATTTCTAGAAGAAGATGAAATTCCCTGGCATAACAATGTAGCTGAAAGAGCTATTAGACATCTTGCAATACAACGAGATATATCATCATCTCCTTTTCACGAGTCAGCTACTCGGAATTACTTAGTACTGCTCAGTATTCAGCAAACCTGCCGTTTTCAGGGACAATCATTTTTTAAGTTTCTATTTTCTGGAGAGACAGATATTGAAAAGTTCAAAACTCATAAGCGTTAGCTCTGATGTTTGCAAAAAAAAATCAACATTCTACAAATAGCAAAGCATTTTTAGTTTCAGAGAATGTCTATGCTGTAGAAAGTTTACACGACATAATAATGCTTATTAAATAAGCGTTGTAGATGTTATGTAATACATAAATGTTAACGGCAGCGCGAACATACTCAAAAAAGTAGAGGCACAGCTAGGACTCTACCTCTCGGCGATCACCCTATAATCCCCGTCATTCATGGCGGGGAGAGGTCAATTCCAACTTGCACTTCCAATAATTTTCGCATCTTTATCATCTAAATAAAACTCATAAACTGGCTGTCCCGATACTTCACAGCGCAACGGTTCAATGATTTTAGTAAAAGGATTCCATACCAGCGTGACCTCTCTTTTCGCTTTCTTCCTTTGCAACGTACAATTAATATGTACTGTGGGTAAATGTAGAATCATTGCACTGTAAAGATTCGCTTGAACTTTAAGAGCATAACGTTCTCTGATATCTGCAAGTTTCCTCTCCAACTCGCGGTTGGTTGCTTCTATCCGTGCTAACTCTTTTTCTTTGTCATCACCGCTCAAACCTTTGTATTCAATCTTGGCAGCAATCTCTGCGCTAATAGTGCCATAATAATTCTTCAGTCTTTCTTCATCCCTGGCTAAAGCTCGATATAACTTTGCTTGCCAATTTTCTAATTCTGCTTGTATTAACGACCCAGATGTTTTCTCAATAATGGCAGATAATTCGTCTGATGACATTTTCTGAGGTAGGGAATTATCATCCACAGGAATTTTATCTGATTCCCAAAATAAAGCATCGCCAATGTCTACAGGCGTCACTCCTGTTAATTCATTAATAATAAATGACACCATCCCAATTCTTTTCTCATCCGCCTCTGCTGTGTAAGCGACATTACACAAGATATAACGGGTCATTTCTGGTTTGGCATCAACAAAGCGAATCAAACCATTATGAGGCACAATGTTTTGTGTGATGAGTTTTTCAAATCCTGTCGTTTTGAGATAACCATCATATTTCACCCCCAAAGCAGTCACGCTTCCTAAATCAGCCAGAATTTCTGAGAATCTATTGAGGAGTTCTGAATTGTAGCTGACAAATTGACTGTTGGGAGTATCGATTGCCGTACTAAAAGTTGTTTCTTCTTCTATTTTTAAAGCTGTTGCTATTTCTTCTGGTAACAGCACATTTAGAGTTTTTTCATCTACTAATTCTGCTACTCCATCATAGGTAGAAATGATTGTTTCTAGAGTTCTGATAATTGGATCTTCGACCGTTTGCATACACTGCACGAATTGTCAAATATGAGTTATTATCCAGGAAATAGGGATTTGTCGGCTGACTAATAAAGACTTGATTTCTTAAGCTTCAAAATCTTCTCCAAATATCTGCTCATCCAGTTCTTGAGTTTCTCGATATTTATCTTTAGCTTTGAGCAAATCATCCGCCAGTTTCTCAAAAGCCGTATTTATCTCATCATTAGATTGATGCTTCAGCCAAATATCCATCACGACCTCGCTGAAATCAAATTCATCATCCACGTTCCCCAATATTGTTTCTATTTCCCCCACCACCAGTTCAAACATATTGATTTTATCGTGTAATATCCGCAGGATATATTCTTCAATACTGTCTTTCAGACAAAAGTTGAAAATAAAGACATCCTGTGTCTGTCCTATCCGGTGAATCCTCCCAATACGTTGTTCAATCTTCATCGGGTTCCAGGGTAAGTCATAGTTGACTATAGCGTTCGCAAATTGAATATTACGTCCTTCTCCCCCCGTCTCGGATGCCAGTAAAACTGGAACGCTATCCCGAAAAGCTTCAATTGATGCATCTTTCTGCTTTAATGACATATCCCCTAAAAATTCAGCAAATTCTATACCTGCTTCGGTAAACGTTTTAGCTAAATATGCAGATGTGGCTTTGTGGGTGGTAAATACTATGGTTTTTTGAGATGATTTTTTTAGTAACTCTACTAAAGAACGTGCTTTTTCTACTTGTTTAATTTGCGCCGCACGTCGAGTTAATGTTTTCAGTTCGTCACTAGGTAATCTTTTGGAGAGATTTTTTAGAGATTCAACCAAAGCATTAACGCTGGAACCTGCACGCATTAACAAACTAGTACGGGAAAACTTGTCGAGGTGTTCTGAGTTATCCCGTAAAAAGTTGCTTAAATCTCGATAGAGTTTCCGTTCGCTTTCAGTTGGAGTGACAGTGATGGTGGTGGCGAAGCGTTTGGGTAATTGCACATCAACTAAAGAACGAGTGTTGCGGATCATCACTTCCCGCATCAGACTTCGCAGTTTTTCTGGGTTTTTGGGAATTCGTCCGTTTTTACTGGAAACGTACTCTCGCTTGAAGTCTGCTTCGGTTTTGAGTAAACCCGGTTTTAACAGAGTCAGAAGATTAAATAGTTCCACCAAAGAGTTTTGCACTGGTGTGGCGGTGAGCATTAACATAAATCTTTTATTTAAGGCATTGACAAGTTTCCAGTTGAGTGTATTGCGGTTTTTCAGGTGATGCGCTTCGTCAACAATGACTAAATCCCAGTTGCGTGAAGTGACTAGGGGATAGTGTTTGGCTGATTTAGCGGTGTTGAGAGATGCTACGATTCTCTGATTAGCTGTCCAAAATTCTTCGGGGTTTTGTTGTCTGCTGTCATCATCAGTGGTGATAGAGGAAATGCCAAATTTTGAAGCTAATTCTCCTTGCCATTGGGAGACGAGGGAAGCTGGGGTAAGCACCAGTATCGATTGAACCATCCCTCTTGCTAAATATTCGCTGAGAATGAGTCCTGCTTCGATGGTTTTACCCAGTCCAACTTCATCTTTTTTAATAAAAGTTGGCATTTCGCCGAGCTCCTGTATTGTCGGCAATAAAGGGTAAAAACCCTTAATATATATAGGTTGTAGCAATTTTATACCAGAGCGCCAACTAGCACTTACCTCCACTGATACCAAAAACGAGGAAGAGGACGGTATTCAGTTGCTTTTGCGGAACTGCTCTAGCTCATCAAGTATGTCTAAGATTTTGACGAAGCGCTGACCAAAATCAGTCAGCATATATTCGACACGAGGCGGAATTTCTGGATAAGCAATTTTTTCAACAATTCCAAAATTAAGCAAATCAGATAACCGCTCATTAAGTACTTTCGTCGTTAATCCATCTACTGAACGAGTCATTGCGCCTGGACGATTAACGCCTGTGCGAATCAAGCGAAGAACTTCCAGCATCCACTTACAGCCTAGGGTGTGTTCGACAATATAGGCAACTGTCGGCTGAGATTCAACGTTGACTTTCTCAGGAGGAGCAAAATTTTTTTCTCGGCTATGAGCTTGCTGTTGAGTCATTTGTTACCAAACGGTTCCTACCCTACCAAATGGTGCTTACTTGTGGGTTACTAAAATACATCCCTATGCTGGATAGCAAAGCAAGAACACTTTAAGTTAATTCTAAAGGATAGGGAAATCAATTATGCAGTTGATGAAAGCTCTTGTGCTGACGAGATTTGGTGATGTTGATGGGTTTGAACTTCAAGAAGTCCCCAAACAAGAGCCAAAGCCGCATCAAGTGTTAGTTCAAATTCATGCAACGTCGGTCAATCCGGTTGATTATCAAACTCGTCGCGGTGATTACAAGCATTTGGTGAAACTACCTGCCATCCTCGGTGTAGATATCTCTGGTGTGGTTGAAGCTGTAGGAGAATCCGTCAAACAATTCAAAGTTGGAGACGCAGTGTACTACTCCCCGCAGCTTTTCGGCGACTTTGGCAGTTATGCAGAATATCACGTTGCAGATGAACAGATTGTCGCGAAAAAACCCACAAACCTATCGCATACTGAAGCTGCCTGTTTTCCGTTGGCTGCGGGAACAGCTTGGGACTGCTTAGTCACCAGAGGTCAGTTGCAAGTGGGTGAGTCGGTTTTGATTCATGCCGGGGCTGGTGGTGTGGGTTCATTTGCCATTCAGCTAGCAAAAGCAATGGGCGCTTATGTTTTCACAACCTGTAGTGCCAAGAACCACAATTTGGTCAAAAAGCTTGGTGCTGATTATGTGATTGATTACATTGGTGAAGATTATGTTGAGGTCATTCAACGCTTTACTAACGGCAAAGGTGTCGATTTGGTGCTAGATACAGTTGGTGGAGATACGATTGGGCGGAGTCTAAACGTTATCCGTCCGTATGGTCGGCTCGTCTCCATTGTAGATATTGCAACCCCTCAGTCATTACTCGAAGCCTGGGGTAAGAACCTCACTGTGCATTTTGTTTTTACACCCCAGTATCGTGCGAAATTAGATGCCCTCAAATATCTAATTGAGCGCAATCAGTTACGTCCTGTCATTGATTCTGTCATGCCTTTAAATCAAGTAGCACAAGCCCATCAGCGCTTAGAGCAAGGTGGCACGGCAGGTAAAGTTGTTCTTCAAGTTGTGGAAGGGTAAAGCTGCTTATCGGGTTGATGAAAATGCTAGTGATGACAATCAAGCAAGTCCAGACATCAAACTAACCGAGATTCAAACCAAACTGGTTGATTATCTCAAGGGGAAAGGTGCAAAGACTCCACGTCAAATTAAACAGAATGCAGGTAGTAAATTCAAGGGCGTATCGGAAGTACAAATACGCGAATCACTCAAGCTACTTGTGCAAAAAGAAAAAGCCATTTCTATAGGCGAAGATAGTTACAGATTAGTCGATTAGGTTGGACTGTTGGTTGGGTTGGAGAAATTGCACTTTTTGGGGAATATATGCACTCTTACCCAACACATCCAAAACCAACCTACATATCCAAAAGCATTGATATATAGAGACTACAGTATCCAACTTCTAATTAGTAGATAATCCAACAACAAATATTCGTTCTATCTCTCCACCATCAAGTTACTTGGAATTATCATCAATGGCTCAATAAATTGATAAATTAGTTATTTACTTATCATTTCCAATAGATTAATATTATTAACTATATTCAAGAACATTCCCAATATTCAATTTGAATGACGCGCTTTATACATGACAAATTCGCCAAGGACTATCTGGAAGAATTACTAAAAGATTACGGAGAAGTCAAGTCATCAGAAAAAGTTTCAGGAGAGATTAAAGAAATAGATGTTTTCTTCACTCCTTCTAAACAGCAAAGCTCCAATTTACAAGTACTGGGTTTGCTAGGAAGATTTGCTGAACATCCTGCGATAATAGAACCATTCCGTAATCCAGCTTCTACCGATGAAATATGCGACTGTATTCTAAAATTATTAGAAGTAAAGGCTCTCGTGCGACGAGAGGCTAAGGCAAATAAAACCAAACTTCAGGAGTCAGAAATTCCCAAATTGTGGGTTCTTACACCTACCGTATCTGAAACTAGATTGTCTAGCTTTGGAACTATTCAAAAAGAAGGTTGGTTGTCGGGAGTACATTTTCTGCCAGATGCCTTGCGGACAGCAATTGTGGCGATACACCAACTACCGCAAACACCGGAGACGTTATGGGTGAGGCTTTTGGGAAGGGGAAGTGTGCAGTCACAAGCGATTGTCGAGTTGCAAGCGTTACCATTAAATCATCCATACCAGAAAGCAACACTCGAATTAGTTTACAACTTGCGCGAAAACTTGAGAGTCAATCAAGAATTAGAAGAAGATGATAGGGAGTTAATTATGCGACTAGAACCACTTTATCAAAGAGACAGGGAACAAGCTGTACAGTCAGGAGAACAACGTTTAGTTCTACGCTTACTCAAGCGCCGTATTGGTGAGATTGATGCATCATTAATCGAGCGAATTAAAGGATTATCGATTGAACAATTAGAGAATTTAGGAGAAGCATTACTAGACTTTTCTAGTGTTGCTGATTTAGAAACTTGGTTAAACCAACAATAAGGATAAATCATCATCATTAAATTAATTTATAACCAAGTTGGGGATAACCTCTCCGACTTGGATCAACAGAATTTGATAATATTTAAAACTCCAATTTATGATTAGAGAAAGTTAATGGGTGCGACTACAACCACTTTATCAACAAGACCGGGAAAGAGCTAAACAAGAGGGAAGGAAAGAAGGAGAACAACGTCTAGTTCTACGTCAACTCAATCGCCGTATTGGTGAGATTGATGCATCATTAATTGAGCGAATTAAAGGATTATCGATTGAACAATTAGAGAATTTAGGAGAAGCATTACTAGACTTTTCTGGGATTGCTGATTTATCAGCTTGGTTAAATCAACATTTTAACAAGCACTTAACGCGCACAAGCCGCCTAAATCAACGGACACACGTCTATGTCTGGTATCATCACGCTCCGCTCTCTCACCTATGCCAGTGCAATTACACAGAGCGATAGTAAACAAATTCTCGAAGTGTTACTGACGCAAAAACGCTCCGAACACACCCGCAGGGCTTATTCTCATGACTTGCGAAATTTCTTTAGCCTCATTGCTCCCGGTCGTGAATTAACATCGGACCTCGCCCGCGAATTTTTATCACTGTCCAAAACGCAGGCGATCGCGGTGGTGGTCGCCTACCGCAACCATCTTTTCGAGCAAGGTTTAGCGCCAGCGACGATTAACCGCCGCCTGGCAGCGATTAAGTCTTTGGTGGAAATGGGGCAGATTTTTGGTATTTGCGATTACGACCTGGAAGTTATTAAAAATGAGAAAGTTAAACCCTATCGGGATACTAAGGGGATAGAGGTTCCGGAGGTTATTAAGTTATTTGAGGCAATCGATACTTCGACTCTTGCAGGGAAGCGCGATTATTCCATCATGCGGTTGCTTTGGAGTAATGCCCTGCGGCGCGGCGAGATTCCCAGTTTGGATGTGAAGCATTTTAAATATGCCAGATGTCAAATCTCGGTTAGCGGTAAGGGGCGCAATGGGGAACGGGAGTTGGTGACAATTTCTCAAAAAACTGCTTCTTCAATTTCTGATTGGTTGCAAGCATCTAATGCCTCTGATAAGCCCAACGAACCAATTTTTATTTCCCTTGACCCAGTAAGGTTTGGTAATAGGTTAACTGGGGAAGCAATACGTCTAATTGTTGTCAAATATTGCAAGTTGGCGGGGATTTCTAAGCAGATGAGTCCCCACCGGGTAAGGCATAGCGCTATTACCGAAGCGCTGAACCAAAATAATGGTAATATTCGAGCTACTCAAAAATTAAGCCGCCATTCCGACCCCCGAACTGTGATTATATATGACGATAACCGCGTCGATTTGCAAGGCGCTTTAACCAGGCAGCTTGATGATTTGATTTAACAATTTACTCTTATAGTCAAACAATGTGGCTGCCGATAGCACAAACAGCTAGCTCATCATTATAATGCCGCCTTGTACCACCTGGTATCTTCACCATCATCCATAGAGGTTCTTTTGGATAGGGAGATATACAACTCATATCTTCTGCCCAATCATCCATCCCGGTGTTTCCTCCGACCCAAACATATATTCGCCATCGGTTAAACATCGATTGCGTACTTTTTCTCTATCGGATGAATCCAAAAAGCCAAGTTCTGTTGCTCTATAAGCGTGCTTTCTCAATACAAAGCGGTTCAAAACTACCCGCCCCTCGATGATGCTGGTCGCTATCTGGCTCATCCCACCCTTTGTTCCAATATCCGGATACCGTTGGCGAAATATTACTTAACATAAAAACGGAGAGTTTACGGTGTATTACATGATAAAGAGAGCTACACTCCACCATGTAATACACGGTAACAAAAAATGAACTTAGCTGCCTCAATTATCAATAAACTAGAAGAAATACCTTTGGAGGCAGTATATGTGCTTACATCCGGAAAAAATTCCTCCTGTTCCCAATGAAACGGTACGTGTAGCCAAAGCCGCGTTTCCCAAAGGTAATTTATATATGCGATTGCGTGATGAACTTGGGGTATTTTATCAGGATGAAGATTTCGCATCGCTTTATCCACAACGCGGTCAACCTGCACTTGCACCTTGGCGTTTGGCAATGGTACTGGTGATGCAATATTTAGAAAATCTTTCAGACAGGCAAGCAGCCCAAGCAGTGCAAGGACGGATTGATTGGAAATATGCTTTGTCGTTGGAGTTAACAGATCCAGGTTTTGACTTTAGTATTTTAAGCGAATTCCGTGATCGATTGATCTCAGGTGGTATTGAGCAGCAAATACTAGACAAGATGCTGTTGAGATTTCAGGAACTCAAACTGCTGTCAGCAAGAGGAAAACAGCGCACTGACTCAACTCATATACTAGCGGTGGTCAGAGAGTTAACAAGACTGGAACATCTGGGAGAAACCCTGCGGTATACTTTAAATGCTGTGGCAGAAATAGCACCCACCTGGCTGAAGTCATTGGCTCCCCCCGAATGGTATGACCGCTATAGCAA
This sequence comes from Mastigocladopsis repens PCC 10914, assembly GCF_000315565.1. Lineage (NCBI taxonomy): Bacteria > Bacillati > Cyanobacteriota > Cyanophyceae > Nostocales > Symphyonemataceae > Mastigocladopsis > Mastigocladopsis repens. Next base: position 83,338 of record NZ_JH992900.1, on the reverse strand, counting down.
ACGCTTTGAAGATTCCCGACTACCCAGAACGGCTCCAGAACGAGAAGCTTTGGCTGTGACAATTGGGGCTGATGGCTTTGATTTACTTGATGCTATCTATTCTCAAACAGCACCCGTTGAATTGCGACAACTGCCAGCCGTAGAAGTTTTGCGTCAGGTCTGGTTACAGCAATACTATGCACCAACAGAGAAAATTCAGTTACGCAATGAAAAAGATGGCCCGCCTTCGGCACTACGAATTCGCTCACCCTACGACTTAGAAGCGCGTAATAGTACTAAGCGCACTACCAACTGGACAGGGTACAAAGTGCATCTAACAGAAAGTTGTGATGAAAATTTACCTCATATCATTACTCATGTAGAATCTACTCCTGCTACAAGTCAAGACCAAACGGTTGTTCCCTCAATTCATCAAGCTCTGGAGCAGAAAGACCTTTTACCTCAACAGCATTTGGTTGATCAAGGGTATACTTCTTCCCAATTGCTTTCTAGCTCACAGCGAGACTATAACATTGATTTGTTCGGGCCAGTAGCCCTCAACGTTGGATGGCAAGCAAAAGCAGGTCTTGGATTTGATTTATCTCATTTTAAAATAGATTGGGAGCATAAAGCCGTATATTGTCCTCAAGGTAAGCGTAGTTACCTTTGGAAAAAGAATAAAGACGTTTATGGAAAACCCGTAATTTACGTCGAGTTTCGGCAGCGTGATTGTTTAGCGTGTCCGGTTCGGTCTCAATGCACTCGTGCAAAAACAAACCCTCGTGGGTTAACCATACAGGTGCAATCCGATTACGAAGCTCTTCAAAAAGCCAGGGAACGACAAAAAACTGAACAGTTTCAAAAACAGTATGGGCTGCGCTCAGGTATTGAAGGAACTATCTCTCAAGGAATCCGAGCATTTGAAATGCGCGACTGCCGTTATATTGGGCTAGCTAAAACTCACTTACAGCATATCCTGACGGCAGCCGCTATCAATCTAGGTCGAGTTTTCGCTTGGTTGGAGGAGATACCACGGGCTAAAACTCGCTCCTCACACTTTGCGCTTCTGGCAGAACCAAACATTTAAATCCTACGAAATAATCTGTTGCTTTTTCCGTGTATTACTCGGTGAGAGACCTGGTTTTCAGGTTAAACTAAGACGGTGTCATACACGGAAGTTGGGATGCTAAAACGAGATATTCAGGGGAAATTTGCTCTCAAGAATGAAGATTATCGTCTAGTTCGTTCATTGAGATTAACTGATGAAACCTGGAAGGCTATTGGTATTGCTTCTGAATGCTTAGGCTTAACCAGGGCTGATTATTTAGAACACATTACTAGGCATAAGAATCTACCGAGTATTACACGGTTAGACTCAGAAAATTTCACTCAGACTCGACCAGAAAACGAACCTCCTCCGTGTAATACACGACAAGAGGATTTTCATCAAACATCTAATCCCGTTATTACAGAACAGTCTATTGCTCTGCCAATGGTTGCAGAACTTGAAATTTTACGTGACCGTGTTTTGTCTGAACTGAAGTTAGGTAAACAAGCACCTGGGTATAAAACTGCTCAAAAAGCTCTCAATCGTTTCATTGTTGAACTGACCCGTTCAGTTTAGATGTTTTGGGAATTCGCCAACGGTATCATATCCGCGCCTCCCAAACGGTCAACATTGGATCAAACTTAAATTCAGTGTTATTCATATCAATGCACCTCTACCCAAAAAGGCTGCCCATAAAGCCAGAGTCCACCTGCCCCGAAATCAGGCTAGAATCATATAATGTTGATTCCTCTTCTGACACTTCAACTGCAGGCGACGGCGTACTGCCATTACCCCCATTGCCATCAACAACGGTAGGATTCGACAATGGTTGAGGCACATACGCATACACGCTAGCATCCAAACCTAGCTCAATAGCCATAATGCCAAAATGGTTCTCCGCCATCCGCCGTGCTATTAAGTAGGCATCACGCACCTGCTTTTGAGTAAACTGCCCACAGTGGTGTTTGGCAAGTGGCAACAAACACATCACCAGCATTTCGCGCACTAGCTTTGGCATCTCTTCTTTTTCTAGCCCGTTGAGGTAATCCGCAACGAGAGCCAGTGGAGTGCCCTCATCAGGAGTAAAGCGAGGTAGGGACAAGCTTTTACGTACTCTGTTGGCTTTAGCTTTGGGCATTCTGCACCGCCTCTTTCACAGTATCCTTAAGCTGGTCCATCATTCCAAAAGCATCAAGCAGCCGAAATGACAGCAGTTGGTTGAAACGTTCGTCAAATCCAAAGCGAAATGTGCCTTCTATCTGGGTTTGAATATCACCCAACCACACCAAATCAGCGTGCTTAACCATACTATCTCGGTAAGTGTATCGTTGCGGGCGTTTCTCTACATCTCGCTTATCATCATAGATTTCACAATTAAAGTATTCCTCCAACTCTGGTTCCAGGAATACCGCCGTACCTCCACCCACAATCACCTCCGAGGGAAACTTTGGCATTTTAGAATCAAGCCACTTACGGAGAGTCAACCAATAGTTCGGTATAACATTATCAATTGCGGACGCAATATCCTTGACTTCCCTTGCTCGTAATTCGGGGTCACGCGCTGTTGCCAACGCTTTAATGACTTCTAATGCCTTCCATTCTGGATGTATCGTTTGTTTCTCTTTATAGATTTTGTATCGGGACTGGTACAACCCTTCAAAGATTGCTGCTGCCAGTTTGTCGCGCTCAATTCCAGATACTCTTGAACAAACATCATCCAAAAAGGTGCTAAATCCCAGTAGCGGACTATCAGAAATTTTGCGTATACCTTTTTCAAAATACAACAATGTGCAATTGCGGTGTCCAAGCATCAACAACGCCACAGAGTTTTCAGTAAACCAAGGCTTACCTTTCTGCTTGATCCGAATCGCCAACAATCCCGCACCTTCCGGTTGGCACAAAAAAGTACATAGGGCAATATCCCACGCCACTCCTCGGAATTTGAAGTTTTTGAGCATCAAAGAAAATTGCTCACGAAACCGCTGGTGGTCGTTGTATTCGTTCCAGGGCAGAAGCATCGCCAAGTGCAAGATAATCTTGGGGGATTCTGCCTTGCGTTTCTTGCCACCTACTTGATGCTTCTCCAGAATTATGCCAACAATTGCCAGTGCTTTGTATAGCGCATTCTCGTACTTTTTCTCCCTAATCCTATCTTGGGCTGCAAACTCAAGGGCGAAATTACCCACTACATAGATACTGCCCTTCCATTCCAACCAAGCGTCATCCTCTGGCTTTGGGTCACCCCTCCAAAGTTGCAGGTCTTTGTAGCGCTTGAAATCTTCCTTCGATACTTCCTCCAGCCCTGGTGGCAGCATCATGTATTGAAGCTTACCTCCCCCAAATTGATAAATGACTTTACTGCCTGACCCACCAAAATCAATTGATAAATTGAGAGTATAGGACGCTGCCATAGGCTGATTGACAAAAAATAATTGCTTCACAGCACCAATCTAACCGCGTATCCTATTAATCCGTCATCGCTGAAAACACCAGTATTTTCATCTAATCAAACCGACCCCTTTTAGGGCACGGCAAACACGCCTTATCTGTGACAGATCTGTGCCATACCATGGAGTCAGGCTTGAATACTTGAGTATCCGAATTGTGCCTTAACTGTGTCACTGCACAACCCAAAGAAACAGTCGCCCTTGCGACCCAAAGTCAATCCACGCAGGCGATTTCGCCACACATAACCCCTGGTTTGGCGCTCCCGGCATGACTACCGCAAAGGGGTTTTCGGGTAGGGCTACCATATTGGTGGTGTACTACACTTCTGTGCCCCTACGGGGTGGGCTACGCCCATCCCGTAGGGGCACAGAAGTTTCGTTCGCCCTGCGGGGCATTGTTGGGAGTTGTCGCGGAGCAGCTGCTATGTGTTACTTCCGCAAGCGATTTGGGAATACTTGATTCATCAGAGACAGTGGTGGAGCAACAGCTGGTGGGGAACAATGACAGCATTAGCAATCTTGCGCGTTGAAAAGCTCAAGACTTTTGGTAGCGTTGGTGGCAGTGAGGCACACACTGCCCGCCTGAAGGATACCCCAAATGCCAACCGCAATAAAGAAAATATTCGGCTTCTGGGAAACAGTAATGGCTCATCTTTGGAAGAAATAGTAAAAGCCAAAATAGCTTCATCCACTTTACACAAACCGCGTAAAGATGCAGTGCTGTGCAGCGAAATTTTTTTGAGTGCATCTCCGGAATATTTTCGTCCTCATTCACCATCACTCGCTGGTGAGTGGGATGAGCAGAGAATGTGGGACTTTGCCAATGCATCTCGCCAGTGGCTGCAAGAGAATTATGGCGATAAATGCGTTCGCGCCGAGTTGCACTTAGATGAAGCGACCCCCCACATCCATGCTTACATTGTCCCCATCAACGACAAAACCAAACAATTAAGCCATAAAGCGATGTTTGGGGGTGATGGGCGACAAGCCAGCATTAAATTGTCCAAGCTTCAAGATTCTTATGCAACTGCGCTGGCACCTTTGGGCATTGAACGCGGGGTAAAGGGCAGCAAAGCCACCCACACCAAAGTTAAGGAATATTACTCAGCTGTCAACCAGGAACCTTTGACGCTGGAATTAGACAGATTGGCACCAAAACAGGGGGAGACTGCACAGCAATTGTTTGAGCGCATAAAGGCAGACCCTACCATTCAAGCCATCAACCACCAGCTGGCAGACCGCCGTCGGATTATAGAGCAAGAAAAACGGGCATCTCAAAAGGCTCTAGCTTCTGAGAAATTGCGGCAACAGTTGGAACAAAGGGTCGCACAACTGGAAGCTCTTAATTACCAGTGGAAACAAGAAGCTGACCAATTAAGGGAGTTACCCCTAGAAGATGTGGCGTGGCATCTTGGCTTAAACCCAGACAAAAAAGACGGGAGGAAGTGGACTGGACTTGGACACATTATTGATATAGATGGGTCGAAATTCTACGACTTCTTCCCCAATGATCAGCGGGGCGGTGGTGGGGCTATTGATTTGGTGATGCACGTTTCGGGGTGTAATTTTCGGTCTTCTATTGCCTGGTTGCACGATCGCTTTGATGAAGAGGGGATGCTGCGAGCTACCAGAGCTTACGCACAAAACCAAGCTGCCAAAATAGTCCAAGAAGAACCCGTACCACAGTTTGTGCCACCAACCCCGGATGAGTCAAAGTGGCTAGTAGTACAGAATTATTTGACTAAAGCTAGGGGACTGCCTGAAAACTTTATCATTGCCCTTCACCAACGGGGATGGCTTTATGCTGATGACCAGCAAAACGCTGTTTTTACCATGCGAACGCTTGAGGAAACGGGTACTGAGTATCGGGGTCATGGGACTGGGGATACCCAATCCTCAATCATTACAGGCGCGTTTTTGCGAGGGACGCGAGGAGAAAACAATTCGTTTATGGGATACGCGCTTGGCACAAAACGAACGGAGGGATGGTTTTACTTCCGCTTGGGCGGTCAATCAACAGATGAAATACATTCATGTGTCCTCTCTCCATCTCCGATCGATGCGCTATCTGTTGCCGCACTATCTGTTGCCCTGCGGTCTGGAATGCCCCAGAAGCGGACAATGTTTTTGTCGGCAGATAGCCCCAGAAGCCTGCCGTTGGAATTTCTCTCTAAAGTTCCCAAAGTTATTGCTGCCTACGATAACGATGTCGCAGGACAGAAGACGGCAGAAGCCATAAAAGAATTGCTGCCACAAACAACCATAGTGCGACCACAAGCACTTGATTGGAATGCGGAACTATTGGAGTATTTACGTACTGAGAGGCTGGAACTTCTAGAAGAAGAAAAGAAAAAGAATCGAGGACTGCAACGCTAGTGAACTACTTACACCAAATAAATTGTGGTGCAAGCTTCTCTAATCACTGGAAACTGCCTCATATTTTGCTTTACGTCCCGTTTTTGGACTTACATTTCCTCATAGGTTGTTATGTCGCTAACAACACGAACAGACTTAACTACCTGGTTGGAACCAGCCTTTTACAGCCGCTTTCGCAACTTTGAGATACTTGTTTTCCAAGATAAACTCGTCAATCGCTGTTTCACCACTCGCCTGCAATGCACCAGTAACACGACGCTTGAAACTGGGGGTGGTTTTATCATTGACATAGGCAATTTTTTCAGCCTCAGTAGCAGCAGGATTAGTCTGTTCTAACTGTTTGAGAAGTTGTTGGATTTGGGCAGCAGCTTCAGCAAGAGTCTGTTTTTGCTCTGGTGCATATATATGCTGAATGGACTTCTGATCACCCTGAACAGTTTCTGCAAAATTTCCAACACTTGCACCACGGAAATCGAACTTAGGAACCTCCGACATAGCATTTCCTCCTATTGAATTTGATTATTACGTTGGTTCGATTGAACAATATGGGCTAAATTCCCAACACTTGCACCACGGAAATCATACGTTATACTCTTAGTAATTGATTGCTCAGTGTTACTTTCCTCTGCAATCTGAGCAGTAAGTTCAGCTTCAATAGAAGTTACGTCTTCGTTTCTTAAACCTAAAACTCTTTGAAAACCATTTAGTCTATTGCGAGTCATCTCACTTAAAGGCTGTTCTAGTTTTACTACCTCTATATACATTTGCTTATACTGCTCTATTTTCTCTTGATATTGCTGATCAAATTCTTCGTTAATTCTTGCCTCAATTCGAGAAACATCTTCATCTCTAAGCTTCCAAACTTGTCGTATAAAAAGCAGCCCATTCTTATCCTCATCAGTATGTGGATAGTTTCGCTGAGTAGTTTCAATAAAAATCTGCTCGTATTGTCTCAGCTTTTCTTCATACTGTTCTTTTATATGCAATTTGACTTGCTCTTTAATTGGCTCTACATCATCGTCTCTCAATCCCCAAGCTTGCTGAAAGTCATCTAACTCTTTAATCAATTTTTCATCAAGATGATAACTTGATTGAGCTTTTTCAAATAACTTTCTTTTATATTGGTGAAGTTTTTCTATATAATTTTGATAAGGCTTTAAAACCTCAGCTTCAATCTCAGCAGCTTCTTCTGGTAATATTTCTAAACTATCTCTTAGAACCTCCAACAGACGACGACTAACTGAGGAGATATTGCCACTACTTGCATAATACTCAACCTCCTTACGATACCTAATCCTTAAATCATCTATTGAAGCTCTGGCAAGCAGTATTTTGTAACCCTCTTCTCCAGCAAATATTTGTGGTTTCATTATAGGAGAATTTTGCTGAACCTTCTTTCTTGCATACTCATGAAGTTCATCAATTGAAATTTCGCTATTATTATCTCTATCTGCTGCACCTGTTTCTAATCCTTCAACCAAATAGTTCGTATAAATAGAAAGCTTCAATTCTGGTTTTTCGAGGGAATTCTGGCTTGAAGTACAGGATGTAAGAACAACCCATCCTGACTTGGACACATCAAGCCCTTTAGCAAAAGCACCACTATATGAGCAGTCTAAGATTATAACTTGCTTCTTAGAAAGGCTATCAACCATTAAGTCTTGTACAAAACTTGCTGGTACTGATGTAGATTTAAGCATCTCTTGTGAGGTCACGCGAGTGGCTAAGAAAAGCTTGTCATTTCTATCTTTAACTGCACGACCAGAAAAATATAGCAACACTAAGTCATCTCTTCGACGCTTTGAGAAAAGTGCTTCGATAGCTTTTTGCATTTCCAGTAAATCAGGATTCAGCAGTTGCTCTACTTCTGTAAAACCGCCTATATAAGGATTTTCTAAAACCTGCTTCATTACCTCAATATCTTTTAAGGCACTAGGTAATGGGTTAGACTCATACTCATATTCACTAACCCCAACTAAAAGCGCAAACTTTGACATATATATCTGTCAACCTACTATGATGAGATAAACTTCTGTGCTGCCTGAATAGCCGATTCTAGTTCTTCTCGGCTGCTAGCAGTAACTTTGAGTTTTTTACCGTTTGCCTCAACTTCTAGTTCAATTGGCTTGCCAACCAAGCGATCACTTAGGAATCTGAGTAGAGCCATAAAGTTAATCGGGTTAACCTGGGCAGTTAACATCCCAACTAGAAATCCACCTAAGGATTTGCTTCCTTCTGGAGTACTGGGATCAGGAACGCGCTCAAGCGCTTCAACCGCATCTATTTCTCTCATTTGACTTAAGAGTTTTTGGACTTCTTCGTCCCGTTCTTCTGGATCTGCTTCTGGATCGTTAAAGTTAATAGTTAATCCAATGTTGGAACCACCCGCCATGCCAGTTCTCCAAGACTAATAGCAATGAAAATTTGACACCAATGTTATTTCCTTAGTTATATCAGTCTAGAAATCCAGCCACAAACAGAATGTAAAGTTTGTTAAGTGAGCGACTATTGCCGACCAGAAATGTTGAAACGAGGTCATTCAAGCCGCTCTAAGTGCGAATTTCTCCATGTTGCCGAATGTGTTCAACTAACCGCTTGGTTTCACCGCCTGCTAATTCTAGTTCCCTGAGATTACCCACCAAAACAAACAATTCCCTAGCGCGGCTGACGGCTGTATTCAACAAATTGGGTTTACGGTTGAGGAACCAAAAACTATGTTCTTGGTGGCACTGATAAGGAGAAAAGATAATGGCTGCTTTTTCTCCTCCCTGGAAGGTGTGAACCGTGCCAATGTCATCCCAAGAAAAGCCTTTCCAACGGTTTTGCAGTCGATACCTCAACGCGTTCGCTTGCTGCAAAAATGGCGACATCACCCCAATTGTCTTTGAGTTGTCGGGAGAGCCAATAGAGTAGCCATCAGCGATTAGAGACACAATCACTGCTTCTACAGCAGCAATTTCTTCTGGATTGGTGTTATTGGAGTGAGTTCCCTCGACGTGGTAAGCCAGCAGGTGCGACTGTTGTGCAGAACTGTCAGAATTTGAAAGGATTTGCAGACCACCGGGATAATTGGGACTACAGAACTGGATAATGGGTGCGGCACAACGATAGTGATTCCTTAAGACAATGCCAGTGCCATAATCCCCTTCTGTGCCACTAGCACCAGCAGCACGATGATAAGCGGTAGCTGTGTATTTAGCAGTGGGGGCATACCGATAATAGTCTTCATTCCCCATGCCCTGTTCCAGAAAAGCGGTTTGAAGATACTGTTTGATGGTATCGTCGCACAGATTAATCACTGGTTCAATTTGTTTTGGATCGCCTGCTACGACTGCTTGTTTTGAGCGCACCAGTAAGGGAAATAATTGATGTACGAGAGTCGTTCCCGCCTCATCCACCAGCGCTAGCTTAACGCTATTGGGGTGGATGTTTGGCAGCATATTGCGTACAGATTGCAAACTAGAGCTAATGACGGGAAAGATTAAACTCAAGTCACGGTAGATGGTTTCAGAGTCAGTTTCTAGTTTGAGCAAAGCATCCCCAACTCCCGTCAAAGCGCTTCCATAAGTTTCTAGCGCCCTAATGACATCATCTTTGCGTCGGAGAGTTTCTTGCTGCAGAAACTCCCAAGCGTGTTGGAATAGTTGCACCTGTAGTGAGTGGTAGTCGCGGTAGAAGCAACTGTAGAAATCTCCGTCTGGATAGGTATTAACTTGCTTTTGGAGTTGCTGTTGATGAGCTTGTAGGGACTCTAGTTGCTGGTTTAAAGCTGTTAGTCGGTTTTGAGTTTCGGCTAATTTCTGCTTGAGAGTGCGCGCTCGCTGTACGGCTTCCAGATGTTGGGCAACATTTCTTCGGGATTCGGCTAAACTTGAGCGGTCAAGTGGAACTTGAAAGGGAAAATCTGTTGCCAAGGTGTTTAATACGGGGTAGTGTTACGGAAGCTGTCACCAGGGGCAAAGTAGCTCTAAAGTCTTTCCAGGACTAGGTTTTAAACTTTTCAAGTTTCTGGGGCACGCGAAGCGTGCCAGCGCGTGAAAAATCCAGCTTTCACTCTTCTTCTGTACTTGCCCAAAAAGTACCGAATTTTCTATGGGAGTTGGCACTTTACCTGTTTACAGTCTGGATTACCACGGAAAAAATCCTGAAACTGTACCATTGTCCGTAGTAAAGTTCCGACTATAGTCAAAACCGGAACTTTTTGCGCTGAAGAAGTGGTAATGTAATCAGGATACATCTTAAAATAAACAATGAAACGACATTGGGAAGTAAACGAGTTAATTGAGTATTGGACACTGCTTCCCGATGAAGAAGCCTTGTTAGGTAACAAAACTGGTGCGAACCGACTGGGTTTCGCAATTTTGTTGAAATTCTTTCACTTAGAAGTCAGGTTCCCTCAACACATTCGTGACATCCCAAAACCTGTTGTTGTCCATCTATCTAAACAAGTCGGTGTACCGAGTGAAGAATATCATGCCTATGATTGGCAGGGACGCAGCATTAAATATCACCGTGCTGAAATCCGCTCCTTCTTGGGCTTCCGTAAAGCCACTGTCTGTGATGCGAAGGAAATGGCTAACTGGCTGGTGGAGCTGGTATTAGGACACGAGCAGGATGTTGAACATCTAGAAGCCGTAGTTATTCAACGGTTTCGCTCTCAACGTATTGAACCTCCCACAAACCTACGAATTAATCGCCTCATCCGGTCGGCTTTGCATACATACGAGAAGAACTTCTTTTCTAGCACGCTCCAAAAGTTCTCAAGGGAAACTAAGACTCAAATAGATGTTCTCTTAGACGCTGTTGATAGCAGTGAATATAAGGAAGCTCCAACTTTGCAACGGGACAACACTGGTATTGCCTTTAGTGACCTCAAAGCAGACCCTGGTCGAGTAGGTTTAGAAAGTTTATTATCAAAGCCATCAAAACTATCTTTCTATGCCAATATCTGCAATCAGAGGCATTACGCCGTGAAATCAATGAGGGGTTAAATGTTGTTGAAAACTGGAACAGTGCTAACAGTTTTATTTTCTATGGCAAGGGTGGAGAGGTTGCCACTAACCGCCTTGAAGAACAGGAATTGTCGGTATTGTGTCTTCACTTATTACAAATATGCTTGGTTTATATCAATACTTTGATGATTCAACAGGTTTTATCTGAACCTACTTGGATGTCCCGAATGAAAACAGAAGACTTTCGGGCGTTAACACCTCTCATTTATAACCATGTTAATCCCTATGGCACTTGGAGGTTAGACCTAGATGAACGATTACTGATTGAGTTTCCCGTGGAGGTAATTGCGTGAATGTGAATGTTAAACGGACTCCAGCTAAAAAGAAAGCACATGAGTTAGCTAAATATCTGCGTGGCGAACATCCCGATTACACCTATTTAAAAAGCGTTTTTCGCTACTTGCGAACTGAGTTAGAGATTCAATCCCCTAAAACATCAACGGACTTATTACCTGATGTGCCAACTGAAGAAGAAATTCAGCGGTACTATGAAGCCGTTTGGCACACTCGTAATATGCAAGATATGGTAATGATAAAAACTCTACTTTATACAGGAGTAAGAGTTAGTGAATTAATCAATATTCACCTTGAAGATATAGATTTTGTCCGCTGCCAGATTCGCATTAACCAGGGGAAAGGGGGAAAAGACCGAATTGTTCCGTTTCCTGTAGGTTTTAAGGAAGTTTTGGCGATGCACGTAGATTCGATGCAGCGCAAACAGGCGACTTACCTGTTTGAGTCGTCGTGGAAGCGCAAGTATAGTGACCGAGGGGTGAGAAAAATCCTAGAAAAGTATGTGCTGGCGGCAGGACTAAATAGGGCTATCTCACCTCACAGGCTGCGCCATTTTCTGCTGACATGGCTGAAAAAACAAGGAATTGATGATGCACTGATCCAACCTTACTCAGGACATTCTTCTCGTCAGTCGCTGGAAGTGTACTCACGGTTGTCAATAGGGGAAGCTCAAAAAGAATATGACGAGGTGATGGGGAAGTTTCCAGTTTAATACTGCTGTACTACTTTGCCCCTGGTGACAGCTTCCGTAACACTACCCCAAATACTGGAGTATATTCTATCAATGACACCATAATTGTGTCAGGCTCTGGTCCTTGGCGCGGTGTTACCCAGCAACAAATTCTCGAAACCTTCAAAAACCATTATGTGCCCTTGCTAGATAAAGCGATCGCAGCTGGCAGTTCTTTTGTAGTAGGCAATGCTGCTGGTACTGACCAGTTAGTACAGCAATACCTGCAAGAGCATGGATATAAGCTGGAAGCTCAGGGTGACGGATACATACGCGCTTCATCGCTGGAACTAGTTACTTCTGTTGATAGCAGTAAAACCCAAGACGTTGCACCATCCCCAAGATTTCCAGCACAACCGACTTCCGTACCTCTAACCGCAGTACCCGCAGCCCTCACAACAACTCAAAATCCTTTTGTCGCATCTTCCCAAAATATTCCCCAAACAGGAGTGATGGCTGACACTGTGGGGAGTTATGAGCAAGCCACTATTGATAGTTTGAGAAATTGGTACAGTGCTGCAGACAAACTGGGCAAGTCAGAAGAGTATAAAAACCGGATTGCAGTAGTTGCCACTCAGTTTAAGTCTGGTCAGGGATTGTCAGAGAAAGCGTTGATTGCGATGAACAAAGATATGGAGGAATTACGCTCTATAAATCGGCTGACTCAAATTGCTCAAAGAATTAGTGATGTTCTGGGACAACCTGGGGAAGGTGGTTCTACCCAAGTCAAGGGCAAAACCTACGACATCTCTGTCAATCCCTCCCAAAAAGACTTAACAATTTCCCCTAAAAATGGAGATGTGCTTCTTGATATTAAATCAGGAAAAGTACAAAGTTACCAAATTTCTTATAAGATAATCAAAACTTTTGAAGACATTAATGCCAAAATCGATACAGCTTTATCTCAAGTCAAATTTGAATACATAGAAATCTAATTATATCAATATTATATCCTATCTAAAAATCAGAAATTATGGCTACAAATCCTTTAGTGACACTTACAGAAACTACCTCAAAAATCTCAGAAGATATATCTCCTGCCAAAGCTGCTTATATCCTCAGCCAAATTTTAGAGAAAGTTGGGTATGATGAGCAATCTTTTGAGAAGATTGCTGAGGAAGTTAGTCCTTCTGAACAAGAGGATGCTATCAGAACTTTATCAGAGATAATTGGTGGAGTGAATTCAGGAAAGTCTTATGAAGAGTCTATAGTAACAGCATTGTCTTTGGCAGAGGAGCGTGCAGAAGAAATTGATGATAAGGCTGCACCCTTACCATTGGTGGAGGATAAGGAAACATCGCCTTCAACGCATTCTTCTTCTATGGATGAAGTAGATAGTAATTCAGCATTTGCACGAGATGTGATTGAGGAAGTATCAACTCTTACTGAACAAGAAGAAACTTTAGTAAGCCTTCATCAGCAAAATACAGAGGATATACACCGATATGTAATTCCGCTAGTCTTAACTAGACTGATGAAAGAGGGGTCAGCATTAGAGAGTGGGGATAATGAAGATTTAAGGACTAGAGTCTATGAGTCAGAAAAGTTTACTGCCACACTAAAAGTTACTCCTGGGGAAATCTCTTCAAGATCATCTCCATAAACTCCGTCCACAAGAGAATCCAAAAGATGAATTGCAGCCGCAAGTGGAACTCGCAAATCGTGGACTAAGAGTCGTACAAAATTCTCCTGAGCTTTAAGGCGAGCATCTCGTTCAGCAATCCTACGATTCACTCTTAGCAATGCCCGAATCCTCGCTCCTAATTCGTTTGCTACAGGAGGCTTTGTCACCAAATCGTCCGCACCAGCTTCCAATCCCAACTCCAAGTTGGGGTGATCGTTATTGGCAACTAGCAAAATCGGAAAGTAAGGCGTCACAGTTGAACGGATGATACTAATCAAATCATGCCACTTTAACAGTGAATTGCTCACATCCAAAACCATTAAATCTGGGGGTGACTCCCTTACTATTTCCAACGCCTCTCGAACCAAAGCACTTTTAATCCAATATGATGCCTCCTTTTGAATGCAGTTAAGCAACTGAGATTCATCATCCCTGTCACTATCACTCACTAATAAAATTCTGTATTTATAATCTGATTCACCTAAAATTCCGTTGGATGCCTCCGCTATATAGCGGTTAGCGGTGGAAGGAAAATGACTAATATACATTAACTGTATCCATCACTTAATAGTAAAGGAAATCTTCGGTAGACAGATGCACATTATTTTTATTACAAGGCTTGAAGCTAGTAGCGCACCCCAAGGTACGAATTTAAACTCTTATAATAACGGCAGCTAGAAAATTTTTTTATAGCAATCTGGTCAAATAGGGCTATCTTTAAAGCCCTCACTATAATGCTGAAAGCATTCGCTAATGGGTGTTAAATCACTCCACTCTATCTCTCTCATTAATCAAAATTTATAATAAGCAGCGCTTATAAACATCAGTAATAACGCTGAATATAAATAAACTTAATAATTTTTATTACCTTATAATTGCTATGTCACAGTTCAAAACGCAAATACTAAAATATCTATAAATCAAGCACTTATTTTCTAAGTATACTTACGCAATAAAAAAGATAAAAAGGAGCAAAGATGAGTAGGATTAGGGTAGTAATTATTGAGGACCATGAGCTAATGAGGTTTGGGGTAGTTACAGCGCTTTCTGCAAACGAACACATTGAGGTGTGCGGGGAAGCAGACAATGGCTCTTTAGGTCTAAGTTTGATAAAAAAGCATAATCCTGATATAGCCTTAGTAGATATTAATCTTCCAGATATAGATGGTGCAGAACTTTGCAAAAGAATTAAGGACAATTTTCATACAAAAGTCATAATATTAACTGCTGATAACACACAGGATACAGTCACAAAAGCGTTTAGGTATGGAGCGGATTCGTACTGCGTCAAAAATTTACCAAGAAAAAAGTTAGCAGAAGCAGTATATGTCACTTATAGAGGGGAATCTTGGATTGACTCAACAATTGGCAAAATCGTGATTGAGAACATGAAAGATTCAACAAAATCTATTCGGAAAATCCAAAAAATTCATAATAAAAGAGAGTCCGCTTATGGAGCAAGTATACTCAGTCAGAGAGAGATAGATGTTTTGCGATTAATAGCTCAAGGAATGAGCAATGAAAAAATTTCTGGAAACCTATATATATCTATTGGAACAGTAAGAAGTCATGTGCATCGAATACTACAAAAACTAAACTGTGAAAGTCGTTCCCAAGCAGCAATCAAAGCAATCTCTGAAGGGCTAGTCGAAACACCTGTGTGGCAAGAAAATGATTACAACAACTACCAAGTTCAAAACTTATCTATCGCTTAACTGCTGCTGATATACAGAACGCTGGTTGTAAGGCACAACCCAAAGAACGCATCTACCCTTAAGGTGTTCTGTTTCCTTACGACATACATTTAATTCAAAATCCTTCCACTTCACAAGCTGACGGGCAAACTGTCCGTCTTTTGATTTTGCCCAAGTCAAAGCTTCTTTCTCTTCAAAGGTCAGGCGAACTGGCTCAACCAGACCACCTCCTTTCCAAGCTGGAATCATATTACCAACTAGGATACCCACACCAAAAACACCAGATAGAACTAAGGCAGCAGGTAGCATGGAACTAAGGACTGTCTTTGATTTTTGTTGTTCCACCTTCTTCAACAAAGCTGAAGCAGCTTTAGCAATAGCACTCTTCTGTTGAACAATAGCTACACTCGATGCCTTATCGAGCTTCTCATCTATTTCAATTGTCCATCCCTCCACTACAGTATCAAGTTTACCTGGAATATCCTCCATCAATACCTCGAACTTACCAAGGGAACTTAAAACCAAAAACAACGGGTCTTTGGGATTGATGCCAGAACGCCGAACTACATCAAGAACTTTCTGTTTAAAATGGTCAGAACGTCCTTTTAAAGCTGCATCTAAAGAACCTTCTATAGAAGTATTCCCACTCATAAAAGCCTTTAACTAACCAAAAACTAAAAATCAAAATCTAACTTTTGTTGAAGATTAACTGATGATACTTGTTGTGAAAAAGCTAATAATTCAGAAAGAATTTTATTACCCTTGATTTGCTGGTTAAACTCTTCCATCCAGTTAAAAATACGAGAGCGGTTCATTAAATCTATCTCTGGGTTCTGCAAGGCTTGACTATAGGGCAAATTCATAGATTCTACCAATTCATAAGCACCTCTCCATAACGCTCCTAAATACAATTCATCACCACCTCTATCTTGAATATACTTTTGGATATCAGAGCCATCATAGTAGGGGTACTCATCACCAAAGTGCAGGTTTTTGATTACTACATAATCTGCCCTATTGCCACAGTAGTTAAGAAGCTCTTGTAAGTATTCAACACAATCACGTCGATAAGAAACTGGATGCACAAAGGTGATGCGATAACCCAAACTAGCAATTGCATCCCACAGCAGCACTTCTTCTGCAAATTGTTTGAACTGCTTAAAATTCTGCCCTGGCAAGTCACTAAGAGCTACTATCACATCAGAAAAGCACTCTAGGTCGATAAGCAATTGGTCAGCACCACCCCGCGTTAATGGCAATTCCCCAACAGGTAACACTAGCTCATAGGCATACAACTTATTGCGGTTACCAGTGTAGTAAGCTCGCAACTTTAGTCTGGACTCTAGGTAAAGCTCTACTAACAAGCGTGCTGTTGTGGACTTGCCTACCCTAGCATCGCCAGTTGTCATCACTAGTCTCTTAGGAATGGGGAGAATCGCAGGAGCATTTTGGTTAAGCGGCTTGACTTGCTGCTGCATGATTTTCTAACCCCAGCAACTGACTAGCAACCAACACATTTTGCTCAAATTCCTTAAGCCAAGCTGCAACACGAGATTTGATGACAATGTTGGCTTCTTTGCTCTCTAAAACTGCGCTAAAAGGCAAGTTCTTCTCATCAATATAGTCATAGGGTTTGAAAAACAAGTCGGGCATCAAAATTTCCATAGCCCCAGCTTCTAAAAGTTTAGTTCGAGTTTCAGAGTCTTGATAACGCTCAAACTTATCGGCATCTCCATGAAACAGATTCTTCACCACCACATAATCCACGCGATCGCCACAGTACTCATAGAGGACACGCAAAATATTCACTGAGTCCTTCACCCTGGACAGCACACTCACCATAGTGACTCTGTAGCCCAACTCTTTAACTGCATCAAAAACGCCTAAGTCCTTCTCGAACTCCTCAAAAAACGCACCAGACTGAGCTGGCAAGTCAACCAATGCAAGTGGAGGACGTTCGCTATCCAGGTCTATTAGCAGGTCATCGGCACCGCCCCTCGTAAAAATATCAAGCAGCTTCACTCCAGGTTCTACTGAGTTGTAATGTCTGTACAATTGAGCATTGCGATGGTCCGAGTCGTAAGCCAAATACTTAAGCTTTTTGTTGATATACAGATGAAGCAATCCCCTAGCCAATGTAGATTTGCCCACACCTCCCTTGTCTCCAGTGACAATCACTACCCGTCCTGTCTCCTGATTCGGATTCTCTACCATTTGTTTGTTATTCCTTTTTTTAGTCATAAATAATGAAATCAGTTAATAAAAAGGCGGAGGTACAAAGCTAATTTGGATAACCTACGTTTATCCAAGTTGGCTATACATCAACTCCATACTTTTTGCAAGAATATCTACTGCTTATTTCCCAGTTTCACAGTTGGTAGTTTTATGGATAAATATCCTCAAGCACATTCTGCCCGGTGTGAACCTGAATGGGATAATAGCTTTTTAACTTCATCAAAATCTATATCTCTGATTTAAGTTTGATTTGACAGAGCCGGAGCCGATAAATTTACATATATGGTGGTATTAGGTATACATTCTTTGAATATTTATAACACCTCATCCACCAACCAAAAAATTACCATTTGATGTAAATTAATACGCATTTTGATAAAATTCAACCCCTACAGCAAGTCGCGTCTTCCCGGTATCCTCTACATTGCGTTTTTTTTCAATCCCACCTTACAGCATAAGTTGCTTTTATAATATGCACGAGCAATCCAGTAGAAGTACAACACACCACTACCGCAAAAATATAAACAAATTAGCCAAACAAATCTACCAATATTAAGGGAGCTGTTGATGTCAGCAATATAAATATTCAACAGCCACAACAAAGAGGATTTTGGGGTAAAAAGGGCAATCGCGTAGGTTACAGCAACCCCACCCAGCTATAGCTAAGTATTTTTACAATTTTACTATATATAAATTTTACAAAAATAACAGTAAAAACCTAGAGGATTGCTCTTTGTGGAGTGGGGTAGATTTAGGATATAGGAGGTTCGCCTGAAGCTAAGCATTACCCAAACCGTACTTTCAACTAGGCACCTCTGAAATTTTTCCAAAGTTATCAGGGATACAGCAGTTACCAAGCTCGCTCAAGTTAATAGTGTTAATTATTCGATAATGAATTTCTACCTTGAAGGACTTAACCATTGCCGCACAAAATCCCTACGATGCAAGTATTTTAAGTTGACAAACACGGAAACTATCCGACCATGTCACTTAAGGGTGGATCTGGGCTACAGCTTTGACTCCTCCCAGTCGTGGATGTGGGCACGTAACACGTTCACATCCACCAACATCCCCTATGTTCACTCATAAAGTGGGATTGCTCACTATCATACTGCTTGTGACATCAATTCACTTGGCTCAATAGTTTTACGGTCTTCTAGGAAAGAATGGCCAATTAAGTTAAGGATTTCCACTCTTTCTACAGGAGAAGCAGCAGATACAAGCACTCGTAGGCTCACCCCAGGCTTCGCCCCTAGCAACTGAGACAAATACCACTCCCGCGCTTCCGTAGGAACAGCCCCTAGCAATGCTAGAAACTTTCCAGTTCCCAAATCAGCCTTTCCCTTACGAAATCTGGAAATTAGCACCTCTGAAACTCCAGCTTGCTTGGCTACAACTTTTGCCGAAAGGTTAAACCTATCGAACATCTCGTCAAATAGTTGCTGGTAAAGAGGAGTTTCCTCTGTTACAAAATTTTGCATTGCCAAGCTAATTATAGGATTAGTTAGTTGTTATAGTATGCGATATTTAAAGAGAACTGTATTAGGATTTTTAAAGACATGGATAACTCAATGGTAGCAAAGGATTTCCTCTCGCTAAACTGAGCCAACGACTTACTCTTACTGAAAGATATAACATCATCTTGAAGGAAGTAGGGCAGAACTTCAGCTACTACTAGCTTACATGGCGATACCTTTGAGGCGCAAGTTAAGCAATTTTCGGCAGCCATCAAGGAATAGCTTCAAGCCAATAGATTTGAAAACTAGCCCCAATCAGGCAGGACAGGGGCTGAAAACTATAGTTACTGAAATTATGACGCAGAACAATTCCAAAATTCAAGGGAAGTTTTACCCTCTTCAGCATGAGGAATGGCTCAAAGCCTGCCGGGAGCTAACGCCAGCACAGAAGGATGTGCTGTACTACATTCGTACGCTCGATCCTTATGGCGATGGGGTTGAACTGTCTGTTTCCGGGATAGCTAGGCAATTGTCAACAGAGGATAAAGAAGTACATCGCTCGACGGTTAGCCGTGCTCTGAAAGCCTTAGATGAAAAGGGATTCGTTGACCTAGAACTGCTGAAAGTCAAAGTTAAAATTTTGGCTGGTGGTCTTCATTGTTGCGGTTGCGATGAGACAACAGTGTTGCCTACAGACAACAGTGTTGCCTACAGACAACAAGCGCGATCGCCACGCAACAAGCGTGATCATGACGCAACAAGCGTGATCATGACGCAACAAGTGAGTCCCGAAACCCTCGTCCAGAGCCAATCCTCAGAGCCTAAGACTTATAAGACTTATTCAGACTTTATAAAGACTCTCTCGGAAACCGAGCGAGCGAATTTTTTGAATTTCTGTGAGGAACTTACAAAAAACCTCAGCCAACCTGTCAACGACATAGAGGCTTGGTTAGCTTACAAGAACAAAACCGGAAAAAACCGTTGGGAGGTTTATTACCAAAAATTCTTGGCGAAGCAAAAAACACAAATCAACAAATCTAAAAACAACCAAAGCAGCCGACATATTGCCAAAAAGTTTCAACAAGAAATTGAGGAACAGCGTCAGCAAGCTATGCTTGCCTTGCAGGGCGAAGTATGACTGACCGATTGCCACCACAAAACATTGAGGCGGAAGAGGCGATTTTGGGCGGGATAATGCTAGATCCAGAAGCGGTTAGCAGGGTGAGCGATCATCTGGTTCCAGAAGCTTTTTACATTACTGCTCACAAAGATATCTATCAAGCAGCACTGCGCCTTCACCGACTCGGCAAACCTACGGACTTGCTGTCTGTCATAAATTGGTTAATTGACCATGACTTACTCGCTCGCATTGGCGGTAGAAATAAACTAGTCTCCCTCGTAGACCGTACAGTCAGTGCTGTCAACATCGACGCCCTAGCCGCATTGGTAATGGAGAAATATCTACGGCGGCAGTTAATTAAAGCTGGTAATGAAATTGTCCATCTGGGTTACGAGACAGAAACTGAGTTACCAATTGTCCTCGACCAATCAGAGCAGAAAGTTTTCCAAGTTTCTCACCAAAAATTTTGTTCAAATACCGAACATAACAGCACGATTAATATTGCTGCTTACGAGCAATTAGAGTCATCTAGCCCCATTTACCCTACAGGGCTTTATGAACTCGATAACTTGATGGTGGGATTTGAAAGCGGCATATTGACTATAGTTGCAGGCAGACCATCAATGGGAAAGAGCCAGATTGCACTTTTTTTGGCTCTTCAGATGATACTGCTTCACAAGCTACCTGTCATTATCTTTTCCCTAGAGATGACTAAGAAGCAGCTGGAGTACAGACTGTGGAGTTTAATTAGCGTCGTAGGTGCCTACAAGCATTTAGGTTTGATACCCTTAAGAACCGATCGCATCCGCAGACACCGGGCAGGATTTGAACCTTTAAAGGAATGGGAATTTAGCAGCATTGCCAAAATCGTTGGTATTGCAAGAGAACTGCCGCTGTACATTAATGACTCAAGAGGCATTACCGTTTCTGGAATTGCTTCCGAATGCCGTCAGGTAAAGGCAAAAGAAGGCAAGCTGGGGTTGGTTGTAGTTGATTACCTGCAAATGATGGCAGAGGACTCTCTTGGCAACCGGAGCTACGAACTAGGAGATGTGGCGAGGGGACTTTACAAAATGGCAGGTGATTTGGATGTTCCTGTGTTGGCGCTGTCTCAAATCTCTAGAGCAGTTGAGGGAAGGCAAAACAAGCGCCCAATGATGAGCGATCTCAGCCAGTCGGGAATCTTAGAGATGGTAGCAGACAATATAATACTCGCTTACCGGGACGAGTACTACAACCCGGACACTCTAGACCAAGGAATCCTAGAACTAATCATGGCTAAGGCACGGCATGGGGACACTGGCACGGCAACGGTGTTCTTCGACAAATCCTATGGAATTATCAAGAATTTGGAATGATGAAAGAGCCGATTCCTCAAACTACCGTCGAAACCTTTCGCCCTAATGGCTGGATACTGGGTTTTGACGGCGAGAGCAGCAACCTACAGTTCGGACTGCACAAGAGCGGCAGTCCGGTGCTTGCGACTCAGCCCGTCTATTTCTGTTCGGGCAGAACCAAGTTTTTGGATACCAACTACAAGCTAAAGTTACCAGCACGACAATCTCACTGCTTAATTTACTGGGGTGATAATGTCCAGCTGTTTAGAGAAGTCTTTGAGTTGTATGGTGTCATTCACCTACCAACTCAACTTCTATATAAAGAAGAAGCCCAACAAAGAACAGATGATGAGTGGAGAGTCTCTGAATTTTTACTGGGGGGTATCGAAAATAGCCCTAGTAAAGACAGCCCTAGTACAAACTCCTCTAAATCCCATATATCCCCCAGTAATGGCAGCCCTAGTAAAAAGCGCAGAAATTGGGGTGAGGGTAACGGCACTATTTATTGGCGCACCATTATCAAGAATGGAAAGGAATACCCCCAGGCTTATTATCACTGGAAGGAAAACGGTCTGAAGAGAACCAAGTACATTCCTAAGCAATTACTAGGGGTTATTCAAGAAGCAGAGGAACAGAAACGACCAGTGATAGAGATTTTGGGATTACTGGGTGTTGTGCCAAGCCCTAGTAAAAACACATTACTGGGGGATATTAGAAACAGCCCTAGTAATGATGAAATAACCACTAGTAAAAAAAGCCCTAGTACTCACGAAGAGCCTTCATGTGTATCCCTTAAAGATAGCCCTAGTAACGATGGGGGACAGGTGGAAGCAACCACCAGTAAAGACAGCCCTAGTAAAACAAGACGAGACAAGGGGTTAGGCAGTGGCTCAATTCAGTGGAAAACCATTACCCTTCACGGCAAAGATTATCCTCAAGCTTGGTATCACTACGAGTTTTGGAAAGATGGCGATCGCCTGGTCAAAAAGAGTAGGTACATTCCAAAACGGCTATTAAAGAGGATTGAAGAGCTAGAAGCTCAGAAAGCGCCAGTTAAAGAGATTTTGGCTATTTTAAGCGTAAAATTGTAAAAACCCCAGGCGTGGGGCTGTTAGCGTAACTCTTTTGTCTTATGGGTCTTACTGCGGAAAATAACTTATTTGAAACTTGAAACCAGTTGGAACTGGTACCATTTGAGCTACAGTGGACGCTTTGCCAGAGACATAGGCTGTAATTTTATTACCACTCTAAATAAAATAGACATCAGAATGGCTCTGTACCAGCTACAGCAGGGGCATGATCATTAATCAGGTCATTAACGGATAGCACTGACTAAAATGTGTTTAAAGAAACAATGAAAATATGATGCTGCCTTCTGTATTTAAAACCTGCATCCCTAGAGAAGAAATATTAGCTGGAGACATTTCCCCCGACTTATTCGCCGCCAAGCTGCGACTGTGGGAGAGAAGCACACGCTTAATTACAAGACGCAGCATGGACAGCTGCAGGTAAACCTCCCTTTTCTACCTGGGTAGCGCGTACAATTTTCTTACATTCCATCAACCAAGGAATAGCAGCAGGTATTCGTCGCGCTGAATTAAATTTGTCACTGCTGACACCTGGGTTAGAAATTGGCTTTGTTGATACAGCCTTGGAAAGGTTGAGTGAAGTTGCTTGGTACTTGGAAAACGATGCGATAACTTCTATCGCTCGTTTTAAAGAAGAACCATCAATTAATAAAATTATTGCGGAAGAAAAGGCACAAATCGGAATCACTGATACCATTTCACGAAAAATCTGATGCAAATAGAGCATCAAGAATAAAATCCCAACCAGTAATAGAAGCAACGATAGATGTGTTTAATTTCTCCAAACGCTTCCAGATAAATTGCCTTAATTCATCTAACGTCCCAAAGCTAACACACGCCAGATGTCGTTTAACTTCCTCCCATAATCTCTCAATTGGATTAACTTGCGGTGTATGTGGAGGTTGAAATAACAAAATTATATTCTCTGGTATCTGAAGATACTGGCTAAAATGAAAAGCGCCATTATCTAATTGAATAATATGTATATCTTGAGCATAACTGGCGGAAAACTTTTCTAAAAAAATATTAAAACAAGCTGCATTTAAATGAGAGAATTCCCAAATAAAATACTCACCAGTTAATGGTTCTACTAATCCATATAAATAAAAATTCTCTCGTTTCCATTGCATGATGCCAATCGGCTTGGTACCTTTTGCGGTAATTAATCTCCCTACTTCAGTTTTCAGTCCTACGCGACTTTCATCCTCACACCAATACCTAATTCTTCTATTTTTATCTTTCGGTGGTATGATGTGTTTTTTAATTACCTCTAAATATTGTGGGAGTTTTTTTTAAACTCTGATTCTGCTTCGGGCTGGTGTTTGACCCCTACTGCACGCGGCACTTTTAGTTTCGCCTTCATTTGATAACGCACTGTATCATGTACTACTTTATATGAAGCTTCTACCCCCTCTACCGCTTTTAACCATGTTCTTATTTCTTCATAACTTTTGAATCCCTGTTGATCTTCCAGTTCTTTCAATAATTGCTCTCGAATCTGTGTGTTGATGATTGGCGGTCGCCCTGAACCCTTTTTTCTTGATACCAGATTGGTGATTCCCGACTCTGTATAAGCTTTTAACCATCTTTGTACTGTCGCTGTGCCTCTTCCCAACATCACAGCCAAACCCTGTATTGTTTTTACCTGCCCTATCTTCAGTAAATACAACGCTTGAATTCGTTCTTTACCTAATGCTGTTTTTTGTTTTCTCAGCAGTTCATGCAATTGGTCTGCTGACTCTTTTATTTCTACTTTGGTGATTCCAGCCATTTTCACTCATTCATATTTATTCCTGAATTATTTCTATCATTTTTTTAGTGAAATGGTATGAGGCGAAGGATGACTTACGAAGCCGTCGCGATACAATTTTTGCTGAGAAATTCTTTAAGCTAGTTTCTGCACCGGAGTCACCAGCAGATGTGGATGATGCACCGGATAGCATCGCCCTGTGTTTAATTGATTTCAATGAAGCGACGATTTCCGCCACTACTGAAGGTCCTCCGCCAATTGTGGAGAAAATTTTTAATGAAACAGGCGAGTCAGGAAAGTTTCGCACTTTTATAAATCGCTTATTATTCTTAGTAGCAAACAAGCAAGAATTAGAACGAGCGATTGACAATGCTAGGGAGCATCGGGCAATTCAAAATATTCTTAATTCTCCCAACCGCTTGCAAGATTTATCAGAAAGTCAGCAACGGCAAATAAAAGATAAAAAAGGTACCCTTGATTTAGCAGTACGAGTATCTTTAACGAATGCTTACCGTCACTTATTTTATCCAGCTAATGACCCCGTAAAAGCGCCCAAAGGCTTGATGCATTATACTCTATCGGCGCAGGATGCTAGCGAGGTCAAGAACAAAAATAATCAACAGGAAGTCATTTTAAAAGCTTTGCGAGATTGCCAAAAAATTCGCGGCGAAGATGCACCAGCCTATGCACCTGCTTACATTTTGCAGAAAGTATGGCTTTCTGGGTTAGACCATTGGACAACTAAAGCACTGAAAGAAGCTTTTGCCAAAGACCGGAGTTTAAATATACTTCTAGATGCTGAGGTGTCCAAGCTGCGAGATACCATTAGGCAAGGTTTGCAGACAGGACACTGGGATCTGAAAGTCGGAGAACGGGTATATATTAAAACTGATGACAGTTCACCGCTGACAGTTCACCGCTGACAGTTAACAGTCAACAGTCAACACTTAACCATTGAATTTTCCGACAGGATGGTACTTTATCGCCGGGGAATTCTGGAACCACCAAAACCACGAGAAATTGAACTAAGCGCCCAAGTAATGCCTAGTACTGATTCTCAAAAACCAGTGCGAGTCAGGTGGAAAGCTTCAGGGGCGTTGGCGATTCAACTTTATCAAGATGGGGATTTTGTGGCGGGTGAGTTTCGCCCTAGTGATGAGTACGAGACTACCATCGCCAAAACCACTGCTTTCAAAATTGTGGCTGACTATGGCAATGGCGAAGCCATTGAGAAGGAAACCCAAGCAACGATACTAACTTATGGTACAGGTACAACTCGTACGCCTAACGCAGGAGAACAACCAGGCTTATTCCAGGTAAAACCAGAAGAATTTGACTTGGATGGAACGCTCGATAGGGTGTTTAATGAATTAGGCGATCGCATTCAGGGCAATAAAGTCCAGGGGATAAAATCTCTGGCAATTTCTGTGGATCAAGTCATGGACTACCGCAAGCTAATGACGGCTTTCCCGCTGTTGGCGAAATTTCCCTTGCAAATCGACCAAACGGCAACGATTACCATTGGGGAACAATTTATAAGATTAGAATATCAAGGTCCCGTCAAAGGATTTCAGAGTTTCCAAGGTCCTGTCAACACCTTGCTAGGTAGTCCCGATGTCAAAGCCGATGTATCGCTGCGGCTAATCTTTGAATTTTCGGCAACAGTGCAACCAGATGGCACAGAAATCAGTAATATCAAACAAGCCCTGAATCGTAACCCGGTTGAGAGGCTGTCTTTGACGGCTAAAGTGACGTATTAGTTGGCTGTTGACTGTTAACTGTTAACTGTTGACAGTTAACAGTTATAGCCGTAGCCATATTAGTTAGGACGCTGCTTGCTTGAGAACGGTTTCTATTGCATCACGTAAATTATCCGATTTGGGTAACAGCTTGCGAACCCTACTTTTTAACCATGCCCAACACTTTTCAATCCGATTAAGATCTGGCGAATAGGGCGGCAGATAGACTAGCTGACACCCTGCAGCTTGAATTAATTGGGCAATCCGACCACCATGATGAAACGTTGCATTATCTACAATCACCCACTCACCCGGACGCAACACCGGAATCAAACACGTTTCTAGCCAGGTCTCAAACACGGTTCGGTTACACGCCCCCTCGACAGTAAATGGCGCAATCAATTGCCCCTCTCGATACCCAGCAATCATATTAATGCGACCTTGCCGTCGACCCGATTTGAGGTCGTAGAAGCGTTCCCCAACAAGGGAGTATCCGTAGCCGTAGTTGTCGCGTTCATCCATACCAGACTCATCAACATATACCAGATGAGACGCTTTCGGGTTATCCAGTTGCGCTAACAACGCTGCCCGTTTAGCTTCATCTCGTTGACTATACCCGTATGTTTTTTTTTACGTGTATGTCCTATCTTTCGTAATGCCCTTGAAATCGTGCGTTGGCTAATTTCCCCATCCCATAGCTGTGCCATTTCGCTCTGGGTTTTATCCCCATGCTCTTTGACAAAAGTGCGAAACTTCTCCCAATCGCTGATTTTGCCGCTCTGCTGCGATGCTTTCCTCGGTTTGGGTTTGACATCACCCGTTTGGGCTTTGCGCTGCAACCACAAGTTAATCGTATTACGACTGATATTGAACACTTGGCTGGCTTCAGACTTCTTGAGACCGTCCAACTCAATCGCTTGCATAACTTTTTGCCGGAAATCATCACTATAAGCTTTAGCCATTGAAATGGGGTAGACGCTCTGGGAACTCTTTTAGTTTACGTCCTAATCTTGTTGGCTATAGCTATAACAGTCAATAAATATGCAAGAGTTTCAATTGCGAGTGGTTCCCATAGACAACAATAACTTTGCCCTGGAGTTGTATCAGTGTGCTTATAAAAAAGCTGGAGAAAAAAAGCGTCCCTCTGCCAAGCGTATTGGGCGCTTGAAGGGTAGTGCATTGGTGCAAGCAAAACAAGCAATTTATGATTGTTTAAAGGCGAATAATTACGACCCTAAAACCTTAACTCATAATCGTCAAACGCCTTATGTTTTGAATGAGGAATCAGGAACAAATTTGGCGTTGTTATTTCAGACTTTGCAACCGCTTTCTAAACCAGAACGAATTGCTAATATTACCAAAGGGATTACTGCAATGAGTAATGAAGAGTCACACTACTGGTTTGCCAAGATAAGTAATGGTAAAAGGAGTGTAGCATTGAAGGCGATGCGGATACTTTTAGAAGATAGTTAACTCTGAAAAATCATTTCTACTGCTGTTAACTTAGTGTGTACTCCTTCCAAGACACGCATTGAATTGGAATACTTGCCATAAATTGGGAGATATCCCTACGACCGTAATAAGTAGGGACTCCTCTGAAGTCTTGAGCCATCAACACAATAGGTATTCCTGGGAATATAGGTTGAAACATCCGTATAGTTTTGTCAGCTTCAGTTTTGTTATCTAGAATATGCTTCTTGACGACAACCACAGCAAAAGTCACTCCCTGTTCCTTGATGACTGCTCCTTGAAATTTCATGTTTAACTTCTGGAAAATGGAATTCGACAAGGCAGACGATGGCGATTGCCCTTAGCGCGACGACTGCGAGAATTATTGCTACAGTCTAAGCAATCATCATTTGCACGCGGCTCAATATTGATGATGCTGCGTTCTCGCGCAAACCTTAACTGATGGCACAACTTGACTTCTGGTTTATACAACCCTGTGAACATTATCATAAAATCATTCACGGCTTGTTCGGCAGACTTAACGTTAAGGGCAATGACGCTGGGTTCAGCGATATCTTCATCCTCAACATACCGCTGATTTCGGCGCTCCTCTTCGCTCAATGCTTCCTGTTGCAACCGCCCAGCCGGAATCAATTCATGACAGTGCAGACAACCACCATAAGGAAAAGGAAGTACGGGTCGGGTAGCAGTGAAAATATCGCCAACTTGCTTTGTCTGTTTATCCACAGGAACCTTGGCACCAATCTGAATCCCTGGAATTAGGTACTGATGCACCAGCGCGTTGAAGACTAGACGGCTTTGCATGGAGTCCGCTGCCAAGAACAAGAAATCGATGTCTACCAGCAATTTTGCGGTTGACTCATCGACGATGTTCCCCACAATTGCGTCGTAGCGGATGGAGGGATTTGCTTGCTTGGCAACTCGACGGGCAACGTGGACTTTATAAGGAGACAACCGCTTGCCAAGTTTTTTTAACCAGGGAACGCGTGACTTGGTTAACCAAGTCATTGCATCCCAAGGCGTTGTACCGACAATGCGGGGGCGGTTGGTTAATTCAACTCGGTCAAAGTCGATGGCGACGATATGTCCGACTCCCAAGCGGGATAACCATTCATTGATCAGCGAACCTCCCCCACCAAGTCCGATGATTCCCACCTTCAAGTTGGAGAAAATTTCTTGCCCCACATCGCCGAACATCCGAACATGGCGGTCGTACATGGGGTCAGCAGCTCGCGGTCGGGGTTGGGGAGAGGGATAAAGTCGGCGGATATGCGAACCAACGATAGTCATGTGGTCGAGTTGAAAGCGACCAGAGGGAGTCCAGATATCCCCTGCTACGGCGTTTTTGGCAAACACCAGCGCCCCTACTGAACCGCCACGAGTAATATCGAGCAGCGCCGGATAACCGCGTTCGTGAGATGCTATGTCATCAGCGGAGAAACAAACTTCGTCCCTCCCACCATGACAATGTACAGCGAGGTAACAGAGATTTTGTTCCGCACAGTAGCCTGATTTTTCAGCCACAAATTTTGCAGTTAAAGCACGGTAGCCGCGAGTACCTGGTACATAGTCAAACCCGTCTTGCGCTAGAAAAACTTCACGCGCAAGTAGCCGAATGCCGCGAGATGTTTCTACAATGCCTGCTGTTATTACAGCTCCATGTTCATCCCCATCACCGGGGAAAAGATGCTGATGAAGCTTTTGAAAAAGTGGCTCATCAATTTTAAGCGAGATTGGTTTGTTCATTGGCTCCTCAACCATGAAAGAACCTTATTTAACTTGGTTGCGGCTGTGTCAATGGCAGGATTCCATCGGTTTGAGCGCCGCGACACCTGAATGACTTGTCGGTCACGCCAATTGACAGGATATTGGAATCCAGCGCCTTGTACTGAACCATCAATCCGGCGTAACCCCGCGTCAAGATAGTGCGGATAGACATCTGTATAGGGATACTGAAAAGAAATTACAAACCCTACCCAAGTCGTAGAGGGAACATACTGTTCGCCAATCAGCAAATCATTGACGATGACGTATGCTCCCCCTTGCGCCTCGGCTTCTACATCAAGAGCATGCTCGGGAAAGGCTTGCTTAATTTCTGCGATCGCCTGTTCAACTTCTGGAGTCATCGGTATTTCCTACGAGTTGTCATCGGGTGCAGTGGCACGGAATTGTTGCCCCTCATGCAGGGTAACGGTTTCGCAATCCCCAATTTGTTTGAGGGAAGAATTGCCTTTGACCTCAAACAGCACGAAATCTTCCTGAATTGCTACGCTCTGCTTAATGGCAGTCTGCTTAATTTCCAAGCCTGTAGCCTTATGCTCTAAGAAAGTTACAAGGCGTTCGTTGATGTTGACAGTAATTGTTTTTGGTTTTTTCGCCAATAATTCTGCGTCTTGCTTGGATTCAATCTGCATATCAGACTCCTTGTAAATTTAATGTTGTAGTTTTGGAATGAGAGCATTGGGGAGTAGCAGATTTTGCACTCCCCAAGAACAAGCGGTTTGGACAACAGACTATTTAGAGCCTTTGTGTTTGGTAGGGTCAACTAGTTTGTAACGCTGACCTGCTTGTGGAGTTGGAGGTAGAGGTTCACCTTTTGTTACGGTTCGTTCCTCTCCCGTCCCGCCGCCACGCGGTCCAGTAATCTCATATTGGCCAGACCGTTGTGCAATTTCACCTGGTTTTTTCAGTTCGTCAGACATAAGCACTCCTTCTTGTTTGAATATCGAATGTTGACTGACCACATACTAGCATAACGTTCTAAAATCTAACAATAATATGAGTGATTTTGTTGTCAAATCGTTCTAAAATTGAATTAAATGTTCGATATTCAAATAAAGCTTAGGTTACAAGGAGAATGAATTACGCAGAACTAGGTCGCCGAATTCGCCTTGCTAGGGAAGAGGCTTCACTGTCTCAAGATGCTGTGGCACAGCATCTTGAACTGCCGCGTTCTGCTGTGTCTTTAATTGAGAGTGGCAAACGTAAGGTAGACAGTCTGGAACTCGAACGGTTCTCCCGTTTGGTGGGCAAGAGTATTCTGTTTTTCTTTGATGAAGGGTCTGGAACAGTAGAAGCTAGTAATTTTGAGGAGGACGACCCAACCCAAATCCTTTTCAGCGCCAATCAAGCCGTAGATATATCAAAAGACCGCGACCAAATTGAGCGTTTCCGTCAGTTTTATCGCAATTTTAGTGAGTTAGCACGTTCGCTTAACCGTATTCCTGATCCCTACTCAACCGAGCCACAGTACAACATTTTCAAGCCTACCCCAGCTGCTGCTAGGTGGATGGCGGCAAAAGAACGTGCCCGACTGGGACTTCCTGATTCAAGTCCTATTAGAGATATGTGGGATATTTTGGAGAGTCAGGGAGTTAGGGTGATGGCATGGCATCTTAAGACTCCTAAATTAGGAGGATGTTTTATGTTTTCACCCTCCCTTGGTTCTTTCGTTCTAGTGAAAGGTAACATCGCGAAAAATTCAGCGAATAAGCTCAATTTCGTATTGGCGCATGAATATTGCCATCACTTGATTCATCGCCAAAATAAAGGGATCACCTGCGATCCAAGTGGCAATTACCGCCAACCAGAAGAATACTTTGCTCAATGGTTTGCGGCTAATTTTTTGATGCCGGAAGAAGCCCTTGTCCCACGATTGATAACTTACTTGGAGAAGTCTGATGGCGTAATAACTCCTGAAATTGTCATGCACTTAGCGCTAGATTTTGGTGTGAGTTATGAAGCTATGCTCAACCGCATGGCTAGCAAAGGAGTGGAATTAATTGATAAAAGCACTCGCGAGGAATTTTCTCAAGAGATAGTAGCTAATTTATTAGCTACTATCGGTCGTTTAACACCTCGCTTTGAAGACTTAAAGCAATTCCCTGATGAGTATGTGGAAATGGTGTTTGATGCATACCGTAAAGGTCTAATCAGCTTAGGCAAGTTAGCTGAATTGTTAGAATGTTCGTTAGAGGAAGCAAAATCTCAATTAATGGCTAGAGATATTCCCATTGATTTGGGAGTTGATTCGGATTCAGAATTGTTAAGCGACATTGAGAATGCTTAAAAATTTGGTGTGAGTTTGAACGGAAACAATTAAGTGAAAAAGGAAAATACTGAACCAGAGGCATCGCCAATAATCTTTGATCACACTGTTCTGAGTAATTTTACTTTAGCACAGATATTGCACGTTCTTAGAAGGCTCTACGCGGGTAGAGCCTTTGTTAGTAAGGCGGTTCGACGAGAGATTCAAGCTGGAACAGCAAGCACCTGTAATTCTGCTAGCTTGCGTAACCGTGCAAAACAACGGGCGATTAATCAGGCTTTGCAGGAAGGCTGGATGCGATCGCCGGATGATGAGGTTAACCCAGATCATGAAATTGTAGAGTTACGCCTGTCTATGGAATATAGGAAACGTTTTAGTACGGGACAGTCAGAAGCAATGGCTATTGCCCGTACCCGCAACTGGGTTTTTGCTTCTGATGATGGTACAGCTAAACGTTTTGCTAGAGAACGAGGTATTCGAGTTACTGGAACTTTAGGTATTTTAACCAAAGCCGTTAAAAGCAATGTTATTTGCTCGTCTGTCGCTAATAAAATATACGCTCAGTTGATTGAAGAAGGTTATAGCCTGAAGTGACCATATCAAAATGGCATTTCCAGTTTCCCCAATCCATAATACTTAAAGGAAGCTGTAGTATCACGAACAATCTATGCCCAATCCCACCTCCAAACGCCCCGCCCTCTTCATCGAAAGAATGATGCCCGTGCAACTGCTTAACGAGCAGGTATACTACGAACACGGCGGAAACCCATTCAAAGGATTACATCGCTGGTACTCGCGTAAACCATTGTCATTTAGTCGCGCCAGTGTATTGGCTTCATTATTACCAGCAGATGTGACGATGCAAGAATTTGAATATTTGCTGGGGTTGGAACCGGGGAAGGAGGTAAAACTCTACAAAACGCCTCCTAGTTCGGTGCGAATTAAGAAAGTGCAAGATTATTGTGAGAAGGTTTGGGGAACTCGCACACCCACAGTTTTGGATGCGTTTGCAGGCGGTGGAAGTATTCCTTTTGAAGCGGCGAGATATGGGTTAAATGTGCTGGCTTCTGATTTGAATCCTGTGGCGGTGGTGACGATGAAGGCGGCGATGGAATATCCGCTGAAATTTGGTCCCGATTTGCAGCAGGATATTGATAAATGGGTGAAGTGGGTTGGGGATGAAGCGGAGAAAAGATTGGCTGAGTTTTTCCCATCTAACCCTGGAGAAACTGTGTTGTATTACCTCTGGGCGCATACGGTTGTTTGTCCAAACTGTAAGTCAGTAGTGCCATTATGTCCAACTTGGTGGATTTACAATCGCCCTGAAAAACAAAATTGGCATAGATGGTGTGCTATCAAGCCAATTTCTGATCCAGAAGGGAAACAAATCAAACTTGAGATGATTAGAGGTAATAAAGGAAAAGTCAGAACTATTTTGACGCCAAGGGCGTCACCGTGCCAAAACGGGAAAATTGTACGCTAAGGCTGGAAGTGCCTCATACTAAGCATTTCAGACGATGAATGTACACTCATATCAGGAGATAGACCTCAAAGCTTTGAAAATACATTGTTTTGAGCAATTTTGACATCCCCATCTACCACACCGAAGTTTGAGGGTGCATTAAGACTCAGTTTGATGGTGCAGAGTAGTATGTATTCCCTGCACCTAGATAGTATTTGGGGAAAAAAGTATTTTTTCTGTCCACATAATCAAGCTATATACTGAAATTGTCCGAAAAATTTGGTAAGTTTTTTAACGCCAACTGTGCTACTTCTTCGGCACGTTGAGACGTTACTTTCTGATACCGTAATGTGGTCTGAATGCTTTCATGTCCCATGAGCGCCCTGAGTTCTTCAATCCCCATTAGCCCCACTCGCTCTGTAGCAAAAGTATGCCGTAGGTCGTGAAGACGAACTTCTTGGAGTTCTGGAGTTGCTGCAATGAGATTAGTCCAAGATTTATGCGCCATCCGGTACGAAAGACGGGAGACAACCAAAGTTTTTGGTTGTTGAGCAGTAAACAGTGCCGGATGATTGGGGTGTCTATAATATTTAATGTAGTGATTTAGACTGTGAGAAGCAACTTCACTGTAAAAACACCACCGTTGCTTGTTGCCTTTCCCAACAACCTGAAATTTCCGGGCTTTGAGGTCTATATCATCTAAATTTAGAGCCAAAACCTCAGCAATCCTAGCACCACTGGTATGCAACAAACGCACCAACGCAGACATTCGCACATCTGGTTTGATAATTTGATATAGGACACTTAACTGAGTAGGGGTAAGATAACGCACCAGTTCATCCGTAGCGTGTTCTCCTTGCTCTCGAATGGGTTTGCGTCTTGCGAGTCCCGCAACCGGATTAGATTTGAGATATCCCATATCAACAGCAAAGTTGAACAAAGCCTTGATTACAGCTTGATGACGGTGGTGTGTAGTATAGGAAACATCAGTTAAATGATTAAGATATTCCACCAAAACTTGTCTGTCAATGATTTCTATTGACCATCGACCGTACTCCTTGAGCAAGGGGAGAATCGTAGACTCATAAGAACGCAGAGTACTTTGAGCTAGCCCCGGACGTTCTAAAAATTTAGTGGCTAAAGCAGCTAAAGATATCATTACTTTAGAGGGCTTTTGGCAATTTATTTGAATAAAAGTTTAGATATTAAATTATCATTATCAAATATATTTTCAGATATATTTTGATGCTTGTAACAGAACATTCGACGCGGCCCTTGGGGGAAGAAGGACTGGCTAATTACGTCCAGAGATTGCGAGGTCAGCTTTCTTTAACCCAAAAAGAGTTGAGTTTAAAAGCGGGGATACACATCCAAACCATCCGCAAAATTGAAGGTGGGCAAACTTCAAGGCTCAATCAAAAGGCTAAAGGTGGTCTGGCTTCGGCGTTGGGAATACCACCGGAATACTTGGATGCAGCAGCTAAGAAAGTCTCTCCAGAAACAATAACTTCGCTCAAGTTTTGCCCCAAATGTTGGACTCCAGGAACTACCCCTGACCAAATGTGGACTGACTTACGGTCGAAGTATTGCTTTGCTTGCGGTACAGCCTTACGGAATCGTTGTGTTAGTTGCAATGAACCAATTATGTCGCTGAAATTCAAATTTTGTCCTTACTGCGGTACAAATTACAAACAAAATCAAACCAGTCCTTAAAACCAAATATACAGGTATCTAATTGGCAACGCGCGAACTTTTATCTCCAGTACAGCGACTACAATTTACTGAAATTCCCGATTCTATCACCACAAGAGATATAGCTCGCTACTATACCTTGAGTAATGACGAACTCAAAATTATTAAAGAGCGTCGTAGACCGCACAATCGTCTGGGTTTTGCTGTGCAGTTGTGTTACCTACGCTTTCCCGGTCGTGTTTGGATTCTAGGAGAAATAGTACCGATATCTGTACTGTTTTATATTGCATCTCAATTAAAACTTGACCCGATAATTATTACAGAATATTCCCAAAGGGATACAACTCGACGCGAACATTTGGCTGAAATTCAGAATAATTTTGGATTTCGGACTTTTAATACATCTACATACAAGCAACTCTCAAAATGGTTATTACCATTTGCCATATCCTCAGATAAAGGGATGGCACTTGTGGGAGCATTAATTGATGAGATGCGCTTGCGCCAAATTATTATTCCAGCTATTTCTACAGTAGAACGTCTAGCCTGGGAAGTCAGACATCGCGCTCAAAAATTAGTATGTCTTGAGTTAACTAAAAGTTTAACAACATTACAAAAGACAGCACTGGATAAGTTATTAGTTCTAGAGCCTGATAAAAAGCTGACTAATTTAATTTGGCTGCGTCAACCGCCAGGTCAAGCTAATCCGAGAAACTTTTTAAAATTGGTGGAACGACTGGAGTTTATTCGTCATCTCCATCTCGATTCTGGATGCTTGAAACGAATACACCAAAATCGTCTGCTGCAATTTACCAGAACTGGTGCCAAGTCTACACCTGCTCACCTATCTAGGTTAGATGAACTCAGACGCTATGCCATTTTAGTTGCTTTTCTCATTGAATGGAGTGCTTCCTTGGTCGATTATGCCATACGGATGCACGATAAAATGATGGGTAAATTATTTAATAAAAGTGAGCATCAGCATGGCGATAGGTTTCAACGTGATGGCAAAGCAATTAATGAGAAAGTTCGATTGTATGCTCAAGTGGGTAAGGCATTAATTGCAGCTAGAGATGAATCAAATGATGCCTATCAAGCAATTGAATCTGTATTGGATTGGGAAAAATTTATTAGTAGTGTTGCCGAAGCTGAAAAGCTAGCAAGACCCGTGGATTTTGATTATCTTGAATTGATTGATAACCGTTATTCACAGATGCGGCGGTATACACCTAAGTTGTTAGAGGCGTTTGAATTTAAAGCTACATCTGCAAGTTTACCAGTTCTGAAAGCTTTGGAGGTCATTAAAGAGTTAAATATATCTGGTCGCAGAAATGTGCCGGAATCTACAGATACTAGTTTCGTTAAACCGCGTTGGTCAAAACACGTATTTAAGGGCGATACTATTGACCGTCACTACTATGAGATGTGTGCTTTAACTGAGTTACGCAATGGTTTGCGTTCTGGTGATATTTGGGTAGCAGGGTCGAAGCAGTTCCAAGATTTTGAGGATTATCTGTTAGCAGATAACGTATGGCAGTCAATGCGTTCTTCTCATACGATACCTGTGGCAGTCACGACGGATTTTACTACCTATATTCAGCAACGCTCACTCGAATTATCTGAACAATTATCGGTTGTTTCTTCAATGATTACAGAGAATAAACTGGTAGATGTCAGGTTAGAAAATGAGCAGTTAATTATCACTCCTCTTACCAATACTGTCCCAAAGGAGGTTGATGGATTTAGTAAAAAAGTTCATAGTTTACTGCCAAGAATTAAGTTGACTGATTTGTTAGTAGAAGTCGATTCCTGGACACAATTTACTAAACATTTTACGCATTTACATTCAGGAGAACAAGTATCCGATAAAGTGGTTTTGTTAAGTGCCTTGCTTGCTGATGGTATTAATTTAGGTTTAACGCGGATGGCTGACGCAACTCAAGGAATGTCCTTTGAGCGTTTAGCATGGGTGGCGGATTGGTATATTCGGGATGAAACTTATTCCAAGGCTTTAGCCGAGGTAGTGAATTTTCACGCACAGATACCGTTTGCTGCTTATTGGGGTGATGGGACAACATCTTCTTCTGATGGTCAAAGGTTTAAAGCAGGCGGACATCGCAGTTTTAATGAAGAGATCAATGCCAAGTATGGTAAAGATAGAAGCGTGATTTTTTACACGCATATTTCTGACCAGTATGCCCCATTTCACGTTAAGGTAATTAACGCCACGATTAGGGATGCAACTTACGTTTTGGATGGTTTGTTGTATCACGAAAGTGATTTACAGATTCAGGAGCATTATACGGATACAAGCGGCTATACTGAGCATGTGTTTGCGATGTGCCATCTGTTGGGATTTAGATTTGCACCCCGAATGCGAGATTTACCTGATAATAAGTTGTATACTTTTGAACCTAGTTCTCCTGATTCGGTTTTAGCACCCCTGCTCGGTGACAAGATTAATGTGAAAGTGATTCAGGAATCTTGGGATGAGATTCTACGCCTTGCTAGTTCAATTCGGACGGGGACGGTGACAGCTTCTTTGATGTTGAGGAAATTGGCGCGTCATACCTCGGCAGAATCGTTTAGCTTTAGCTTTGCGGGAGTTGGGGAAAATTGAGCGGACCTTGTTTACTCTTTCCTGGTTGCAGAGTCCAGAACTGCGGCGACGGGCGACGGCGGGACTAAATAAGGGTGAGGCGAAACATACTCTTAAAAGAGCGGTGTTTTTTAATCGTTTGGGGGAGGTGCGTGATTGCGCGAAGCGCACTGCCCTTCGGGCAATCGCTCTTATGAAGACCAGTTTTATCGGGCTAGTGGGCTGAATTTGGTCATTGCTGCGATTGTTCTGTGGAATACGGTGTACTTAGAAAAAGCTGTGGATTATTTGAGACAACTATGTATGGATATTCCTGAAGAACACTTACAACATTTGTCGCCGTTGGGATGGGAGCATATCAATCTCACTGGCGATTATGTGTGGAACTTGAAACAAGCGACCAGTTTTGATAAGTTGCGTCCTTTGCGGATCAAGGAAAATAAGTATCGCTGAAACGCTTACTGGATATGAGTTTCAGCCTTAGCGTACAATTTTCCCGTTTTGGCACGGTGATGCCAAGTACGTACACATGGGTATGGTATCAGATATAAAACGTAAAACTCTGCCGACGATAGCAAAAGTTGTAGGGCTAGATAATCATCAACCATTACACCATTTTTTAACAGAATCACCTTGGAATGTAAAAGAATTAAGGAGACAAAGATTAGAATTCATATTATATATACTTCAGGGTCGCCCAATAGTACTAATTATTGATGAAACAGGAGACAAGAAAAAAGGAAATACAACGGATTACGTCAAACGGCAGTACATTGGAAATTTAGGGAAAACAGATAATGGTATTGTTGCAGTTACAGCATATGCAGTTTTATCAGGAATGACGTTTCCTCTAATATTTGAAGTTTCTAAACCGAGAGAAAGACTACAACCAGGAGATAAATATTTAACCAAGCCTGAAATAGCTGCGATGATGATAAAAGAATTGCGGTCTATGGGGTTTAGATTTAATCTTGTCTTGGCAGATAGTTTATACGGTGAGCAGCGCGTTGGGCGGCTTTGCCGACTTGAAGCGACTGCGAACCCGGAGGGAGAAAGTGGTAAAAATTTTATTCAAATCTTAAATGATTTTCATCTTAATTTTATAGTTGCAATTCGTTCAAACCACAAAGCATGGGGAGTTACAGGCTCTGAAGTTAAATATTCAGAGTGGCAAAGATTTAAAAGAGTTTTCTCGAATTTAAGTTCAGAAAACAGATATATTAGAGAGATAATCTGTGGCGATAATCCGGAAATTAGGTATTGGAAAATCACAACGGATAAAGAAGAAGTTCCAAAAAACACCACTTGGTACGTAATGAGTAAATTTCCAGAAATTACGCCAAGAGAAGTTGGGAATTTTTACGGTTTAAGAACTTGGGTCGAATATGGTTTAAAGCAGAGTAAAAATGAATTAGGGTGGGCAGATTTTCGCCTAACTAATTATCCCCAAATACAAAAATGGTGGGAAATTGTTTTTAGTGCCTATCTGTTGGTTAGTCTCCATTCTGAACAACTGCTAAAATTCCCACCACAATCTGAATCTAATTTTTCATCACATCCTTGGTGGGATCAAGGAAATGGTTGGAATAATATTCTTAATAACCTCCGTTTGATACTTCAACCATTTGTATTATTTAACCTAATTAAACCTTGGCTACAAGTTTTTACAGTTCCTAAGTTATCTGAAGGATTTTTTAAACTTCAAATGCTTGTCAATAATCTAACTCGTTCAATTTTTCAAAACTTCAACATTCCTTATTTATACTTTTCCTCTGCCTAGAGTGACAAAAGAGGGTTAATTTATCGGACTTTGGTCCTGAACTGAACCGTATTGACAAGTAATCTAATCTACCGACAAGGTAAGCGTAGTAGTGCAGTTTAACACTCTTTCTGACCGCGAACATACTTATCGCATTTACATCCGTCCTTTTGGGGAACCCAGGCAAATTGAGAACATCCCTGAGCAGAACATGGGCGATTCCCGCGCATTACGGGACTTTATTGTTTGGGGAATCGAGAATTACCCAGCCCAAAACTATGCAGTTATACTTTGGAATCACGGAACTGGGTGGAAAGAAGATGATATTTACGCCTTTGCGCGAAATCGTGGCGTTCAAATCCAAGCAAGTGAGGATGAAGTGCGTTCCCTTACCCGTAGTCATCGACGACTGTCTCATGCTTTTTTTCTCTCTTCAGTGCTAGAAGTACTGCAAGTAGAAGACGAGGAATCACGGGCAATATGTTTTGATGACTCATCCCTGGACTTTTTAGATAACGCTAAACTTCACTCTGCGTTTCGGGAAGCACAAGAGCAAACAGGTAAAAAAGTTAGCTTAATTGGCATGGATGCGTGTTTAATGAGTATGGTTGAAGTTGCATAGCAACTGCGGGCAAATGCTAATTACATGGTTGCATCCCAAGAGGTAGAACCCCTGTCAGGTTATCCATATACAGCGATTTTGCAGAACTTAACTGTCAATGCAGAGATGACAGCGGAAGCGCTGGCAAGGTTAATTGTGCAGGAGTACGGGCGCTACTACGAAGGAGAATCGCGGGGTAGTGTAGCTCAGATTACTCAATCAGCAACTAATTTGAGGGTAGTTAAGAAACTGGCTGAGGCGTTGGGAAGATTAGCGGCTGTTTTGCGTCAATTGCTGGCAGGAGAAGATATTTATACTGAGAATGCCCTGTATCATGCTCAACGTAAAGTGGTGCGTTTTAAAGATAATGATTTTGTCGATTTGTATGATTTTTTGAAGGTTTTGCGGGATAAATATGCTGGCGATAGTGATGAATTGAGCAAGGTGATTGATGAAGTTATAGATTTAATGATTCTTGAAATTGAGCCGCAGTTAATTTTAGCAAATGTGAGTTCAGGGGTGAGATTTGAGCGTGTGAAAGGGCTGTCGATTTATTTGCCAGTGAGGGGTTATTCTCAGTTTTATGAGAAGTCAGATTTTGCTTGTTGTGGGTGGGGGAGTTTGTGAAGGTTTTGAATGATGTGGGTTAAGGGTTGAGTTGGTGATTACACCTCATGCAAAGATAGGATTGATTGTGGGGGGGCTGCCTTATTTTTGAATTATATTAATTAAGAAACCCTTGCCAAGTCGGTGCCAATACTGCTGGATTCTGAAAAATTACAGGTAACCAAGAAGCTGCTGGGAATTCATCTTCTAGCCCTTGTAACTTTTCGCGTGCGTTCCGCACTGCAAGATATAAAGATTTTTGCTCAATTGCGAAAGTATTTAGGAAATGCTTGAAAAATTCCTTGGCTACAACATGAGGAATTGGCTCCCGCATGACAAGAATCGTGGGAAGAAATAATTTTCCCAAAGCAAGAGCAATTCCTAGCCCATCACAAGAATTAAAAATTGCTAGTTTTAAACCTTTTTTGATAGCTGCTCTGAAAGATTCTTCTAATTCTTCAATAGTTATACTATTATTTATAATATTCGTATTAATATAAATTATGCTTCTGTTTGTGTCAGCTTCGTTTTGAGTATGACCAGCAAAAAAGAAAATGTCCCAACCGATGGAGTTCCGAAGGTAAGTGCTAAGTTCGTTGCGAGAGGGATTGACAAGAAAAACGACTTCTGAATCCTGTAATTTTTTTAAGGCTTCTGCCTCTAAATCCATGCCTTGACTATTACCGATAATCGCCAAGATTCTAACTTTTTTTCTTTGGGATCTTGCCTCTCCTGATATTTGGGAAATCTTATAGTATTCCGAGTGATATAAAGCTATCTCTGCAAAAGGATAATCTTCAAGAAAATCCCAAAGATGCCAAGGTAATCGCATTAGTACTTCATCGTCGGTTACAATTATCACCCTAATTTCTTTTGTTAGGTCTAATTGCGCTCGCAGTTGCCGCTCAATGTTGATGAAATTCTGAGTGTCGAGCCATTGGTTAATACTTTGGCGTAACTTTCGGCACAAGTCCTTAAAATCGTGGTAATCAGAGACATTTGTTATAGCTTCGTCGTCGATTTCAAATATATCATCATCTTCTATGGGTGAAGAACGCAAACGCATACGCCCGCACAAATTCATGTAGAGTAATCGCCATCGCTTATACAGTGTCAGTAGTTCTGGCGCTGAGGGTAAGGAAATCGTAAATTGCATTAATACGCTTTGACTTGCATCTCTAAGTTGAATCGTACCCCTTGGAAATCCATTGTTTAAGTCACCTATTCCTGGATGAATTATAACTGAATAAATATCTGTAAATTGTCTTTCTAAAGAAGCCTGGTCTGTTGGTTGGGTTATTTTTTTAATTATTTGTTTGGGAACTAGCAAATTTATATCGTCAACATTGAATTGCGTGTCCCACCCAGCTATTTTGCTGAATTCAGTTGCAGCACCTACAAAGTTATCACGAACAAAATATTTTATTCCACAACTATAAACCAACAAAGGCTCAAACCCCGCCTCTATCAAAGGCTGCGCTAAAGTCTCCACTAACGAAGCAAGACGCAACACCTCCCCCATATCCTCCTGCTGCACCTTCTGACTCAACGCCAGCGCCAACTCCCGCGCCGCCTCATCCGGCTTGGTATACGCCAACGCCGTCCACTCCTGAGCCTCCCGCAAATCCTGCGTATCTGCGTCATCATCAGTCAGTCGTTGCGCCACATAATCCAGCAAAAACTCCCCCAACTCATCAAATCGTTCTTGTCCAAATTCCCCTTTCAATTCCCGCAACAACAAATTGCGATCGCCAATATCCATCTCATACATCTCATAGCCCACCTGACGACACAAACGCGACAGCAACACATGAGCAACCGCTGTCCAAGGTGCTTCAGGAACAAAATTTGCCCAAATTTGGTAAAGTAAGTCAGGTGTCAGCACCAAAGGAAACGCCGCATGACGAGCCAAGTTGCGGTGTGCTTCCCCAAACTGCTGGGCAAACCCTTCAACCCGTCGCTGGGCAATTCGCATTTCCCGATCTTTGTTTGTGGTAGGCATCAAATAACCTCAACTGACTCCCATTACATATAAAAGCCAAAATTAAATATTATCCCGCACCCAATTTCTAAAAGCTTGAATTGCTTGGCTGCTACCAACAACTTGACTCTGCTGGA
This sequence comes from Mastigocladopsis repens PCC 10914, assembly GCF_000315565.1. Lineage (NCBI taxonomy): Bacteria > Bacillati > Cyanobacteriota > Cyanophyceae > Nostocales > Symphyonemataceae > Mastigocladopsis > Mastigocladopsis repens. Next base: position 41,053 of record NZ_JH992900.1, on the reverse strand, counting down.
CGTATTGATTTACTAGCTCAATTATCGGAATATCTGGAAATGTAGGACTAAAATCGGACTCTACATATTTTCCAGCTTGCAAGACATTAATCTGTAGTCCTTGTTTTCCGTATCGCCAAAGTTCTGGCACTCCCAAAATTTGGTAATTCTCCAACTGCGTGCGGGAAGTTAAATCAATTTCTATGGCTAAATCTGGGGGTGGGTCTACACTTAAATTTATGCGATTTTTACCAATAATTGCTGCTTGATTTTTAATGTAAAAACAGGCATCCGGTTCTACTCCCTGAGTCATTTTTTCACTTTTTAGGGTTGTTGAACCTAAAGCATCGTAATTGATACTTCGTTCATTCAATAAAATTTTTACCAGATCGCCAATAATTTCTTTGGCTTTTTCATGTTCGGGCAAGGGAACCATAATTTCTAAAAAACCATGACTATAGGAAAGTCTGGCTGCACGATGTTCTCCCAATTCCGCCAAAATATTTTCAAATTGCTGCCAGCTAACGTCCTCAAGTAGCAGTTGCTGTCCCGGTTGAATCCTCAATTGTCTTAACTCTAGTAGCATAAAGATTCATCCAACTCTTTTACTACAATATATCGACCCCGCAACACACTAATTGCCGCATTCATCCCCTGCGAACTCATCTCAAACATCGGCATAAAACGGGCAATTTCTCCAGCAGTAGTTTGCCGCCAGCATTCACTCGGCATTGGGTTGAGCCAAGCTAAATAACGTATCGATTGCTGTAACTCCTCAATCCACGTTTTAGTATTCTCAACCCGTTCCTGGTCAAAATTTCCCCGTGCTGCCCCGGCATCGCTAACAATTAATACCGCCGCCCGTTCTCCAATTTCCTCCAACACTTCAGAAATATGCTTGGCATCAAGCATTGCAGGATGACAATACAAGTATTCATCCGGGTAGTCATGAAAATAAAATACATTGGTTGTTCTCAACCGTCCTCCCCGTTGTGCCGTTTCCACCAACTGCCGCGACAAATCATGAAACGGTACCATTGAGCCTTCCTGGTCAATTAGTAACACCAAATCAGTGCGATTGGTACGTGGTGGCATTAGTACAGGTTGCAGTAAAATACCCTCACGCCCAATTTTTGCCACTGTCGCCTCAACATCTAACTCCGTAGGAACTCCTTGGCGCACCGGACGACGCAGATAACGCCAGCATTGCTTCATTTGTCGCTTGGTAACGGGAAAATACTCTGTCAACAGCATATAGCGGGGGCGTTTCATTTCCCTATCCCGGCGACTACTCCGCACAGCTTGGACTGCTTGCACTGGTTCGGGGGTGATAGTGGGAGGTGTCTCTAAATCTGGTAATGGCTCATCAAGTGAAGGTGTTTCAACTGAGGAAACCTGTAAATCTTCCGGTGTAGGTTTGGAAATATTATTTTCTGTGCTTTTATCTTCCTTCCCTGATTCTGCTAAAGAATGTCGCCACATCTGCTCAAACAAGCGTTGAATCAAGCGATTTTCCTCCTCAGACTTTGCCCACAACATACAGCAAAGCTGCTCTAATTCGTGGCGATCGCTAATTCCAAAACCTGCTTCTAAACTACGCACAACCACTAAATATTCTTCAACCCCCAACGGTAAACCATGTCGCTGTCGTAGAGTGTTAAAAATTTCTAGTAGTGGTAGTTCTTCTAATTTCATGATTGTTGCAAATACCGCAGATGGTCTTCCCATTTCTTCAACAAAACTTCTGGGAACGGGATTTCTCCCTCAAGCTGTTTTAACACCTCATCTTGAGGAAATTGACGTAACACTGCAAACCAATCAAGCAACTCACTTGTACTAACTTTTTTACCAGCTTTACCCTTCTCCATTTTCTGCCGCAGTTCGCTAAAACGCTTCACCGCAGCTTCTACTAAATCGGAGGAAGATTCGGTAAAGTGGGACTTGACAATATTAGCTAATTGTGAATATGGAAAGTGAATATAATAAAACAGACAGCGCCGTAGGAAAGCATCAGGTAAATCCTTTTCATCGTTGCTAGTAACGAAGACAATGGGAGGACAATTTGCTTTGACTTCTTCCCCCTTTTCTTCAATCGTAAACTGCTGCTCATCCAACTCTCGCAACAAATCATTGGGAAAGTCAATATCAGCTTTATCAATTTCATCAATTAATACTACAGTGCGTTTTTCATTTTTAAACGCACGTCCCAAAGGTCCCAATTTAATGTAATTATCTAAATTCTCAACTTTGGAATTGCTAGCTTTCCCCACACGAGAGAGTTGAGCATCATGCAAACGACCAACCGCATCGTAGGTGTAAAGCCCATCTTTTGCCCTGCTTGTAGACTTAATATACCAAGCTTCGTAAGGTAAGCCCAATTCGTAAGCCACCGCTTGAGCCAAAGTTGTTTTACCGCATCCCGGTTCACCTTTAAGCAATAAGGGACGTTTTTCTAAGAAAATAGCGAGGTTAATGGCTTTTATGAGTTCTGATGATGGCAAGTAAGGAGAAAGCCCCTTTTTTTGGCACTCTTGGGATGAAATTGACTTGCCAGCATAATATTGCTTGCCATTGGCGGTGAGTACGCTTGCTAAATCAGCCATTTCGCTAAACCTCCTTCCCAAGTATGACCACAATGGCAGCAAATTTCTTCATAAACAAATTCTGGAATACCGTTTTCCGACTTCTCAAACAATATTTTGGATGTTAACCCGATGGGTATTTGTATACTCTCCATCGCCGTCACCATATCAATCCAATCATCCAGCACATCTGGTGGAAATGGGCTGACGGGTGGTAAGTGCAAAGGTATTCGCGGGTACTCTGGTTCATCAAATTGCTTTGCCAGTAGGATGTTTGACTCACAAACGCTGCCGCTATTATCTACCAGAAACATTAATAAGTGTGTACTCCATTGAGTGGGAGGGCAATTTGCTTCCACTTGTGTCACCAGTGGTTTCCAGAACTCTTGCAACCACGCCGCTAGAACCTTTGGTGGCATATAATCCACAGTGTAAAAGATTAAAATTACATCTTGGGTGGAAAGGCGATCGCATATTTTGTGAATAATCTCCTTTGGTTCAATATCCTTCGGTAAACGGAACCAAGATGCTAGCTGTCGCCACAGATGAGGGATGCTTCTACCTGCACCGTTGTGACTCACATCGATTTTAATTGGCGAGATATTTTTCCACTCTGGCTTCAACCGGAACAAGCGATTTACCAAAAGTTGCTGTCCGCAGTAAGGTTCACCATGAACCAAGAAAGCAGCAGTTCGGTGCAACTCCATGACTTTTCTAACTAACCGCGCTTGCTGTTTAAAGTCCATTTGCAACAACAAGTCAAATAGTAAATGCGGCGGTGTTTTAACGCCTGTAAACTCTGTAATAATTTTATCAATATTTATCTGAATATCTACGCCAACATCTTTACGGATTTCTGTTAGCAAAGCACAAAGTGCTGGTTTCCCGGGAGCAATTTCGCTATAGATATCTAGCACCTTAACCATATCAGTTATAAAGATATCTTTTGAAGTATTCCAGGTAATACGTTTTGATATGGTCTCATTAATACCAAAAGCCTTGATTAAATAAGATTGGCAATCTTTCTCATCCTTGAAATGTTGGGTGAGAAGAGGCAATATTTTTTGTATTAAATCACTATTTATTGCCATGTTTTAAGTAACTACAAAAAATTCAAACGTAAGATATCCGATAAATTCAGAGTTAGGTTGACCTACTCACTTAGAATTGCTCAGTAATATGGCTGACCTCTATAAGCTGCGATCGCCCCTCTACAAAAACCATTAACACGACCCCATCCGTCTACATCAAGTCGTGAAGCTGTTGCATCAAAATTTAAGAGTAACTGTTCTAGAGAAGGATATAAATCCAGAAGCCACTGTGAAGAATTGCGTATAAATTCATTTATAATCCGAATTGCTTCGGGGTGATACAGGTAAGCTCCTTTCAATGAAAGGTTTTTCTCATTTGAAAAATACTTAGGTTTTTCAGCTTCAATGTCAGCTAGACCAAGCACAAATTCTCCCTGATAGAAGGCAGTATTTGAATCAAGTACAAAATCATCAATCCAAGGAACTATAACTTGTTTGATTCGTTTGATAACAGGAACAAAATAATTTCCACCTAGAGTAACATTAAATATTGACTCAGAATAATAATAGAGATATGTTAGAGTACAAGTCAGAGGAAGATTAGGAAGAGAATCCGATTGCCTGTTGAGTTGAATGTTTAAAATGTTTCTAAGTAAATGATTTCGATGCTCTTGAACTCCCAAGATAAACACTACATATGTTGCAATTGCTAAAGGATAGAGCCGAATAAATCTGCTTTTTTCATCTAGAAATTTATTTTTCAAGGGTAAAGCTTGATTTGCAATAATTTTGAATGCTCTAACTAGTGATGGTACATATTTGGAATTATGGTCATGATAAATCATTCTTGCAATAATTTGTATAAATGGTTCACTTATTGCTTCTAAATACTGAATACATTGCAGACATTGAAACTGATTATCCGTTGATATTACTATAGGACAAGCATCAAGTTTACCCTGCATGACCTTAACTAAATCTCTCGCCTCTTGCAGCAATAACTTTTCCAGAGTGAGCAAAGCATTATTAGATAAATATTGGTCAACTTGTTCAATAAGAGAATCGGAAATACCGCGTGAATTACTAATAGTTTTTGCTCTAATATTTTGTAACAATTGATCTATACGTAACTTTACATCTTCTCCTACATCCTCACGAATTACCTCCAACAATACACAAAGCGCAGTTTTCCCAGGAGAAATTTCCCCGAAAGCAACTAATTCATTCACTAAATTGGGAATAAAATCATTGGTAGGTGTATTCAAAACTAGGCGGTGCTGCACTGAGTTATCTGTTCCCAATGCCCTGATTAAATACCCCCGACGCTGGCTTTCATTCTCCATCAGTGGTCTAAGCAAAGGTAATAATTTTTGCATTAATTCGCTACTAAGTGCCATACAGCTAGCTATTGCTGTTCAGAGAGTCTTTATATATAGTAAATTACGCTTATTTTACCTGTATTGCTTTTAGCATCATAAAATCAATTAGATACACCCCAAACCTTGATTATCCTGGCATTGTCTGCACTGACTAAAGTTTTACCATCTGGACTAAGGGCAACACAATTAACTTCGCCCAAATGCTCAAAAGTATAAAGCAAATCCCCGGTATGAATATTCCAAATCCTGATAGTCTTGTCTTGACTGCCACTAGCGAAAATTTGACCATTTGGACTAAAGGCAACACAATGAACATCGCTTAAGTGTTGCGTGAGGGTACGTATAACTTCGCCAGTATGAAAATTCCACAACGCGATCGCTCGATTGGAACCACCGCTGGCAATTATCTGTGCATCAGGGCTAATTGCTACTGACCACAGCATACCATTCGGGTTAAACAGGGATACTATCGAGCCAAGCAGGTTTCCCGCCGGATTGATTGTACGTAGTGGGCTGCGATTCTGCCAATCCCAAATCTTAATCTCGCCTTGAGAACATCCAGCCACGAGAAATTGTCCGTCAGGAGTGAAAGCAAGAGAATTTACATCTATCGCATGTCCCCACAGGGTATCTAGCTCTTTTCCTGTTTTTAAATCCCACAGCTTAATTATGTTAACTTGACCAGTGGCAATGATATTACCTTCCGGGTTGAAAGCAAGGCTGTTCACCCGAAAACTTGATAATCCACTTCCCAGAGTTTGTTTAAGTTTGCCTGTGTATACATCCCACAACTTAATGTTGCCGTTAGTCGTGTCGATGTTGCTGCTACTTCCTGGCTTTTAATGACGTGATTGTTCGTCATAAGTAAATCAGGTGCAACCATAAACCCCGTACCTAAACCTTTGGGAGTAGCGATACGAACCACAGCTTTTGATGCTTCCAGAGCCAAGTTTAAAATGTAGATATCGCGTAAGGTATTTTCCCCAATAATCTTTTCTTTGATATCAGCCGTACTATCCATTCCTCTCCAATTGTTAATTCCACGGCTAGGACTGGCTGGAACATCAAGCGGGTAATTCTGAAATAGTTCTACTATAAAATCTTTATCCTCATCCCCAGTAAAGGGCTGAATATAGTTGAGGAAGACAGCAAGGGCTTCTTTATCGTAAGCAACTCGTCCAAATTGGCAGAAAAACCGCACCGCTTCCACAGAAACGCCCATCGGCGATCCATCCAAATCTAACCGCGCCATGATAGTATCTGCTTGGGCTACACCTTGCAATGCACCTGCAACTAAACGACAGCGATCGCGCACGTTGGCAAAGTCAGGTAAGTTTTGTACAATGCGGGTGAGGCGTTGAAAGTCAGGTTGAGATAGCTGAACGGTCAAGGTTACTGCTCCTGTACTATCAGGCGTTTATATTTTAGTTGAAGACAAGACAAATTTGTGACTGCCACCACTGACATGTAGTTTAGCGCTTATTGTTCCAAGTAGCTTTGTGTACTTTTGTACTTTTCAATCTCGACTATGGGTAAAAATAAAGTATCTTCTATTTCTTGTCGAACTGTGCCACTCACTGCACAAGCACTATTTAAGCAATCTACTAATAGTTTATTGGCATCGTAGTATTGTTTTAGTAATTCCCATTGTTCATTTTTAAGATGGTGTAGGTTATGTCTAATATTTCGATATTTCACTATCAATCTTCTAAGCCTATCAGCCCAGATTCGACCTTCTGTTAACCCCCAGTTTTTATAGCTCTCCCAGTCTTCCCACGAGAAGCTAGGTAATGCGTTTTTTATCTTTTCAAGTTCCGCTCTAAATTCAGCTTCAACTTGATATGCAGTTAGCTTTTCATATCCTTGAAGAAACTGTTGATTGGTATGGAAATAGCTAAAAGCATCTATCACGGGTGGATCAACAGCTATACAATAAGCGTTGTATAGGAATAAAGCAAGTTCAAAGTCAAGGACACAATCGGGAGCATATTCAGGATTAATTACAGAATTAATATCAATGTCAAAGGTGTGCGTAGAGCAAAAATTTGAAGTATCTTGAAAGTCAAGAAGAATGTCATTACGATTTATTGAGAAATAAAAGGCTCTAATTTTTGCCGGATGATAGGTAGCAGTAACAGACTTGGATTTTGCATAAACACGAGTAAGAAAATTTTGAAGCTCTTTATCTGCACCTAGTACGTAGTCAATTTCGTTCTTTATAATTTTTAGTAGTTGTTCGCTATTAGAGGATAGCTCAGTAGTAATTAAAAATATTTCTCGGTAACGTGTTTCAGAAATATGCTTGGCTAGTATTTCCCAATCAGCCTGTTCGCAAAACCATTTAGCTGCAAAATACTCCTGGAAAGTAAGGTGAGAGAAAGAGTAAATGCGCTGTGCCCTTTCTACTAATAACCCATGCTGTGCTTCTATCGACTCTAGTATTGTTTGACTATCTTCTGGCGAAATATTAAGATACTCGGCGATGTATGCCTGAATTTCATCTTGTTCAAACAACATATATTGCTCTTGTTCAAACTTACGAACAGCCAAATAAGTTAAGAGTTTCCGCTTCTGCTTGATAGATAAACCATAGTCAACTGAATTACGACGGTCAATTCTCCTAGATTCGTCCCACTTTGCAAGTAGGATTTCCAATCCTTGCTCGTAAAGTTCAGAGAGTTTCGAGTAAAACTTACCTTTATCATCAAATACTCTACAGGTTAAACTTAGCAAAATAGGGGTAACTGCTAACTCGCAAATTTGCTTATTTTCTGGCAAGTTAAACTTATTTAGTAAATTCCATGCTTTCATTTCTCCTTCGTGTGGTTTATTCCGGGCAGTTTCTAAAAACCATTTCTGAACAAACATCGTGATTTGCTCTGAGTTAAAATCAGCAATTTCAAGATAATAAAAATGATTGATTCTGTACTTTTGTGCTTGTACCCTACAGGTGATAATTAACTGATTTTGGTCATAGTTATCTAGAAAACACTCAATTTCATCAACCACTGTATCACTATCTGCTCCTGGAACTTCATCAAGTCCATCGATTAGTAGCAAAATCTTGCCAGCTTCAAGTAAGTCTGTAACTTCCTGTTGAGAGCAAACTCCTCGTAAATAAAAAGTGATGTGAGACTCTAAACTAAAATTACCTAACCTTTTAGCTTGTCTAACGAAATCTCTCAGCTTAATTAAAATTGGTATATGGTCAACTAGCAAATTGCCGTTATTACATTCAATAACAACGTGCTGCAAAAAGGTTGTTTTCCCCGATCCAGGTTTCCCCAGTACCATTAATTTCGAGTAGTCTTTTACTGCTTGAATTCCTGATACTCGCTCCCGTACTTTGGATAAACCAAAACGGTTAAAATCACCTCTTTGGTTACGACCTCGCAACAACTCATCAATTTCTAAGCGAGAGTAGCTGCAAGGTTCTTCAAGGATGTTGACATCGGTATAAAGGCGTTCTATTTCCACTGGATGGGCAACATCCAACAATTGTATTGTTCCGTGCTGTCGCTGATTCTTATCATGTAAGCATTTCCGCACTCTCCGCACCAGGACATCAATATTGTTTATCTCACTTGTTGTAGAAGCAGATTCATCAAGCTGGCAAATAAGTTGATCGATACGCTGCTGTACATCTTCATGGACACTCATTTGCGATCGCCCGTATTCCAAAACCGCGCAAAGAGCTTGTCTCCCACCAAAATCTGCTAACTTATGCATCATATGGGGTATGAAAGTTGCTACAGAACCACCCCAGCTGATGTGTTGCAACACGGGTGCGTCGTTACCCAACGCAGCAATTAAGAAAGATTGACGTTCTCTCTCAGATTCTACAAATGGTCTGAGGATTTCTGTCAACTCATTGATAGTGTTGGGGTCTAATTTCACCATTTGAACGCCAAGACTTTTTCGGGCTTGGTTTGATTGTAGCTTCCTAATGTGAAAAAACCTGTGGATCAATGGGTGCTGTGGTTGCAGAAATCCCTAATTTTCTTACCTGGAAGTCAGTTTCGTACTCAAGCAACTTATTGGTTTGCAAGACCATTATTTTCCCTAGCACTGTTAGTCGGTTTATCGGTAGTCGGATTGCGATCGCTTTACGTGCAAAAAGGCTCAACTTTTGGTGCTGATCCATTTTCTGATTATTTAGGATTGTTGGTTTGGGGTATGAGTGCGGATGTTGCAAGTCGGAGTTTGAGTAATTTGACGGGGGGAGAGGAGAAAAAAGAGTAAATTTGTGTACATCAATTATCATTACCAATGCCATTGCAGAGACGGCGGGCGATGCTTCCAACTGACAGCTTCTGGAACCTCTTGCAACCGGGAAGAAGCCAAAGAATTTTCCAATAAATCTAAAACATTGAAACTGCAAGCAACGGGAGCGCTACTTGTGTGATACATGAGGTGACCACAGGAGCGTCAATTCCGCAAAACGTGACTAGTCCCTTGTTTGCCAGATAGTTTGACATAGCGGCTGGTCATTGTTGATGAGGTATGCCCTAATTGCGCCATTATGTCGAAGTCGCTAGCGCCTTTCTTTTTGGCGTGGGTAGCATGAGTGTGACGCAGCCAGTGGGGGGAGAATTTGATTTCCGCACCCTTAGCAATCTCTTGCATCATTAACCTAATGCCGCGATCGCTTAGCGGTTGTCCCTTATCCCGATGACTCTTAGATGGGAAGACGGGGTCATCGTCGCTGGCATCGCCTCGTATTGCAAGTAATGCCTCGCTAGTTTCCGCATCAAGGACGATGGTCCTGGTTTTATTGCGCTTACCAGTGATCGTTAAAACTAGTTCGGTGTCACCCGAGGAGTTGGTCTCTTCCCGCAACTGACGCCAGTACAGACCTGGGTTGAGAATTTCGGTTTTACCCGTCCTGGGGTTTTTGGTGGTCACTCTACCTATTTCCCCAACACGACAACCTGAGTAATAAAGCAGAGTAAAAAGCACCCAATGGCGCTGGCTTAGTTCTTTAGCAGTATCATCCAGCTTGTAAACTTTGCGTTCCGAGAGCACCCGTTCGGCGGTTTTGTCATCCCAATTAACGGCTAATTCTTCAGCAATATTCAAGGGGAAGTAACCAATAGATTGCTTGCACCCGAACTTCCACAAGGAACGAATAGCACAAACATATTTAGCGATCGCATTCTTACCCAGTCCGATTTTAGGGTTGTTATTTTTATCGAGTTTGGGGTGATACTGTCCGTCTTTGCCTTTATATAAATGGGGTTTAGAGTCTTTGAGGTAGAAGAGGAAAAATTGCAGGTGACCTAGGGTACACAAGCGTAAATCTGGAAGGTTGTATCGTTCCTCCAACCACTGTAACAATTCATAGGCAACCTGGCGGTATGAGCGCTCGGTTTGCTCAGATTTGATGCGCTGCGATTCCAGCCACATATCAATAAGTTGGTGCGCGGACGTTATTCTCTGCCGGTTGGGGAAGTAGTAATCTTTGAAAGTATCTGCGCCATACCTGCCACCCTCGCTCTTTGTGTCGATGACTTCAGCATGAACTATATTTGGCTCGGAGTAAGGGATGGGTAGTAATTCCATTATTTTTTTGCCTCCAATTCGTGATAACTACTTATTATTGTGTCATACCTATAATGTTTATTCCCGGTATCAAAATTTTTCTGGAAAAACTACTTAAATCAAAAGGGTAGTAAAACGATATTTCTTCACCAATTAGCTAAAAGCTTACAAGAATTGTTGAGGGTGTTTTGCCACACAGACAGCACTTTTACGCCTTATTTAGAGCAAGAGCGAAACTCACTTCATTGTGAAAGCAGTGGCTTGTATTTATTGCAATAATAAGAATGCGATGCGTGACACTATCTATATATTATGAAATTAGAGCGATATAACGTATCATTCTCAGTAGTGAGTGCAATTCTTATCCAATGCATGTGTTATTGCTTGTGTAATTCATTTAATTTAGATAGAACTTTGAGCGAATAGAACAGCAATCATAAGCTATGCAAGCCCATTGGCATTATGCATTAAGAATAATCAAAACTATTGCACCTAGTACCAGATAGTACCCAAAAGAGAGATTTTCAACGTGAGTCCCAGACCAACTACCCAACGAACGACTACAAAAACAAGCAACCCTAAAAATGTTACTAGAACGAAAAACGTTGCTAAAGCGAAAAAAGAAGATTCACAGGATGTAGCTACTACTACCAGTGTCTCTTTGGACGAGAAAGAAGATTCTGCTGACTTAAAGGTTTCTTCCACGTTGTCATTAGATAAGATTATCATACCTGAAACTCAACCGCGTCGCTATTTTGACTTAAAGGCAATGCAATCTCTGGTGGAGTCGGTCAAGCGCGACGGCATCCTAATGCCCCTTTTGGTACGACCAGTGGGAGATAAGTATGAATTGGTGGCAGGTGAGAGGAGATACAGGGCGGCAAAAGAAGCATCTTTTACCGAAGTGCCCGTAACGATTCGGGAGATGTCAGATTCTCAAGCAGTACAGTATGCACTTACTGAGAATTTACAGCGTGAAGACCTAAACCCAGTGGAGGAGACAGAAGGAATTTTAGATTTATTGGCTTTGAGATTGGAAACTGATAGGGAAGGGGCCATCTCGCTATTGAACAAAATAGCGAAAGTCAAACGAGGTTTGGCGGACAACGATGTCCGCCCAGAAGAGCAACAGATAGTTGAAGAAGTGTTTAAAAGCATTGGCAAAATGACCCCAGAGGCGTTTAGGGTACATAGGCTACCTCTACTCAACCTTCATAGTGACATCTTGGATGCTCTGGGTTCTGGACAAATTGAATATACCAAAGCTAGAGAGATAGATAAGGTTTCGTCAGATTCTGACAGGATAGAACTTTTGGAAGTTGCTATAGAGCATTCTTTATCATTAAACCAAATCCGAGAGCAGGTCAAATCTTTACAGCCACCATCCCAGAGCGGGGAACTGCAAAAGCTTCTGGAAAAGACATACAAAAAAGTTAAACAATCCAAGGTGTGGGATAACCCTGACAAACAGGAGAAGTTAAAATCTTTGTTGGCAGAGTTACAAGCGCTTCTTGCTGAGGAAGAGTGATTACATTAACTATAGCAATCCGTGCAGGAGTTGTAAAAAAAGCGGGTCATACATAAACATAAGCGGGAAAATCAAATATTTGATGGTGAGTAACCAATTCAAAGAATCGTTTGATATGAGAAAAAGATTTGCAATCAGGAGAAAACTCTCTCACAAAATTTTTAGCATACAACCAAATGTCTTCTACAGGGTTTTGCGTTGGATCATTAGGAGCACTCTCGTATACAAGTCACTTTCCATTCATCTTCATTGAAGCCCTGATTAATAGTATCTAAGTAAGCTTTAATGTAAACCCACCTAACAACATCCCTGCTTGTTATTTCTCTTTGGCAGGATACCACCCTGCTGGAATGACTTCAAAATTCCATACATCTTTAAAAACATATATGCGCTCTATTATTTCTGATGGAGAAAGTGAATCTTGGCTACCTTCTTTCCAATCTTTTCTATCAACCGTTCCCATTACCAAATAGTTATTACCGATGATTTCGGGATTTGATTGGTTCATTCCAAAAGCCATAAATGATTCGAGCTCCTGCTTTTTGGCAATAATCAAGTCACAATTGGGACAATATTTACACTGCTTATTTAATAAAAAAAGCTGTTTTGGCTCGATATGAATTACCAAGGGAAATTTGCGAATTTTTGTTTTTGTTTCACATTTGGGACATTTGGTGAACGCACAATCAGAGTAGGGGTTTAGAAAAAACCTATGTCGTTCTTTGAAATTTTCCCCTTTAGATTTCTTTGAACTATTTCTAGACATCTGACTAATTCTTATTTCACAGTAAACAACGCCGAATGTAAGTGCAGCTATTAATTTAATCTTTTATACTGATTATTTTAATGTTAAGTTGAAAAATATAGTCCTGATGACAGAACAATAATTACAAACAAGTCATAATGAAACAACTTGAAGGTAAAGTAACATTAGTCACAGGTGCTACACGGGGTATTGGTAAGGGAATTGCTATTGGACTCGGTGAAGCAGGTGCGACTGTGTATGTTACAGGACGCAGCCTCAACCATTCTGATTCCAGTAATGAAGTTTCAGGTAGTCTTGCTGAAACCCAATCAGCAGTTGAGGAAGTCGGTGGTGTATGCATTCCTGTTCAGGTAGACCACAGCGACTCGGAACAAGTGCGTTTGCTCTTTGAGCGCATCCAAGACGAGCAGAATGGACGGCTTGACTTACTGGTAAATAATGCTTATTCAGGAGTCCAGGCTTTAAGAGATGCTTATGGCAAACCTTTTTGGGATTGTGAACCGAGTCTCTGGGACGCTTGCAACAACGTTGGTCTGGGTAGTCACTATGTTGCAAGTGTTTTTGCAGCTGGGATGATGACCAAGCGTCGCTCTGGACTAATTTGTACTATTTCCTCATGGGGTGGTATGTCCTACATTTTTGGTACAGCATACGGTGCTGGCAAAGCAGCCTGTGATAGATTAGCAGCTGATATGGCTGTTGAGTTAAAACCGCATAACGTTGCTTCTGTTTCAATTTGGCCAGGTATTGTTGGTACCGAACACATTACTAGTATGGCTGCCCAAATGGACGAAAAAAATGCAACGCCAAAGAATTATTCGTTGTTCAGCGATCGCTACAACTGGGAAACTCCCTTATTAACAGGACGGGTTATTGCTCAACTTGCTGGCTCACCTAATGTAATGCGTCGTACAGGACGTGTGCAGATTGTTGCGGAACTGGCCCTTGCATATGGCATTGTAGATAAGGATGGAGAACGTCCTGTATCACTACGTTCTCTGCGCTTTTTAGTACCGTTTGCATTACCTGGATTGAGAAAGCACTCGTGGCTTATACCCGATATTAAAGTGCCGTGGTCACTGTTACTACTGAGTGCGCTCAGTTCGCCTAAAATTTAGTAAGTCTGATGAATCAAAAATTACAACTAAACGATGAGAGTTGATATTAGATGATTAAACGACTCTTTTATCAATTTTCGTGCCCGTCAAAATCGCTTTTTTTAGAAAAATATTTATAAAAAAATGCGCTACGCGCCCTTTGAGGGGAGAGTTACTAAAATACAAAATCTATGAAAAAAATCTCCCCCAATCCAAGCACAACACTCACAAAAAATCCACAACTTCAAAATTCAACACATAATCCAAACGCTCACACTCTCACGCATAATCCTGCGGAAGACTGTGAATTGGAACTGCTTGCTCATGAAGCCTTCGAGCGTTCCTACTACTTACATCTGGCATACAGCGTTTACTAAATAAATGCCTGCCAAACCACAGGCAGGCAATCAGTTGTTTGAACCTGAAAAATATGACAACAAATATCGAACAAAACATCAATTACCTCACCCTACAAGAACTTTCTTTGGAAGCTGCCAAACTTTGGGAACAACTAGAAGAAGCTGAAGATGAGCAAAGTTTCGTGGAGCAGCTTCTAGAGCAACTTTTCCAAGTGCAAGGTGCAACAGAGCGCAAAATTGATGCGATCGCCTACGTTGCTGACCAGTTGAAACTGGACATAGATGTATGGCAGAGCCGTCTGGAGGCGATCACCGAGTTGCACACCACAGTCATTCAGCGCAAACAAAATCAGCTTGAATCAATAAAATCCTATCTGCTGCATCTTTATGAGAAAGGTATTCTTAGTGAGCGCAACTCAGGAATAGAGAGGGAAATCAGTTTTCAGAACAATCCACCCAAGGTTGTGCTGAAGCTCGACCCACTAGACCCATGCTTCCCAGAGGAATTCCGGGAGGTACGCATCGAGTATCGCCCCTTTACCAAACAAATTCTTATGGCACATAAAGAAGGTCGTGATGTGAGCACGATTGCAGAAATTGAAACGGGCAAGCATGTCCGCTTCAAATTCCTTTCCTCTAAGTCAAGGAAAGAAAAAGCTAAGGCGTAAACTACGTAAGGATGTAGGAATTGGCGGGTGGGTTAAAAAAAGTAGAAGTAATCAGGAATTGACCATCGCGACATCCTTCCATATCAAATCTATGATTATGGCGAGTCCAGTCCTGATAGCGTATCCCGAGGGCGGGACGCTTTGCGACGGAGTGCGTGTCCCGTTCAAAGCAGCGTCTTTGCAGGAGATACGTGTTGGCATAAGCCTCCACAGGGCTTACAAAGCAGCGTATCCGTAAGGACTCAGGGACTCAGGAGATACCCGAAGGGCGGGGGACTTCCCGCCCGTTTAGTTAAAATTAGGGAGAAAGCGCTACTTTGAAAAACTATGAAAGAAATAGCAGCTGTATTTGATGGCAAAGTTTTCCATCCCGCTGAACCAATTACCCTACCAGCAAATACTCGCGTCAAAATTATTATTGAAACCTTAGAGACTGATGAACCAGAAACGAATTCATTTTTGCAAACAGCGCGAGCGCTGAACCTAGAGGGACCATCTGACTGGTCAGTCAAACTAGATCACTATTTATACGGTGAAGAAACGACTGATGAGGACTGAAGTTTTTCTGGACACTTCTTACGCAATCGCTTTGTCTGTGAAAAATGATGATTTCCATGAGCAAGCCGTTCGACTGGCTGATTTGCTACAAGCAGCAGGAACACGCTTAGTAACCACCCAGGCAGTACTTTTAGAAATTGGCAACGCATTATCGAGACAACGCTATCGTCGAGCAGCAGTCGTATTGTTGAATGCTCTGGAAACAGACTCCAAGGTAGAAATTGTTTCCTTATCGGGGCAACTCTATACACAAGCGTTCCAGTTATATTGCCAAAGACTTGATAAAGAATGGGGGCTAGTAGACTGTATTTCTTTTATAGTTATGCAAGAGCGTGGGATTACTGAGGCACTAACCGCTGATGAGCATTTTCAACAAGCAGGCTTTCGCGTATTACTGCGAGAAAGCTTGCCCTAATAGGGGCATACAGAAAGAAAAATCGATGCAATCGCCTTACATCCCCACCGCTCCCATTCGATGGGGTATTACGGCGAACGGATAAACCAACGCAGACTGCTTAAACTGCGGGAGGAACTACTTTGAAAACACTCTTTCTAGCAAGGCTTGATCCAGTTACATTAGCATCGCGATTTCAACGCAGTTTTGAACATCAAACAACGAGCAATTCTCCCAACGACGGTGGAGCAATACCTCCGCAAGGCTCAGATGGTTTCAATTAGATGAGAAGCCCATGTCGTGTCGTCCGCCGAATGGCGGCGCTGGGAAGAGAGCTTACGCTCTCATCATGTGGTGAATACAAATGTTCCTATATCCAACCAGACAAATGTCTGGTTGTTTCTTCATAAAAAATATATTAGTGATAGATAATTGACCAAAGTAAGCTACGCTTGAATGAGAAAAATTGATTGATACTGGCGACATCGCTACACCTATAAGCCAGCAACAGAGATAACGGAGATATCAAATAGACACGTCCGGAATATTAACAAGGTGTCAAAAAAATGGTAGAACGGAATTTTGACCGCCCTACCATGATGAAAAATCCACTTCATTATATTTAAGAATATCCGCACCGAACAAAACAAATACTGGGAATAACACTTGCTCAGTTTCGAGACTTGTTAGTACAAGCCGAACAAAATAAATCTGCTCAACAGACTGTATGAAATAGATTTCATCCCACCTCCAAAAGTGCCTTTAGGAGGATTGGAGTTGATGCAGAAAGCTTTTAAGAAATTCAAAAGACTTTTCAGTCCCCTTGCCAAAGCCTACAAACTAAGAGTTCCCAAAGGCATAATGTTGGTGGGTTCCCCAGGCACAGGCAAATCACATTCTGCTAAAATCTGCTCCCAAATCCTGGGCGTTCCTCTCATCCTAGTAGATTGGGGCAACTTTAGAAGCTATGGCAACCAAGCAGAAAGAAGACTGAAAAAACTACTGAAATTAGCAGATCGTCTCAACGAAGTTGTCATTTATTTTGACGACTTTGACAAAGGATTTGCTGGAGATGATGATGTAGCCAGAAGGCTTGCAGGACAGTTATTAACCTGGATGCAAGAGCGCACCAGCAATGTGATTGTGATTGCCAGTGTCAACCGCATGGAATGGTTGCCCCCAGAACTTACTAGGGCAGGAAGATTTGATTACATCTACAAAGTAGACCTGCCCAACTATGGAGAAAGGCACACAATTTTCAAACTGCACGGTGGCAGATTTGATGAAAGATTCCTTAGTGGCGACTTATATACGGAGGAGGAGTGGCGGCGGTTGCTCAAAGAAACCAACCGTTGTGTGGGGGCAGAGATACAGACAATTGTAGAGAGAGCAGCAGCAACCACCTTCTGCCAATTGTTTCCAGAAGACGTACCTTTACCAACAGATGGGGGACTGCCACCACTGTCCATATCTGTTGCCACTCTTTTGGAAGAACGTCGGCAAATCAATCCATTGGCTATCAGGGAAGCAGACAGGGTGGAAAGTATAAGGAACAAGGCTGACCTTCAGGGATTACCTTCGTCTCCTGCCGACTCCTCTCAGTACGCTATTGGCAACGTTGATATATTTGGTGAATAAAGATGAACCACACACCGCATACACCCCAAGCAAAAACTCTACGTAAAGGGAAAAATTCCCTTAACACCCCCCAAGTTCTACTGAAATACTTGAACATAATTGGTCCAATAGCAGGTTTCAGTTTAGCAATAGGGTCGATACTGCTTTTGCTGCTAGCTTTAGCAGCACGTTCTCCCCAACAACTACCCATAAGCGCGATCGCAGTAGTGGGAGACAAGAAAATTGAACTCGAAGTAGCCAAGAAACCACAAGAGTTGGCACATGGACTTAAATTCCGTTCATCATTGCCGCAGAACAGAGGAATGCTTTTTGAGATAGCGAAGCCTCAAAAAGTTCGGTTTTGGATGAAGGATGTGAGGATTCCCCTAGACATTATCTTTATCCAGCCAAACGGTGTGGTCAACACAGTAACTGCCAACTCCCCTCCTTGCCCCAAAGAACCTTGCCCTCTCTACTACTCCACCACTCCAGTTAACCGCGTACTTGAGCTTCCAGCAGGAGCTGCACAACAACTAGGGATTGAACCAGGCACCACTATTCAAATCAAAAATTCAATTAATTCTCGCTAACCCCCAAACTGCCAAACACCCCCACCAAAAACTGGTGGGGTCTACTTTTTTATGAAGAATCTTCAAAGAAATCATTATAATTATAAAGTTATAAAGTCTAAAATAAGTATTTTTGAAAAGTGATACATATATATACTTATATCAGTTGATGTAAGGAAAAACAGATATAAGAAAATACGAAATTTGATAGCAGACTGAAGGCGAGGAATTGGTACAAAATAGCAGAAACATAAAGTTGATAGAATTCTGCTCATGAAATACGACATTCCCGAGTACAACAATGACCCATATCTGAGCTACGAAGAAATGGAACGATATCCAATTGTAGGGGCGAAAAAACGGAGCATTCAAGAAAAAAGTTCAATTGCACTGTTGATGGCAGCAGCAGCGGGACTGATGATAGTGGATATTTCCTTACACCAGCTAATCATGTCCTCCCTAATACTTCTCACCGCCATTGTTCTAGCAGTCCCCAAAGAAGCCAACAAGCTGCTAACAAACTTTGAAAAATTGCAGCGAAAAATGGGGATGAACTTATATGGAATCTTGTTGATGATTGTGGCAGTAATCTTTATGCTGGACTTTGCTACCGCCCCAGCTTCTGCACAATTTTTAAATAATGCAGAAACATGGATGACAAGTGCTTTTACAGGCATTTCAGCAGATGCTATCAAACTAGTTTTCAACGTTTTGAGGGGGCTATTCCTAGTCTATCTGGGTATTTCTCTAGTAAGGATTGTGAATGCTGCCAGAAACGATGAAGACTGGCAAAACCTAGCAAGAACACCATTGATTATTGCTATCACAGTAGTAATTGGGGATATTCTTTCAGGATTAGTTACTGGTGGTGGCGGTGGTGGCGCAATATAATCACGCCTTCCGCCCGTAAGTTTCATAGCGTAGTCTCAGGCTGGAACTACCCCCAACATCCGAATAGATATGTCAAAGCGGAGTAGAGAATTTAGAACAGTTAACCGAGTTTTGGGAGAACAGCCCAGGATTGGTCCGTTTCCCGCAGATCAAGTATTTCCCTGGACGGTAATTGCAATGGCTGCATACTTTATCTGCAAGGAAATGTTGCAAGCATCGTGGTTAGTAATTGGGTTAGTAATTGCTTGGGGATGGGCGACCTGGTGGACTCTGACCAGCAACAAAAACTGGTTATCAAAGTTTGTAGGAGTACCCAGAGTCACCAGAGGATACAAAAGCTTCTACTCTTTTGTACAACAGCCAGAAACTCCAACACCAAGTTCTAGAAAAAGAGTGAGACCCCGAAAATAAGTATTCATCTAATACACTAATACAGTCAAAAATGGATCGTCACAATGAGTTCTTCAATTAAGGGAAAACCGCCTAAAGATAAGGTAGGAATCAAAACTATCTCCACCAAAGAAATTGCAGTAGCTAAGCGCCTTACTCCCTTTGAGGACTTAACTCATATAGCAGGTATTGCTAGCATTTCGATTGGGGGAAGAAAGGATATTGGAGCAATTATTCTCAAAAAGAATGATGGATTGCAAATCAAATTCTGCTTTGACTGCCAAGGCATTCACCCCTCTGTGTCAGAAGAACAAATTGTGCCGATTTTCGAGGGGATAGAAGCAGGACTCAAAGAAATCCCCTACGGAGAAACACTTACCCTCCATCTCGGTTCGTTGGAAGCAGCATTTGCGCTTACAGAGAAAGAGGACTTTAGAGCTAGCTTTTTAAAGAAACTTGCGGAAGTCACTCCTCCTGGCGCATTTAATGGAAGCATTCAAACATCGCTAGTTCCCCACTATGTTAGTGAACCTAGAAAAATTGGGTCAGGAAAATGGCAGGTTGATGTAGTTGCTACCCTTGTCACCTTTTCCAAAGAAGATAATGCAGGAAGTGGAATAGCCTTTAACAAAACTGTTACCGTCCAAGCTATCAGCACTCCTCAATCCCCTCCAGATACTACAGAGATTGCTAAAAAAATTTACCAGGCTCGCCGCTCTGGTTTAGAAATTACTGAAATCGTTGATTTGGATTTACAGAAAAACCAGCAATAGCTATCGCTAAATTTATGAGTGATAATCAAACAAATTTTGATAATAATGGACACTTCAATTCTTCAAGTAATACCCAGCAGCTACTAGAGGATGATGAAACCTCAGCATCTTCAACAGAGAATGTTAATAATGGTGATAATGGAAATAAAAAAAGTACAGTAAATAGTCTCCTCCACCTAGAAGAAGATGAAACTTCCCTGTCAGAAGTAGAGGATGATGATAGTGAGGATTCAGCAAATGAAGATCCGGCTCTAGTACAAACCAAACATTCCTTAGTCAACTCTCCCTGGTCCCGGTTTGGGGTGGTTGGTGGTGGAGCGGCAGTAATTTTCTTCTTGATATACCTCTTTTTAGGACCCATTATGAATGGGGACTTAGCTAGTAAGAAAAAGGAATCAAAAGTTGCAGCAATACCAACTACCACTGAGGAGAAAAAAGAATCCAAAAAAGATGGGGATGTATATGCAAAGTTAGCGCTGCAAAGACAGGCAGATGAGCTAGCGAGACTAAATGGTCAAAAAACACCAAAAGAACCAAAAGAGCCAATTAAAGCCCCTTCTGAGAACAAAGACAAGCAAGAATTGCTGCCAAAGACTGCGACTGCTAGACCAGTGCAACAGGTAGTAGCAACTAGTGCGTTACCTCCTAGAAGAGTGGCACCTCCACCGCCGACTACACCTACGCCTCCCCCACGCATAATACGCTCTTCACTCCCACCCTCTACTCCTCTACCACCAATACCTAAACTACAAGCAAAACCACAAGTTGCTCTACTACAGAGTCAAACTGAAGTTGCTGCCAAACCCACAGACCCCCAGGCAGAGTTAGAGAGACTGCGTTCTTTGGGGAGTGCTGGACAAATTTACTACACAGCAAATGCAAGTTATACAGAAAACGGGGGTAGATCGGATAACACAGATGACACAGACTACACACCCAGACGTAGGGTAAGCAATCGCCGCAGTTCTAGAACAGAAGAAGTTGCGGGAGGTACGAACAGTGACACAACTGCTTCCACAAGTGCCGGAATAGAACAACTCAAGCCCAGGTGGACGCCTGTAGTTTCTGTAGCTTCTAGAAATGAAGATGAGCTAAACGATACCAGCGCTAACGGAGATTACTCATCAGAAGAAGCAGGAATTATTGAGGGGAAGCAAGAGCAATACTTGGTGGTAGGAGAATATGCAGCAGCCACCTTGGAAACTCCATTAATTTGGTCGCCTGGTGGTCGTTCAAGCAACTCCCAACCCCAATTTGTTGCTCGACAACCCAGGAGCAGGACTAATCCATCTGAGACAAATTGAACCCCTACGCATTAGAGGAATGCCCGTTGCCACTAACGGCGCTCACCTGACAGTGGTGACAGAAACGCTAGGGGGGGAGAGGAAAACCTATAACTTTAGGGTAGTGATGGGTAAAGGTTCGCCAACCTACAGCACCGTGCAAATTACCCCTGACGCAACCAAAGCAGAAGCGCCACCCCCAGATTCAATAGCGATCGCCCTTTGGGCGGCTCCTTCTGGGAGCATCGCCACCATCAACAAGGGCATACAAGTAGCTACAGAAAGCAGGTGGATTACTCCTACAAATCCACTGTGGGGGAAACTGCAAAAGCTGGTGCAAGAGCTAGAGGCTGGCAAGAACCTTACTACCGCAGCCCAGAGTGCGGGAGTCTCCCAAAGGCTTGTGGAGCGGCTACTAGAATTAGGTTCTCAACCGCAAAAGTCAAGAGTTAGACAATCTCCACCTGAAACTTCTACAGCAATCATAAATAGGATGTGAACATTATTCTCTCTTCTTTCCTTTGCGTTCTGGAGCGGTTCGTTTCAAAATCTATGTTCACAACTACGCAGAGGGTAACTTTACTGCACAAATTACAAATTCTCGCAACCAGAATTTATTTGGATCAGGTGAAAAATACTGTAAAAAAATTGTTGTGAATAGAGCTGCATTTGCCAGAGGATATGTTATAAAGCTTTTACTGACTGCTCGTGAACACTAAAGCGAACGCCAATTTCAATTTCAACCCACAATCGCTGGCGTTAACCGAACCAGTACCGTTGACATTACACCCAGCTGAGGTTTATCTCAATAGTCTTGGTGAGGGTTCAAGGCGGACGATGCGAGAGGCGTTGAATGCGATTGCCAGACAGTTGACGGCGGACACTTGTGATGCTTCTACTCTCGATTGGTCGAAGTTGCGCTACCAACATACTGCTGCGGTACGGTCAGTGTTGATGGAAAAATACAGTCCCGCGATGGCGAACAAGATGCTGTGCGCCCTGCGGCGGACGTTGAAGGAAGCATGGCGATTGGGGTTGATGTCTACGGAGGAGTATGGACGGGCAACTGATATTGAATCTGTGCGGGGTAAGAGTTTACTGAAAGGGCGGGCGCTCAATCCATTAGAAATTTCTGCACTATGGGATGATTGTAGAGAGGATAATTCAAGATTAGGAGCGAGGGATGCGGCGCTGTTGGCGGTTCTGACGGTAGGGTTGCGTCGCAGTGAAGTGACACACCTTGATTTGACTGATTTTAAGCCGCGCAGTCGGTCATTAACTATACGGTTCGCCAAGGGAGGCAAGGAGCGAATTGTCTATTTACCTGAAACCGGAGTACGGGCAGTTCAGGATTGGTTGAAAGTTCGCAAAAAAGAACCAGGACCGTTATTTTATCCCTTAGATAAGGCGCAACAAGTTATACCGAGACGCATGAGCGAACAGGGGATATTTCGAGCATTGCAACGGCGAGGAGAACGCGCAGGGGTAGAAAATTTTACTCCCCATGATTTTAGAAGAACTTTTATTGGTAATTTATTAGATGCAGGGGTGGATATTGTCACGGTATCCAAGCTTGCAGGTCATGCGTCACCAAGTACTACTTCTAAGTATGATCGGCGTGGGGAAGAGGCTCTCAAGCGGGCGATTGATTTATTGAATGTACCATTAAAAAGCACTACCTCTAGCAGTAGCCAAGCTTGCGATCATCGGAAACATAAACAGCGAGTTTCAAGAGGGCGAGAAGTGCCAACCACATCGAATCTAAAATGCCCCAGCTGCAAATCAAAGGAGCTTCAAAAAAACGGTTTTCAGGTATTAGCCGATGGGTTAAAGCACCAACGTTTTCAATGTAAAAGCTGTGGTTATGTGTTTACCCCCCTTTTATCAATTCCGAATTAAAACTAGAAGTCAATAATCCCAAACTTGGGATTATGCCCAAGTTTTCACATGTAAGGGCGCTCGTAATATTGCTCATTCTTCACCCCTACCATTGCCATGACGAGGCTCATAACGGAGATACCGCCAGATTTCACGTATCTCTGCCTTGTCCTCAGCTTGTTGACGAGCCAAGTCAGCGAAGAGTCGTATAGTTTCGGTTGTTGACGTTGTAACTAGCTCGGCTAGCTGATTCATACGTTGCTCCAGCCTGCCTATCGCTTCTACATTTCTGGTGGTTTGCTGTTCCAGGTCGGAGATCGCTCCTGAAATGCGAGTGAGTGTTTCATCGTGGCGATCTAGCCGTTCTTCTTGTTGTTTGCGGCGCTCGGCTTCGCTAATGGAGAACTCGGTTAGTTGCCTGTGGGCTGTCGCTATCTGGTTGAGTATGTCGTTGTGGGATGAGACGATTGCTTCAATGACTTGCCCAACGCAAGAAAGAGAAAGAAGTCATCAATTTTGAGCCACTACACGCTTTTACCCTCTCAACGTTAAGAAATCTAGAAAAACTTAAGTCGCAGGACTGGAAGAGAGTATCAATTGCATTGGCAACAGCCACTGGTAGAAGATTGGCAGAGATTCATCAAATGAGTACCGAGTTTAGGTATGTTGACCCAACAACTGTTGACTTCACTGGTCAGTTGAAAGTCAAGGGAGATGCTGCTGAGTATTTTGAGAAAAATCCAAGTTATAAAATCCCTGTGTTGGTTGATGCCGAGCTAGTTGTCAAAGGTCATGCTTGGCTCAAAGAGAATGGCAAGGTCGTAGATAACCCCAAAGCTGTTAATCGTCGCTACAGTGGTGATATCTCTAATGCCATGAAGATTCTCAAAATGAAATTAGGAATTGAGCACGGCTTTTTTACATATAAAGGGCTTCGGGAAATCTACGCCCTGGTCTGTAACGAAATTTTTAACAATAACGACAGCGATAACACTCTTTACTTAGCTCAAATCCTTGGTCATGGTCGAGGAGAATTACTGCGTGGTGATGATTTGATTGATATGCTGACGCCGCAGTCCTACAATAGCAATTTCAAGGTCGTCGGGACGGCATGTGTTTTGTTTTGACTGATGTTGTGTTACAGCGGTTTTCATATGAATAGACCACACTGAGGGAGACCCAAATAAAAAAATGCCCAACCTTTTCCCCTAAGCGCTGTAGACAATGTCCAGCAGCTTGTATTGTGGAAAAAACAGGACTTCCTTCACCCACTTGTTGAGATTCGTTCGCTCTGGACGTCTCCGGAGGAGAGGATTGATCTTTAAGGGTGGTCAAATTGTCGACGCATTGTCCCTGCATGGTTCGGTCACTTGCACTAAGGGGAGACCGTAAAAATAAAATCCCAGCTGTCAAACTCAGATCTCCCTTCACCAACGCAACCCACCAACATACGGCGTCGCATCCTGCTAGAAAAACTGGCAGCCTTATTACAACGCGTACCCGTCAGGTCTCATAGATCAACAGAACAAAGGCTGCCAGTTTTTTGTCGCTTAGTCCCTCGGCTGGGATTTTATTTCAAGGCAAGTGCCTACCCTTGTTGAACGCCCGGGCGACCATTTTCAACAACAAATGAAGCAAAGGTGTTGATCGGTGCGTCGGAACGGCTGACGGTTGTGACAAAACGCAGATCTGTCTGCCAGCGCTCGTGGTTGAGGTTGACCCGGAAGTAGCCACGGCGATCGCCATCGAAGAACTTAATATGTGGATTCTCTGGGATCATCGGACCGTAGTAAGGACCGTAGACAATTTGGTCGCCGTTGCTAGTAAGTGAGGGGGTCACGAACTCACTAGCGACGGTACGTGAGTTAGGGTCATTGAAATCCAGTTTGAGGTCATTAACGAATGTAGAGTGCCAATCCCCAGTGATCACAACCGGATTAGCAATCTTTCGGTCTGCAATATGGCTGAGGATGCGGTTGCGTGCAAGGGGATACCCGTCCCAAGAGTCGTTCCAAAAGACTTCGCCTGACCCTATCTTATGATCCAACTGGGCCATCAGCACTTGCTGGGCAATGACGTTCCACTGTGTCTGGGAACGGTCCAAACCGTTCAACAGCCAACGTTCTTGCCTGTCGCCAGTCATTGTCTTTGCTTGGTCTAATGCTGCCTCACAGCGGGGTGTCTCACCATCGCCGCATGGTTGGTCGCTACGATACTGTCGCGTGTCAAGCACGCTAAACTCAGCTAAATTTCCAAAAGTCAGTCGCCGATAAAGGAGCATATCTGGCCCTCGTGGCACGGAGAATCGGCGTAGGGGCTGATGCTCGTAGTAAGCTCTATAAGCAGCCGCTCGCCGCTCAAGGAAATCTTCAACTGGGTCGTTTTTTTCTGAAAGCTCGTCAGTGTAATCGTTGTCTACTTCATGGTCGTCCCAAGTGACCACAAACGGAAACAAGGCATGGCATGACTGTAAGTCTGGGTCAGTTTTGTACAGAGCATAGCGCAGGCGATACTGTTCTAGAGTTTTTGTCTGTTGCTGAAACTGCTCTGGTAAGGACACATTACGTACCCCACCTGTAGAATTGATACCATATTCGTAAATGTAGTCACCTAAATGGAAGACCACATCTAGCTCTTCGTTTGCTAAGTTGCGGTAAGCAGAGTAAAAACCATCTTCCCACTTCTGACAGGTGACAAACGCAAAGTTTAGCTGAGAAACAGGAGCGCCAGGAAGTGGAGCAGTACGAGTCCGACCAATCTGGCTGACTTCATTACCGACTCGAAATTGATACCAATACCAGTGCTCAGGCTCTAGTCCTTGCACCTCGACATGAACGGAGTGGGCAAACTCTGGAGTTGACATGGCTGTGCCACTGCGAACAACTTGTTGCATATTTTCATCGCTTGCAACTTGCCACTGCACTCTGAAATTCTCAGAAGGCATTCCACCTCCTGAATTGAGTGGCTCTGGTGCTAGTCTTGTCCACAGAACAACACTGTCTGGTAGTGGATCCCCGGAAGCGACACCCAAACTAAATGGATAAGCAGAGAATGTAGACTGGGCATTGACTTTTCTGGAGCACTGAGTAGCCAGGGCTAACCCACTCATGGCTCCAGCACCAATCATAAAGCGCCGTCGTCGCATCTGGCTTGATAGCAAGCGCTCAACATCGAACCACTGCATACACTTCTTCCTTAAGAACAGTTGTTGACGCAACTTAAAGCCGAGCAAGTGATACCGAGGTTCGTTTCTACCAGTACACTAAGGACTATTGCCAAAACCTTCAAAAAGTTTGATTGGCTTATGAAAATCTGAACAATCAGTGCTAACTATCAGTTCTACTCTTCCCCGTAAAGCCCGACCTCACTGTGCAAGATAAACTTATCAGCTAAATATTAAATATTAGTCAACTAACAGTTAAAGGTTGTTTAAGAGGATGTTTGAAAACTGGACTTTAGACTAGTTCCCGGTGCGAAACTCCAAACTTTTGTGGCGATTGATGTATATCAAATATAAGTGCGCCCACCCAAAACTTGAGCCGGAAATTTGCAGTACATTTGAACTAAGACAGATCGTTGCTTTCACCGTCATCGCTGTGGTCGGAACTCCAGCAGTCAGCACTCCAGCTAAGACAAACTTTATTCAAAACTTAGCGATCACAACCGGCATCAACCACTTTTTTGGCTAGCAAAATTGGACATAAATAACCTATTCATAACTAATCTTTCATCGACATCCTGTAATCTAAATGACTGACTGAAATAGCGTGAGCAAAAATTACTTGTCCAAAATGCACTCACGGGTTGAAAAATAATCGAGGATTATGATGAAAAAGCTTGGGTATTCGGTGTTTCGACGCGTCCCTACTGCACATTTGCTACTTAAAATGAGTTTACTGTCCGTGACTTTACCGTTCCTTGTGTGTGCCACTACCAGTCTGGTGGTTGCCACAGACAAGGAGAACGCGAACGCACCGTACTACTTGCCTGTACGCAGTTTTAGGTATCTTCGCTACTCAATAAGAGTGCGTCTAAGCATCATCTTGTCGATGTACAGTGATTCTGCAATGCCGTGGGCAGTTTCATTCCCACATCCTACCCGTACCTTTGTGTTAAACGGTTAATCATGCCGCTCCACTACCTCTGTTGGGAACCCTCCCATCTCAATCTTCACTCAGGTGGACTGAGTAGGGTAGAAGTTAGATACGTTTTTCCTCGTTCCGATTGATAGATTGTTGTGCCGATTTAGGTTTCTCCAATTCGCCCACTAGCTTCTCAGGACGGCATCTTTTTCCATAAGAAAGAGTGCGAGAATATTGCTAGTGTACAGGGTAGGCTGTAGCTTGTGCTAACATCGGTTTTCCCTGATAGGGAGTAGGACGCTTTTTTAGGAGATTTGCGTAAGCTAACCTCATAGAGGCTCCCTATTAGCGCCAGTGTGACCTCAACCGAGGAAGTCTCTGATTGCGCCCTGTTACCAGCTTCGCTTTGGTGATTAACCTCTACGTGGTCAGATAAGGAGTCACGTTGTCCTTCACGGATGGGATTTTCACCCATATCCATCAATCAGTTATGAGATTTTCAAGGTTCTAACTTGATACTCTCACCTAGAGCTATGTATTTACTCTAGAACGAGTCGCACTATGGATCTCCCTTAGTTCTGGGGAAAATTAGTCAGCATAAATTACGAATACGTAGTTTATGCCAATGCAAAGGCGATCGCCTCCCGCTGGTCTATCTCGGATATCTTGCAGCTCCTCAAAAGCTGTTAACAGGTTTCAGTGCTGGGGGAAAAGTCAGCTAAGAAGCGCTCGCCCTCGCCAATGAGACAGCAGGGGGAACCCACATTCTTAGAAACAAACAGACCCCGTTTTCTGTCAGAATGAATCGGTGGTAAGAAAATATTATCAAGCAAGACTGCTGCACGATTTAATCTTTGGTCTGAACGTGATCGCCTGCCTTTTTGATTATCGTTCTTTTGTAAACTTCTTTCTGTCTTTGGATTTATTGACAAAATACACTTGTTTTTAACTTGTTCCAAATGGATAGTGTATGGATTGAAGTGATTTGCAAAAAAAGAAAATTATTCAGATGTTTAAATCTCTGTAGTTAGCAATCTAAGGTATTTTCCAGTTCCCAAGGAGTGATGCAAGTACTGTATTCATTCCACTGTTGGTGTTTCAATTTTAAATAAGCTGCTGTTAACCGTTCTCCAAGGCTTTGGGTTAGAACTGTGTTTGCTTTTAAGCAGCGTAATGCATCCAATAAGTTTGTCGGCAGCTGTTTTACCCGATCAAGGGGAAGCGGATCTGTATAGCTATTATTGTCATAACGTGGTCCAGGATTGCGCTTTTGCACAATTCCATCGAGTCCGGCGGCGATGAGTGCAGCAGCTAGTAGGTAGGGATTAGCTGCACCGTCAGCCAGACGGAACTCAAAGCGCCCAGCCTCAGGAATGCGGATAGCGTGAGTGCGGTTATTACCGCTGTAGGTAATGGTGCTAGGAGCCCAAGTTGCCCCTGAAGTAGTGACGGGTGCGTTAATTCGCTTGTAGGAATTGATTGTGGGATTTGAAAAAGCACACAACGCTTCGGCAGAATGCAACACGCCTGCAATGAACTGGTAAGCTAAAGCTGAGAGTCCCAGTTCTCCCTGCTCGTCGTGGAAGAGATTTACTTTGCCTGCGGCATCCCAGATAGACAGATGAGTGTGGCAGCCGTTACCAGTCAAATGGGGGAAAGGCTTGGGCATGAAGGTAGCACGCAACCCGTGCTTTTCGGCAATAGTTTTGACCATATATTTAAAGAAGGCATGACGATCTGCGGTGATCAGGGCATCGGCATACATCCAATTCATCTCAAACTGACCATTTGCGTCTTCATGGTCGTTTTGGTAAGCACCCCATCCAAGTGTCAACATGGCATCACAGATTTCGCGAATTACCTCATAGCGGCGCATCAGGGCTTGTTGGTCATAGCAGGGTTTACTCTGGCGATCGCGCAAATCAGATATACTATTACCTTCGCTATTAAGCAAAAAATACTCACACTCGACTCCTGTGCGGACGCTATAGCCTAACTCCTTGGCTTGTTTGAGAACGCGCTTTAGCACCAGTCTGGGGGTTTGTTCTATAGGTTGCCCACTCACAGTGTAGAGATCTGCGCTCATCCAGGCAACTTCAGGTTCCCAAGGTAATTGAAACAGACTAGCTCTGTCGGGGATCGCTAAAATATCTGGATCTGCTGGAGTCATGTCTAGCCAAGCCGCAAATCCCGCGAAGCCTGCACCATTGGCTGCCATGCTATCAATGCTTGCAGCAGGCACAAGTTTTGCCCGTTGCACCCCAAACAAATCGGTGAATGAAATTAGAAAATAACGAATACTCTTTTCGCGGGCAGTTTCAGAAAGTGAGTTAGTCAAGTCGCTTTCCTCCAATTACAAATTCAAAATGGAACCTGTACCAAAGCTATATTTCGTTATTCTTCTAGCAGTTGGTGTATTGCAACAAAGGATGAAGTCTTCATCTGAGAATACCATGGGTACGAATTAACCAATCAATGTCCCAATGTTGCGCTGCGTAAGAAGTTGGGTAGAGAATGGCATGACTGCGCTCGCCTGCAAGGCGAGCCGTAAGTTTGGTACACTAAGCGCGCTTCGGATAGAACTGCACCACACTCAAGCCTAAAGTTTTCTAGCGTCAGAAAACTTGGGGATTTTGTCATATTGCTGATTGTCCCGATTTAGTCACAATATCCCTATTAACTTTTACATAGCCAGGTTCAATGTGAGCAAAGTGCGGACTCAACTGCTTATGAGCATCAGCCAGCGCGTGGAAAGGAATTGATGGGTATAAATGATGCTCTGCATGAAACGGCATATTCCACATCAAAAATCGCACAGGCCAGAGGGTTAGTGTTGTGCGCGTATTCGTCAGCCGATTAACATCAAGAGTGCAACCTGTATGTTCTGCTAGCAGAATAAAACGCAGAATTGGCTGACCAACAATCAATGGCAGCAGCCAATAAAGTAGAAACCAAGGCTGACCTACTGCAATTGAGATAGCGATCATAGCTGCATAAGCTGCTAATTGCAGCCGAGTGGAGCGAATAACTTCAGTACGTGCTGATTGAGGGATAAATGGGTAATTCTCAAATTGACCGAATGCAATCTGAAAATGCCCCCGAATTTTTCCTAACCACCAGGGTAAACCGCTAATTATTAATAAGTATTTGACAAAGTTGCTTGGTTTGGGGTCAGTTAATTCTGGATCTTTATCAGGAACGCGAGTATAAAGGTGATGCCATTTGTGATAATAACGGAAGAATGTGCTGTTATAAAATGAGAGCAAACCTGCACACCAAGCAACAGCGTCATTTAAAGGACGAGCAGCAAATGCAGTTGTGTGAACGCATTCATGCATAGGTGCAAACATAGAAGCAATACTAAAACCATAAATCGCTAGTGCTGGGATTGCTAATGTCCAATTGCCTAAGTTTGTCCCCCACAGATAGCCGCTGCATCCCATGACAGTTAGATGCAAAGCCAGTTGCAGCAGACCTTTTGAGTTGGAGCGAGCGTTTAAAGCACTCAAATCCTGTATAGAAAGAATTTGGCGGGGGTTGTACTGTTGAGTAGCTTTACGATTTAATAATTCTAATTGAGTAACTGCACCATCATTAGACATAATTAATTTGCCTGACCGATAATCTATGTGTAAACGTTGCATGGCAACGTTTACACTCTACAAGCAATCCTTAACTCAACTGTATTGTAGTTTATTCTCTTTTATTCAAGAAGTGATTTAGTGCTCTTTCATCACTCCCATTAGAGGGAAAATAGAATCGTTGCAAGGCTTGACTTTCAGAGGATGTCTGAAAAGTTGTGGAGAAGTGATTTTAATTACACAACGTGCTTTAGCATCAAGCGAATCATGGCAACATAAATAAAAGCTTCGGTGGTTTCAGGCAGTACCTCATAATCCTTGCTCAGTCGCCGACACCAGTTAAACCAACCAAAAGTTCTCTCAACAAGCCAACGTTTAGGCAGTACTACAAATCCTTTGTGCTGTTCGTGGCGGGTGACAACAGTCAAAATCCAGCGATACACGTTAATAACCCAATGCATTAAATCCTGACCACGGTATCCTCCGTCAACCCAAATTTTGACCAAACGATTAATGGTGTTCAATTACAGATTTGGGGAACTT
This sequence comes from Mastigocladopsis repens PCC 10914, assembly GCF_000315565.1. NCBI lineage: Bacteria > Bacillati > Cyanobacteriota > Cyanophyceae > Nostocales > Symphyonemataceae > Mastigocladopsis > Mastigocladopsis repens. Next base: position 9,564 of record NZ_JH992900.1, on the reverse strand, counting down.
GGTTATTTTATGCTGTGTTGGTTGATTTAGGAGATGCTGTCGCCGACGAACTTGCTTTACCTTTTGACTCCATTTCTTTAGAAATGATTTATCGCGGTCTTTACCATTTTTATGTTGCTCATCAAAAAGGTCTCGCTTCTGACCCTATCAAATATTTTGTTGCGCCAGATAATCAAGATTTAGGCATTGTTAAACGACAACGAAAACCCAACGTTAGGTTAATTATCGCACCCTTAAGCGAAAAGCAACGAGCCATACCTGAATTTTTCTTTCAAGCACCTTCTAAAATCCCCTTGACAACTGGCTTACAACCTTAACTTGTGACCAATAGGGGTAGGGATAATGATTGGTCACGCGCTGCGACCAGATACGCCACAAGCTCAACCAGTAACCGCTACAGAGAAAAAATCTGATGAGATCGTGCTAGCATGGTAGCAAATTAACTTTTAACTCATTATGGCTGAACGAATAAATAAACGGACTCATAGCGATTACACCCAGAGTGCCGCCTATCTCCCCAAAGATTTGGTGAAAAATTTCAAGCAATTAGCCGTGGAATTAGAGATTGGTCACAGTGAAGCAATGGAGGAAGCAATACGGATGTGGTGTGATGTGGCAATCAAAAAGGTAAATCAGAGGTGATGAGTCAACGTTACCCAACGCCCGAACAAAACCTTACCTGTTTCATCCTGAGCCAAAACTTGACAACGTTGTTGTTAGATATCTCAATTGTGAGATTAGACGAGCGAACGGGAAACATTTACATCTTGGCTGGAGAAGAAACAGGTATTCTAATCACCCGTGATGGAAAGTGGAGATATGACGAATGAGTAAACCAAACTTTGCAATGATGACGAAATCGGAACTTAAGCTCTATCTACTAGAACATCGCAACGATACAGAAGCGTTTCACGCACTTATGGACAAGGTAAACGCTGAACCTAACCAAACATTTTACACAGTAGATGAGGCTGATGTGTTGGAAAATTTGATTGAAGCAAAACGACAATCAAAAGACAATCAGTGAAAATTAACAGGCACGGTCGCGCCAAAATTCTGACAACCGAAGAGATACAGTTAGTTTTTGCCCAAGGGTTTGACTCGAAGCGCGATAAAACCTTGTTTGGCGTGTGCCTGTTTACTGCTGCAAGAATTCGTGAAGCGTGTACCCTGTTGACTGAGGACATTTACACACTCAAGGGACAGGTTAGACCACGACTCATCATCAGGAAAGCGAACACTAAAGGTAAGCTGGCTACACGGTCGATACCAGTCATTGAAGACTTGCGTCAAAAGCACTGGGGCGACAGCTAGTCAACCACTGCCTTAACTCCCTGTGGAAGCATTAGAACAACTTGATAACTAGTTATTGACTTTGTATAACGGGTTAATATATATTGTAACTAGTTAAGGAGGGGATGAAGTGAGCAAGGTATTACAAGAAAAAATTGACAAGCTATTTGAGACAACCAAGGATTTGAGAAGCTTTGAAGAAATTAAGCCACATTGCGATCGCTTCAACGAATGGCTTAACGATCAAAGTTACAGTCAAGCAACGCTGGGGACTAAATTGAGTGCATATGGGTTTTACAAGAAGTTCAAAAGCATTCGTCTAGAACAAGGTAAAAACGCAGAAGCTATTGATAAGCATGACGCTGAAGGTAACGTTAAAGGTACTGAATTGAAGCACTACGTAGCTTTGCTGTGTGGGTTGAACAAGGAAGGGGTAAAAGTAGCGAAGCTGTCACCAGCCGCCACGCGGCGGCTGTAACCTTTACCCAGACTTGATTACATCAAAATTTTTTGACTTTTTACGCCACATCAAGCTCCAACCGCTCGCTCATATCCAACCTAAAAGTTCCATAAGGATTAACATGACCCCAAATCAAAGGTGTTAGCCCTCGCAAATCTACGGGTGTCATTCGTTTCATCCATACAGGGTCAGCCAAAACCTTCTGAATCATCAAGGTGTTAATATAGACCAAGCACATCTGCAACAAATGGAGACATAACACCGATAACTCCTGCTCATCTAAGCGGTTAGTCGCAATTTCACTGTTCTTGCCGTAAAAAATAAAACTATTGGCACCATTCCACTGCTCCACAACATTTAACCCTTCATTAATTTCGCGCCGCAGAGCTTCCGAATGCAGGTAACGACACAGAAAAATAGTTTTAACCGCCCTACCCAATTCATTCAATGCCCGTTGTGTCGGATGTTGCAGCGCTTTCGCACTAAACCGTTTCAAAATCGTATCTGCTTCCACCGTACCTAATCGCAGCGCAGTAGCATATTTAATCATTTGGTCATACTGTTGACGAATCAATTCCCAATCAATCGCCTTGGTAAGCACGGGTTGTAAATTAGGGTAATTTTGTTTCTGGTCGGTCCAAGGCAAGTAGAGTTTTTTGTCTCCAATCCGCTTGATCCTCGGCATCAAGTCGAAACCCAACAAGCGACAGAACGCATATGCCATCTCGTTTTGCCCGTGAGTATCAACGTAGTTTTTCTTCACTTTCATATCCGTACAGTGACGCAGCAGTCCCTCAATCATCGCTGCCACCTCACTACTGGAGCAGGTTTTGAGTTGAGAATAAATGCACGCAGACTTTTTCTCGACGTGCCAGTAAATCATCACCCCACGACCACCGTAGCGGATGTGCCATTCGGTCATCAGGTTCTGATCCCACGAACCAAACTTTTTCGAGTCAGAAGCACAGGAAGTAGTACCCTCTCCCCAAATCGCTGTTTTGCGTGCCGATAAAGTGGCATTTACAATCTGGGCAATAGCGTTACGTAGATGTTCACGGTGGATGTAGTGCTTTTTGACGTAACGCAGGTCAGTTTCTTTATTGCCATCAATACCTGCACAGATACGTTTGAGTCCCATATTCGACCCCAGACCATATAAACACAACAATAACCGTCTTTGCAGAATATCTCGCTCTAGGTGAGAACGGACACCAATATTTTTGAAATGATTGGTAAAGCCAATTCGCAAATCGGCTTCTTTCAAGATGTCCAGCAAACTTGTCATGAACCAGCGTTGGTCTATTTCACGTTTCAAGTGCAAAATATTTATTGGTTCGGGTTGAGCTTCAAGTGGCGAAACCTTAATCCAACCGTTGTTTTTCTCTTGAATCTTGACTCTTGTATTTTTGGGCATTCCTTTGTCCAACATAGTCAGAGCATCGGTCATTTCCTGTTGGAGTGTAGTAATAAATTTTTCTGCTAAGAGTGGTTGCCCAATTGCTTGATAGTAAGTTTCTCGGTGTATGTCAAAGTCTTGAGGTAAATCCTCTTCTGGGTTGCAGTAGCGTTTTGCCCCGATGACCCAGATTTCTTTGGAGCGTAACCTGTCCCGCAATGTTTGCAATACGCAAATTTCGTAATTTACTCGGTTAATCCGCTCTCGTCCATCACTCTCGATCTCAACAATCAAATCCTTCCAGTCATTAATGTAAGAGACAACTTGTTTTGGGACTTCTTGCTTGCTGCGTGGATATCTCGCTTCCATCTGAAAGAACTTGAGCAAAACCGCAAATCCTAAACTATTGTCCTCACTTTTATTCTCAAGTAGTACCATTTCTTCGGGCATCAGCGTAAAATGCTCGACCAGCTCAGTCGCGTCCCACTGTCTTTTCAATTCCGTTGCTCCGCCCTATTACTGGATACAAAAGTTAATTAGGCAATTGTATCAGCTAAAGTGTAGGTTATTTGGTACAATAAATCTCAACGGAGCCATAAGGGTTTAAGACCTATAAAATCCAGAGGGTTTAATTGGTACAAAGAATTGCCATTTATTGTCGGGTTTCCACAACTGACCAGTCTTGTGAGCGACAAGAACGGGACTTATTAGAGTATTCTGCCGTTTGTGGTTTTGAGGTAGTTGGTGTTTGGAAGGAAACAGCCTCTGGAATTAAACACAATCGCTCTGAGCGACAAAAGGTTATGGCGTTAGCTCAAAGTCATAGTATTGATGCCATTTTGGTAACGGAGATGACCCGATGGGGCCGTAGCACCATTGATCTGATTGAGACTTTGCAGTCACTCCATAGTTGGCATGTTTCCTTAATTGCTCAAACCGGATTGCAATTTGATTTGAATACACCCCAAGGCAGGCTAATTGCTCATTTAATGGCATCTTTAGCTGAATTTGAACGGGATTTGGTACGAGAAAGGGTGCGTTCGGGGGTGGCGGCGGCTAAAGCCAGAGGTCAAAAGTTTGGCAGGCAGCCAGGACAACGGCTCAAAGCAGATAAGTTGGGCCCGAAAGTTTTGCAGATGGTGCAACAGGGGTACTCTTACCGCAAAATTGCAGAAATTCTCAACCTTAGCAAGACAACTGTCAATGATATTGTCAAACGCCACAGACAGTCAGCCAAGAAACCAGAGTTGGAAAGGTAATTTTAAAAGCCTTATCCAGTAATCGTTTCAGCCTTAGCGTAACTTTCTGTACGGTTGCTCATTTCACCCCAGTACTTGCGAGAGTTAGGCGATTGACGTTCTGGTTTTTCGGTTTTACCAACTTTCGGTGGTTGGAGGGTTTGTGTTGTCATGACTCAACCCCCTGAAAACATTGGGGTGTATGAGCCGATTTTACCAACTTACACTCCAAAGTTGGTAAGCACCAAGACATAAAAAACAGTCCAGGCTTTTACGGTAAATCGTCAATAGCAAGTAATTTAAATTACTTTTTATACTGAGAATTTAAGCGGCATGAGGTATTTCTTGGGTCGGCTGGCTATCTACTCTAAAACCAGGATACCATTGCTGGAATTTGCTTTCTAACTCTTCATTGAGAACCAATATTCTGACCTGGAGCAGAAGATGAACACCTTTAGGAGTCCACCGCATCTGCTGTTTTTTGACAAATCGCTTGCTAATGACTTGATTAACTGTTGATTCTACGAACCCAGTGGCAATAGCTTCACCCGGCACGCCAACGTTCTCCATAGTTTGGGATATAAGCCCCATTGTTGGCAATGTAGCTTTCAAACTCCCGCACCATTTTAAACAGTTTTTTTAGCTCTATTCCGGTCTTACCATCAAAAATTACAATTTCTAGGTCGTCCACAAGGTCTTTTATCAGTTGCAATGCTCTGAACAGGTTTCCATGCCACAGATACCACTTAATTCGTTCCAACTCTTTGGGTATATCCGTATCTAGTTCGGTATCTTTTTTGCTAAGTCCTTTTGCCGTCTGACTCATTACTGTCAGCCTCATGGTGATATGAAACCAATCCAGGATATATTCTGCGTTGGGATTGAGATAAAGCTGTAGTTCGCGTATCTTCTCATCACCGTCTGAGAGGAAAGTTACTTGTTGATTCATCTGCATCCCTTGAGAAGTCAACACCTCAAAGATCCGACGTTGGGGTTTGGTATCGTAAGAATAAACTCCCCCAAATCGCTTGGATGTACCGTCTGCTTTTATACTCTTCCCAACAATGACTTCAAAATTACCTTTGGAAAGCGATTTTTTGTCGTAGGAACGAACATATCCGCCATCCATTCCCAGTACCAACGGTAAATCAGGTCGGGGCAATTCCTCCCAATCTCTGGGACAGCCTTCATTGTACGCTTGTCTTTATGCAACAGTTTCTGGCTACAGTGCAAACATGATTCCTGTTGAAGAGAATACTCTGCTATCTGTTGTTCGGCTAGGGTGCGTTGGAGACTTTGTAGTAATGTTTTGGCTTCTGCTAGTTTTAGTCCCAAGTTTTCTGGTTGTAAAGCACCACGCGAAATCTGCATAATTTCTTGGGTAACTTGGGCATCTCCATTATCTGACTCCACAACAATTTGGATTTTGATTTTCACACTATCCTCTGTTCAAATAACATTTCTTTATCCCCAGCCACATATTGCTGTAAACGTTGGTTTATTTCTTGGTGGTCAAAATGTTCAACCATTAACCATTGACGTAGTTCGTATATTTCTTCAATATTGCCAGGTATATCACCTTCTTCCACAATTTCACTGAAGCGATTTGCTATGTGTCTTACTGAGTATTCCTGTTTTTGTGCCATGAACTCCCACGGGCCACCGCAGTCTTCTGGAGGGCAAGCGCGTTTACCATCAATGCACACTGGATAAAAGCAATTTGATTCTGGAGTGAGAATTGCTTCGACCCGAATTTGATGCTGCCAGTTATCGCATTGTCCCCGAAATAATCAGCCAGCCTTATAAAACCCCTCGATTAATCGTGTGGGATAACTAGTCAACCAGAAAGGCTGGCTGATTATTTTACGTGTAAGACCCCGTTGTCACCGAAGTCATATTCGTATAAAAAACGTTCTCGCATTCTCCAGCTAAAATCTGATAATTTGACAACTTTAGGGTCGTCAGAAAACCACATTCCCCCAATTTGAGCAATCCCGTAATCCTTACCGTGAATTATGAAACGATGTAAGTGGGAATCCGTCCACCCCATTACTATCTGGATCATGTAGTGCAAATCGGCGATTGTACTGTCACTGCGGATTTTTATCCTACGCCAAATCATTGGACTGATGTCCAAGATAAAAATATGAAGCTGATAGATGACAAGTTTCTCAGAATCGGTCATTGGGTCATCTTACCGCATTGCCAGTCCCATCTCCCCCGAAAAAAATCGCTCTCCAATTCCCAACAAATCTGGGGAGTGCTGAAACAGCGAAAACTCGTTTCAAAATGAGAATTGCTGATAGAAGATGCAGTGATGGCTGCCTTCTCAGTCTTTTTTACTCAATCACCCTCTTTTTTAGATCATCAACGTTTGATGAAAAGTAACAAGGGAAAAGATAATGCTGAAAGCTTATTTTCAATTGAGAAAATCCCCTGTGATAATCAAATAAGAAATTTGTTAGATCCGGTTCCATCTGCGACGATATTTAAGTCTTTCCAGAAAGTCTATGAATGGTTAAATAAAAAGGGAATTTTGAAAAAGTTTCTCTATTTAGATGGAGAAATTCTAATTGCATTAGATGGTACAGAATATTTTTCATCTAAGAAAATTAATTGCCCTCATTGTAATTGTCGTAATCATCGAAACGGAACTACAACTTATTTTCATGGCTGTGTCACACCTGTGGTGGTTTCTCCTAATCAAAAACAAGTGATTAATTTAGAACCAGAATTTATTAAAAAACAAGATGGACATCAAAAACAAGACTGTGAAAATGCGGCTGTAAAAAGATGGTTAAATAAAAATCATCAAAATAAGTATGGTTATCCTGTAACCATTTTAAGAGACGACTTATATTCTCACGAACCTGTTTGTAAATTAGCATTAAAACAAGGTTATAATTTTCTTTTTGTTTGCCTGCAAACGTCACACAAGACTTTATATGATTGGCTAAAAATCTTAGAAAGAAGTGGAGAAATTACAACCATTGAAAAGAAACAATGGGATGGGCGAAAAAATCTAATTTATCGCTATCGTTATGCTTCGAGAGTTCCTTTAAAAGATGAGAACTCAAGTCTTGAAGTTAATTGGTGCGAAGTGACTGTTATTAATGAAAAAACACAGAAAATTATCTACCAAAATAATTGGGTAACTAATCATAAAATCACTGAGAATAATGTTGAAGAAATTGTCAAAGCTGGGCGCAGCAGATGGAAAGTTGAAAATGAGGGGAATAATGTTCTTAAAAATCACGGTTATAATTTAGAGCATAATTTTGGTCATGGCGAAAATCATTTATGCGAGTTATTATTGTCTTTAAATTTGCTAGCTTTTTTATTTCATACTGTTTTAGATTTAGTTAATTGTATTTATCAAAAAGTTCGTGAAATACTAGTAACTCGAACTACTTTCTTTAAGGATCTTCGTACCTTATTAAAATATTTATGGTTTAAAGATTGGTCGCATTTATTCTCATTCATCCTCACAGAACATGATCCATTAAAAAGAGTAAATTCTAGTTGATAAATGTCAATATATTAAAAGAGGAGGAGAAAGTTATTTATTAAAAAAACCTGAGTTCGGGTTAAGCTGTATGAGATAAAAGCCACTCCATCTGAAGGCTGGGTTTCTTAGGTTGATGGCAGTAACCAATTAATCCGCAGAGAACGTTAACGCAGAAATTAACAGGGCTTCGGTGTCGAGAATGTTCGATCTGAGAAATATTCTTAAGTTGGTCGTTAATGGTCTCAATGATCGAGCGTTTACGGGATAAAAGTTTGTCATGGAGAAGCATGAGCTTGTTTTTCATGTTACGGCGAGGTTTGGCAAAAAATTGAATGCCGAAGTCTTCTAATAGTTGACAAGCCAGCTTTTGAGAAACATAACCCCTATCGGCAAAAATTTTGCCAAAAAGTTCACTCAGTAAATCGGGAACAGGTTGACGGTCATCAACATTACCAGGAGTAAGAGTCACATTTAAAAGCTGACCAAGTTCATTGACGACAATATGAAGTTTAAAACCAAAAAACCAATCCACAGAAGTCTTTCCACGAGCGGCTAAACCTTCAAAAACCTTATGCCGAGAAATCCGACGATTATGGCAGACCTTCAGACATGTTGAATCGATAAAACCGATACCCGTACACTGTCCAAAACAATGCTTCAGGTAAACGCACAAAGGTATCAAGGTTGATGGTATCCATTCAATGAATCGTTGATAACTCGGCAGCGCCGGAAAAGCACAACTCCATTGTTGTTTGACATGATTCAAATAAAAATGCTTGAAATTCCGGTAGTGATTTTGATGAAATGCAATTAGTATCGTCATTATTTCACTCAAACACAGACTTCTAGCCCGAATCCGTTTTATTCCTCCATGTATCAACAGCTTCTTGTGCCATTGGCTTTCAAACCCCTTACAGAAATCATCTACATGGCAGAACAAAGATTCTAAACTAAACATAGGACAGGTGCTGGATTTGACGTTATTTTCAGCTTACTACCTGTCCCTTTCCTTATCCCGAACTCAGGTTATATACAAAACGGTATTGCAGGGATATCGGGCAATGCGCTAAGTTATGCGACTCGCATAAAGCCGATATCACCGCAATCAAGTAGTTACAATGTTAGCGTCACGGGTTGGGGTCTATCGCGTGGAAGCGCGTTCGTGTACCGCAGGCATACGCAGCGAGAGCAATGAGGGAGCGTCAGCGACCTGCAATCATATGCGAGAGTCGCAGGAAACTCGTTATGACATCTCAAGTAGTTACAAAAGTGGATAACGGGATGCGTATGCCTGCGTCCCGGTAAGGGATACGCAAGTGCTCACTAACTAGTTATGATATAAGAGACGATTTCAAAGCCAAGGAATAACTAGTTACACAAATCTAGCCATGAGTTATAACTAGTTATTGCAGATATCGCGGGATAGTAGTTAAGCTATAATTGCGGTTGGAGGCGCGGAGCTTGAAAGCCTTGCACAGTAAGTATTCTAATATCAACTAGTTACGAAAAGGTAGAGATATAAATAAACTGGTTACGCAAATATGAGAATATAAACTAACTAGTTAACGGAAACATCACGAGATGCTTCAGAAATATGATAACTAGACTGTCCGGTAATCTAGATTACCGGACAGTCTAGTTATCATATTTCTGAAGCATCTCGTGATGT
>NZ_JH992899.1 GCF_000315565.1 Mastigocladopsis repens PCC 10914 | reverse complement strand
ACTCTTGATTGTAGAGAACTACATTCTGCTATGCTCTTCACCCTTTGTTTTTGAAGTTTGACAATATATTCCTCAAATCGCTGTAACACAGCAATCTGTTTTGCAATTTCCGCCTGAATATCATCTTTGAAATCATTGTTTCTAAATTGAAGATTCTTATGTAAATCATCAATAATTTTAGCAATACTATCTTGTATATCTGTAAGTATGGTTTGGCAATCGTGTTGCTTGTTTTCTTGCGACATAAACTAAATTTTAAATTTTAGGGGGTTTGAGAAATGTCGTGTAAACCAAAGATACCGCCACATACCTAAATATTAGGTAGACAGTATCAAGTCAATTGACTATTACAGAGTTTTACCATCCATCCTAATCACTCATCCGCAGGAGATACGCGATCGCCCTTTGGGCGGCTCCTGTGGAGCATCGCCTGTATGTTGGCATCAAATCACGTATGCGTAATTTCTGCTTGCTAATATCCCCCAGAACTCTTGGGGGCGATGGCGCAGAGCGCCCGCCTTCGCAGCGATCGCTTCTTTGTTCTGGGGGAAAGTAGGAGAGCGTTCCTCAGTTCTGTCTGCATTCATCTACTACAGACTGCGGTTTCATATCCTCCTCAGCACGGACTTCTGCAAAAGGTCTAATCAGTTATTGAAAAACTTACTATAAAAACCCTCAATATTTATTCCTATGATTGGAATCCAAAGCCCGCATCATACCCCAAAACCCAGCGAAGAGCCAACCTGGTACAGCTCCAATGCCAAATCCAGCGATCGCAGCCACAATGAATACTATGGTTGGAACTAAGAAATCAAGGAAGCTTTGGAAGTAAATCCCAATCCCTATTGATCCAAAAAAGATGCCTAGGAAGAATGCTAAAGAAGCGCTCTTTTTAGACTTCAACGATGGCATTTTATCCCACATTATTTACTAGCTCCTTTATCAAGCTGATTTAGTTTCTGCAATCTAGCTGTGCATCCTTTTTGATAGATGCTATGTTCTACTTCTAAAGATTTTTAAGTTTTCTCAGAAAAATCTAGATATGTTGCAATTAAGGCTGTATTAGTCATTTTTTGACACCTTTGATTTAGCTATAACAAACACACTTATTTATAAGGAAAGACTCAACTGAGATTTCTATACGGAAACAAAACTATTAGAAAAATCGTATGTAGAATTCATATTTGAATTATGCAATACCCTTAATAGATCATTGCTCTTGGTAATTAAAAGAACTTAAACTCCGAATTAAAGAACGTATGACTTGACGTTTAGATTCTTGTTTTTCTAAACAATAACTGTCTAACAAGTTGTATTCACTTTCTGGCAATTCTACTGTGAGCCTTTTTATTGGCTCCGTTAATACTTTTCTTGGCATGACATACATGAGCTTCATGTAGTAACAAAATCATTCTTGCATAACTGATTATCAAAATCTACCAAGAGAGAGTCAAAAGTATAAAACTTCTATCTTTAGATAGATACACATTTTTTCATTTTAGATACCCCAAATAATATATATAGGTGCAAACAAAAGCAACTTATGCAGATTTAAGGAACCTTGCTACCCACGGCTACCACTGTCCGCCCTAATAACTCATCTGCAGGAGACACGCGACACGCTACGCGATGGTGCGGAGCACCCGCCGGAGGCGATCGCCCAATCACTCACCATCTCGGCGGCATATAACTTGTTAACAACTTTTACTGGTCTTTTTGAGCAGCTTGCTTGCGCTCCTGCTCATCGCACCAAGCAGCGATTAACTCTTTGGCAATGCTGCTCATATCCGTTTCTGACTGCACACACAGGGACTTGAAACGGATTTTTAATTGTTTGCCAATCACCAGTTTGACCGTATCTTCGGGTTTTGCCATCTCATCATTCTGGCATGGCATAGGGGGAATATCATCAATATTCCCCTATTCCCCCATTCCCATTTTCCCCCAAGTTGATATACTCAAAAGTTAAAAGCGATCGCTTCCAGCGCCAACCGGAAAAGCGATCGCCTTGTAAACCCCCATATCGGGAGACAAGTAAATGATGACACAAGTGCAAGCGCTCTTCTTCGACGAGCAAGCAATCACTCAGTTCAAGTTGGAACAGTACGTGCAAGGGCAAGCTCTAGCAGTGGCACCGTTATATGGTGCAAATTATTCCTTGCAATCCATAACTCAAGGCTTTTTGTCCAGTGCCGACAACGCAAATACACCCATCCCCAATCAAACTAACTCTCAAGCATCCCCAGAAAGAGAACCTATTAAACATACACTGATTGGTTCTCCCAAAGCCGTTACCAGCACAATTCGCGTTCTGCACCAACTCAGATACGCCTCAATTGGCGATTGGAGTCCCCTGGTGCCAACTGGCAACACAGGCGAGGTCATGAGCATTTTAATACGCTCGATTTTGGTGCAATAGCCCGTCATCACTTTGCCGCACTCAACAATTTATGCCCCCAACTTACTGGGGGCTATTTTTTGCCTGCTTGCGTTACCGCCCTTATCCCCCCGCGCGGCAAGCGATCGCCTATACTGAGGCATAAAATCACGTATGCGTTCTGCTTGTTAATTTCCCCCAGAACTGAAGGGGGAAAGCAGGCGATTTTACCAAAGAACTTGTTAACAGGTTTTTGGTTCTGGGGGAAAGTGGGCGATCGCCTGTGTGTTGGCATAAAATCACGTATGCGTAATTTCTGCTTGCTAATTTCCCCCAGAACTGATAGCAGACTAAGGACAACCAAGAAAAACAGTCACGGGGGCAGCCTCCGGCAGGCGTTGCCCAAAGCCCTAAGCCCGACGTGCAATACAGCCACAGGGAAAAGAAAAACTGCTGCGGCGACGCGGCGGTTACTCCTGTGGCGCTTGCCCGTCGCCCACGCCTGCCTGCGGCTACTCGTCAGCCACCAGTCATTCGTCATTCGTCATTAGTCATTAGTCAGCAGTGGTTGGCTGTCGCCCAAGGGCAGTGGTTCCCAGGTCGTCCGCCCTCTGTTGCGTTCCGGTGGCTGGGGGGTTGCCTTGTGGCGTGCAGCTGCGGGTTTGTTGCCGTCGCGGGTTAGGTTTCTCCCGCAGCTGGTGGTTAGTTTCACTCGCTCCCTGTCGTTGTCCCCGCGTCCCGCGTTCGCTGGTTCTTTGCCTCCGGGCTTCCGTCGTTCTGCTTTCCACTCTTTTATTATGCCACGTTTACATGGTCTTGTCAATATATTGCCGCGTAAACATGGCATAAAATCAGGAGTTAGATTTTTTCTCCGGCTGGTTCTGGGGGATTTTTGAGAAATGCGATCGCAGCTTGTTCAAGCCATTGTGTTTTAGTCATTCCCGACGCTTCAACCGCCGCCTCAATCTCAGCTTCTAGAGAGAGCGTCGGACGAAATGCCATTGGCTTGTGCGATCGCGGTTCTTTCCCAGGCTTGACAGTAAAGCTGGTGGCGTTCTTTTTGGCTGGGTTTCTTATTCCAGGGTTTCCAGTTTTTCCCTCAACTGCTGCCATAATCCCGTGTTTACAAATATGAAGATTTGGTAATTATCCCGTGTATACGTGGCACTTGCCTTGTAAACATGGCATAATATTAGTGTAACAAAAAACCCGGCTACCAACCGGGCATCCATTAAAAACAATTGATTTCATTATGACAATTCAAGCACCATCAGCGGCAAATCAGCTAGCACTAACTCTTGAGCAGTTCATCGGTAAAGCTGAAGCATTTCTACAAAACCACTACGTCGTAGGCAGCGACAACGCAGACATCCAAACAATCTTAAAGGCGATTGCAGACTTGCGGTTGGATATCGACACCGAACGCCTAGAGCAAGAGTTTGAGTTAACCCAAGAAAAAAAAGACCATCAGGGCGACTACTACGACAGTAGTTGGTTCTAAAAAAAAATGACCTGGGGAACGTCGTTAAACTTCCCCAAGCCACATCATTTACCAATTGGATTCTAACTATGCAACTATCCGAATATCCAACCGCAATCGCAAAACTCCAAGCCGAAGTGTTTGATTTTGACCTGGTAATTGAGCAGACCCACGCCACGGTAAAGCAGATTGAAGCTGAGATTGACGGTACAATTGCCTTTGATGCAGCACTCCGCAACGACGCGCAACGCAAAGCCAAACGGCAGCAGCTTTTGGACGAACACCCCAACTACTGGGAACAGCAGGAAATTTTGAGCCAGTACCGCAGCAAGCGTGAGTCTTGCTTTATTCAACTTTGCCTAAAGCGCAATGAGTTTTCAGTGTTGAAGTTGGAGAAACGAGAGGCGATCGCCCGCCTAGAGTTGCAGGCTAACCAGTAAACCGCAGTTGCCCCGGCGCAAGCTGGGGCTGGAGGAACCACAGATGATGACCCCACAACAAGCGGCGGAATACAAAGAAGCCTGCCGCAAGATTCAGAAGCTCTACAGCTACGACTACATCAACGAGGAACTAGAGGCGCTGATGCTGTCGCCGCAGTGGTCAGCAATTCACGACCAGTTGACCAAAGAGGAGCGGCGGGAAGTTCGCGGCTACATCAACTACATCAGCGATTGCAGCTTTGGATATCTCGACATTCAAATTAGAGCAATTGAGGAAGTAACAGCCAGAGCAAGGCAGTTGCAACAACTGGAGCTAAATGCCCGTTGGCTGGTGTGCGACCGCAGAATAGGCTTGTATTGGGCGAGGATTATCGAGCGCCCCTACTGGGACAAGAAGCACCGAGCTTTCTTGTTCAGCCAGGAGCAGGCTGAGTTTTGGGTGAGAAAATTCGCCCACATCACGACCTGGTACAGGTTTGCAGCCGTGAAGGTTGACGCCACGCACAGGTTAAGTCGCAGCAAGTTTTAGGAACGCGCTTGGGGGAGAGTAATCGCTTTCCCCCAGAACTAACGCAAGGACTATTCAAACATGACACCAGAACAAATTCACACCTGGCTACAAATCCAGCAACGGCAAACGCTGGCACTTGAGAAAATGGCTGCTTCATTGGAGAAAATGACGGCAGCGCTGGAACGGTTAGCCCCCAGAACAGCGCCCAATTACCAATACCCACTCTCGTCATTTAAAACCTTTGACTGGTCGTCTATTGGCGCAACGGTGGAGCGAAAAGACCAACACGGGGCGGCGATTGTTTCTTGGAACGGGCAGCAGTACATCAGGCGATCGCCCTCCAATAAGTTTGACCCAGCGATTTGGTTTAGTCGCTGCACTGGTAAAGCAGAGGACGGCTCAAACGCCTACGAGCGGCTGATAACGTTTAAACCAATTTCAGCGGCTGAAGTTGAGCCAGTGCCAGAGAAAGTCCGGGGATTGGCGCGGCTGGACTAGCGAGGCAAGTAGCTGGAGCGGCAACAGTAGAGGGAGTGGGCGACCACTCCTTTTTTCTGTTGCTTTGCCTGTTCCAGCTGCTTGGGCTGGCTCAGGGAACGCTAGTGCAGCCGCGCTCACCGTAGTTTTTAGCAGTTCTGGGGGAAACGGAAATGCGATTAACTTCAAACTTCAGCTTTCTCTAACTCCTTGATAAATGCGTCAATGTGCTGCTTTGCCCGTTTGTACTCCGGTGCTTGCTTCCCCAGGCGCAAAGAGGCGAGATAGCGATCGCGCACAGCTTCATAATCAATCTTGTTAACAGGTTTTTCTGGAGGTGCGATCGCCTCCGGCACTGCGCTCTCTTGCATCGCCTTCTCCTGACACAGACGCTCCGCTCTAGGTACTGCGCTCAACGCAATCGCAGCCTCCACCCGTTCCAACATCTCGCCAGCCCCTTCCGTCACTTCATCCGAGCCTTGCTCAAAAAACTTTCGCCATTGCGCTGTTATCTTCTCAACCATTGGCTTAATCGGCAGCGGAACCCTCACAAGCGTTGTTTCATAAGGGGCTTTATTTCCACGCCCGCCCTTGGCAATCAAGTCACTCATAAAGCTGTTAACAACTAATGACAACAATAGGTTAAAGCAGTTAACAACTTTGACCAAGACTTTGATAAACTTGTTAACAATTTTTACTGAACAGACCATTACCTTGCGCTATCTCCAAGGTTTTTCTAAGCTTGGCTGACTCCACACGCCCGCGAGCTACTTTCCAGTTATACTTACTGCATCAATGCAGTAATGCAGTAAGTGATTCAGTATGGCAGTAATTGCTTTAAGCAAGAGAATGAATAATGGGCGCAGTTATAGGATTTTTGAATCAAAAGGGAGGGTGTGGCAAGTCCACATCTGCCGTCCACATGAGCTGCTGGCTATACCGCAAAGGTCACAAAGTTCAGCTTTTAGATGCTGATGCTCAACGCAGCAGTTCAATTTGGCTGACTTCGATGGAAGATAACCCAATTCCAACTACTGTGCTGCAATCACCTGATGAACTACTAGAGCAAATTCCAGAGTTAGCCAAGCAGTGTGATTATCTCATTGTGGATGGACCCGCCGGTCTTGCCGAACCCACCAGGGCGATTTTGTTTCGGGCTGATTTGGCTGTCGTTCCTTGTCAGCCAACAGGTTTAGACCTGCAATCGGCTTCTGATTCTGTGCGGTTAATCAAGCAAGCTCAATCTGTGCGCGGTGGTCCACCCAAAGCAGCTATATTTATTAGCCGAGCTGTTAAGGGGACAAAGCTACTAGATGAAGCGATCGCACTGTTATCGAAAACAAAAGAGGTGACGGTGCTTAAGACAGTGATTCACAATAAGCAAGCGATCGCAGACACCTTTGGTCAAGCCGCAACAATTTGGGATTTACCAGGTCGTCCAGCAACTGACTCAGCTAGGGAATATGAGCGGTTGTTCAAAGAAATTATGGGGATGGTGCCATGAGTACCAAGAAACGAAAGCCCCTCGATGATGCCCTGGCGAGTGAGTTTGTCTATGGCCCCAAGGAGCAACCCCACGTCAAAGAGACAGAAACTCAAGACTCGGCTAAACCAGAGCCAGAACAAGAAACTGTGCCAGTGGCAAAGCCAGTTGAAAAACCTACATCCACTCAAGAACCCAAAAAACCATCACTTATGTCTCAACTTTACTCAACCACTCCCAAGGAACCGACAGTAAGATTAACCGTGGATTTAACCGAGTCGATGCACCGCAAGCTGTCTGTGCTAGCGGCGAAGACAGGTAGGAAAAAGGCTGAGATTGTGCGGCTTTTGCTGGATGAAGCACTCAAGGAAGTAGAGGAGTAATTCATTGATGCAGTAAGTAATGCAGTAATGCAGTAAGTAAATGATGAAGTATTTCCAGATAATCGAAGTGGCGGGGCTGATGTAAGCCTTATTTCGATGCGAGGAAATTTTTAGAACTGGGTAACAGTTTTCCGAAATTGACAACGCTCTGGTTGTAGTCTTAGTTAGATTACCTACTTATAACTAACTTCTATAACAAACCTTTGGGGATATTGCCCCACTAAAGCCCGGTCAGATAACCGGGTTTTTTAGTGGAGTAAGGAGCGCCCGCAATCATGCGATTTTCCGGGTGACAGTGCCCTGCATGGTGATTGTCCATGTGCCCACTGCCTTTATGCAATCGCAGAGTCAGTTCATCTAAACTGGATCGTTAACTGCGTGTGGAGATTCAACATTGATGTTCCCGAAGGTATCAGACAACTATTTCACAGAGCGCCAAGGAGTTTTGGCAGTTTCTATGCACCTCAATAACATCGGATTCATCTTTAGAGAAACTCCTAATGCAGATGTGGGAATAGATGGACAAATAGAGTATGTCTCTAATGGAGAGGCTCCCGGAAGACTGGCTGCTGCTCAAATTAAATCGGGAGCATCATATCTACGCGATAAAGGAGATCATTGGGCATTTTATCCAGATCCAAAACATAAGGTTTACTGGGAATGCTTTCCACTCCCTGTTTACTTATTTCTTCATGACCCTCAGTCTGGCTTGACCTACTACACTGATGCAAGGTATTACTTGAACATACCAGAACGAGACAGAGAGTATACCTATATCCCCGTTCTAAAGGCGAATAGACTTGACATGGTGTCTAGCGAAGAACTTATGACATCTGTGGGTCCTGTTTCTTCAAATCTCCTTGAGTACCCAGAACTACTCAAAACAATGGTAAGAGGGCATTCTGGAAATGCATCATTTCCTTTAACTTACCTAGACCTTTTTTGTAACGGTCTTACTAATTTATGTAGACACATATATTTTGGGATGTCTCTTGCTACTGATCTTGCAGATATTTATCTCGAAATTGATCAGTCTGAATTTGGGCTTGGGGTTGGCTCATACGAGCATGACTTCTTACACAGTTACACACGATTTCTCATCTCTCAAAATCTAGCTAGGATTGATTACTCAGACTACTTAATTGACTGGTTTGAGAGAGAAATGCAGCCTCAATATATAGCTCCACTGACTTCAAGGGGACGTGGCTTAGTTGAATACATCCGCCAAGTTGAACAAAAACTTTTTGAAACTTCTGATCTGGTATCTGTCGCTTGTGAGCGTCCCATGCGGATGTTATTCGGGCTTCCTTCTGACATAGTTAGGATACCTAATATTAAAGAGTTTGGAAAAAGAGTTTTGTTGATTTCTGACACAGAGGATGAGGAACACCAAAATAAATAATCCCAACTTCAATACGTGTGCGGTCTAACACCGCACTGCACCGGACGGCGGGTTCGACGTTCGGCGATGCAAGAGAGCGCAGTGCGGGAGCAGGGCAATCGCTTCCCACGCAACTTCATCAAAAGAGCGATCGCACATCAACAAAACCTGAGATAATTACTTAATTACTTACGAGAATGCTGCGGTTGAGAACTCAGTTTCGGATAACTAAATGAGTGAACGCACTGAAAGTGATGTAGTCAGCTGCCCAAGAGCGCTGACTGCACCACTACCTTTAACCGAACATCCAGTGGCGGTGTATTTGTCAGGACTCTCTGTTGGTTCACGTCCGGCGATGCGGCAAGCTTTGGATACAATTGCCCGACTGTTAACCGATAATAGTTGTGATGCTCTCACCCTGGACTGGGCAGCGTTGCGCTACAAACATACTGCCGCCGTCCGTGCTGCCTTGATAGAGAAGTACGCACCAGCGACGGCTAACAAAATGCTGTGTGCTTTGAGGAGAGTTTTAAAAGAAGCTTTGAGACTGGAGTTGATAGATGCAAAAGATTTTGCCCGCGCTGTAGATATCCAAAACGTTAAGGTGTCCAAGGAGTTACAGGGACGCGCTTTAACTGAGAAAGAAATTGCTGATTTGATGCAAGTTTGCTTTGATGACCCCACCCCCGCAGGTTTTAGGGATGCGGCGCTCATTGCTATTCTGCGCGGTTCTGGGTTGCGGCGGGCTGAGGTGGTTTCTTTGAACTTAAGCGACTTTAACCCAAATAGCGGCGCTTTAAAAGTATGGGGCGCTAAAGGAGGGAAAGACCGCACTGTGTATTTACCAGATGGGGCAATTCCGGTAGTAGAAGACTGGCTCGATGTCCGAGGTGGGGCGGCTGGTTCTCTGCTGTGTCATATCAACAAAGCTGGTTACATAGTTCTGCGGCGGCTAACGCCCCAGGCGGTGCTGTTCATTTTGCAAAAACGCGGTGAACAAGCTCTTGTGGCTGATTTTTCTGCTCACGATTTTAGAAGAACTTTTATATCAGAATTGCTCGACTCTGGTGCAGACATCTCTACAGTCCAGCGGCTAGCTGGTCATGCTAGTCCTGAGTTAACCGCTAGATACGACCGACGCGGCGAACAAACTAAGCGTCGTGCTGTCCAAGCGCTCAGTATCCCTGGTTCTAGGAAAAGGAGGTAGCGAGCGCCCTTGTTTTCCCCCAGAACTGGAACTGGGTGCTTTCGCCTTTGAGAGTGATTTCTGGAGGCGTTTTAAATGATAACTGGTCTACTTGCAATAAA
The DNA here is from genome assembly GCF_000315565.1 of Mastigocladopsis repens PCC 10914. Classification (NCBI taxonomy): domain Bacteria; kingdom Bacillati; phylum Cyanobacteriota; class Cyanophyceae; order Nostocales; family Symphyonemataceae; genus Mastigocladopsis; species Mastigocladopsis repens. The sequence goes on along the minus strand of NZ_JH992899.1, from coordinate 7,124 downwards.
GATTTTGTTGCAAAACAGCTCTTATTCGGTGGTCGTGTTGCGATAGATTTGACGCAACTCCTCGACCGTACTGACTGTTTCCAGCCCTGACAGAATTGCTTCTAATAGATTGATATCATTCAGTTCAGAGATTTCTGGTAATAAATTTAAACCCGACTCACCAAATTTCAGCTTCAAACCCAAGGATATGCCTTTTAACAGTCCTTGCCTGATACCACTTCTCTCAATACTTGTAATGTAAGGCATACGTCTTTCTTCCTCGTACTGACTTAATTCTTGCTGAAACTCTTGCTCTAACTCTAATGGTAGGCTCATTACCCAGTCGATAAAGCGAAACAGGTTGATGACATCTTCCCGCGAAAAGCCCTGTTCGTACAGCCGCTTAGTGAGAGTTAGCTTCCACTGTTTGCGTAAGGGGCGATTATTGCGGGTTTCTATTGCTTTTAAATGAGCCATGACTACAGTAGCAAAGGGGTTGCGGCTGGCTTCTAACTCTGACCACTGCTCTTGGTAGTCTAGCAATTTCACTACTGGAAACCTAAAGCCGACTTCACAGCCAAATAACTGATAGCCAAATTGATTTGGTCGCCAGCTTGCGCGCTCGTCTCCCAGTACCGCTAAAGAAGCGACCGAGCGCTTGTAACGGTCGTAGATGCGGTAGTTGTACACAAACATCCGCTCGGCAAAGTCGCTTTCTTCCTGGCTTTGGATTTCTACATGAATCAAGACCCATGCTTCTTCGCCCCCGGTGCGATAAATCTTAACGAGTTTATCGACCAGCCGCCGCCCTAGTTCTGCATCCCGCACCACTTGTTGCAGTTCTTTGTCCAAGAACTCAAAGCCCCGGCTCCAGGAGATTTCGCTATGAGCTTGGGGGAAGAAAAACAGAATAAAATCCTCAAAATATTGCTGTAGTATGTCTTTCCAGGGGGTATCGAATTCAGTTTGGGGGTTGTTCACTGTCCTTTGATGGGTAGTTTTGAACTGGCTTTTGAAAGTGTGCAGTGCGACACGGTAGCAAATTGTAAGAATAAATTCTCTCACTAATCAAGCTCGAACTGCTCTCTCATTCGCGAGGGCGAGCGCTTCTTAGTACACCTTAGCCCCAGAACTAAAACTTGTTAACAGCTTTTGAGGAGCTGCAAGATATCTGAGATAGACCAGCGGGAGGCGATTGCACTTTCTTGCCAGTGCCAGAATGCAATCGCCATGCCCTTCTGTGTCAAGAAGGAAAATCGCATACCGACTTTTCCCCCAGAACTAAAACCTGTTAACAGCTTTTGAGGAGCTGCAAGATATCTGAGATAGACCAGCGAGAAGCGATTGCCATGCCCTTCTGTGTCAAGAAGGAAAATCGCATACCGACTTTTCCCCCAGAACTAAAACTTGTTAACAGCTTTTGAGGAGCTGCAAGATATCTGAGATAGACCAGTGGGAGGCGATCGCATACCTCACCGAATATACCTTGGATGAAGGAACGCTAAAAGCCCTAGTGACAAAGCCATTAGCGCTTTTAGCTATCGGGGTTTTCTCTTCATATTTATACGCCCAGTACCAGTGGGATGGTTCCTCTGGTTCCCGATGCCCTTCTACTCTGGGAAAAGTAGCAATGGTTCCATCCTTAAGCTTTTTATTTTTGGTGTAGTGTTCCAGCCAGCCAGAAGCGGAGCGCTTTTTGCTCAGTTCTGGGGGAATTGGATTTTGGATTTTAGATTTCAGTTCTGGGGGATTTGGCATCCACCCGCACACGCCGCAGGCGTCGGCAAGTCGAAGTAAAGGTTGCTCACAGCTAGGACAGCAAACTGTTGAGATACAAGACCCTTCGGAGGGCGATCGCAGCTTGCAATGGACAGACTGAACGGGCGTAGAGGTCGTTTGCTTCCCTTCGCTTTGGTGTGTGGTGACGCATTCCGGGGTAAAAGGGAGCTGTATTGATATTGCTTGCCCACCAGCCATCAATATTTCTTCCACCCACCCAGGCGGGAATCCCATCATCCACCCCGGCACTGCTGGGTGCAGCTTGTCCCCCTTGGCAATAAATTTCCGCAATGACTGTTCCAATCTGGTCGCCCCAGCGGGTCGGCACTTCCCGGAACCTTTGGCGTAGGTGGTCGGGGTAGGCAATGATGAAAAGCCTTTTTCTTTCGTGCGGCGCTCCGAGTTCCTCTGCTGATATGATTTGTGGATCATCCCAACAATATCCGACCATTCGGAGTCCTCCAAGAATTGCTCGAAGTCCTCGGCTGATAACCCCTGGAGGATTTTCGATGATGACGAAGCTGGGCTTGCCAAGAGCGATGCACCGCAGGGCTTCAAACCAAAGGGCTGACTCTGGGTGGTTGAGTCCGGTTCGCAGTCCGGCGTTGCTTGTCCCGACACAAGGAAATCCGCAGGTAATGAGTTCAAATTCTCCAGTTCTGGGGGAAAAGTCTCTAATGTCGCTGTGGATGGGGATGTTGGGGTAATGCGAGCGCAGGACGGCTTGGGCGTTGGGGTCAAGTTCGACGAATTGCTTGGTGGTGATGTCTCCAGAGGCGATTCTGATTCCTTGCTCAAATCCTCCGATTCCTGCAAAGAGGCTGAGGTGTCTCTTGGATTGGGGCATAGTTCCAGGCAATCGTTGCTGAGTGTGACTGTGTGCGGCTCATAGTTCTGGGACTCGTTGAACAAAACCTCCGTTGAGAAACCGTTAACGGCTGCGACTATCCCCACATTGCTATTCAGGTAACTTTTGCGTTGAGGAAGTTCGGCGCTAATTTTTACCCGAATGCGATCGCCTACCTTCCACAGTGGGGGAAAGGCGCTGCCGTCCTCCCAAGCTGGATCTACTCCGCCGTCCCAATCGCGTTTGTGCTTACGCCTGGGCTTGGTGTACTGCTCAACATCAAACAGCCGGACTTCGTCAGCTTTAGTCAATCTGACTCACCCCCTAAATACTTGCTTCTCGTTGCCATCCATTGCTCATGAGTTATCGCTTCAATTTCACGCTTTCTTAAAAGCACTTCGCGGTTATCGTTTTCTGTGCGAGTACAGCTTCCCGGCATCGCTATCTTTTCAGATAAAGCTTTGATGTTGACAAACTTTCGCGCTTGTGTTAATCGCCAGTCCTCACGGGAAAATTTGTCTAATTTGGCGCAGATGCTAGCCGTAAAGCGTTGGTCGTAGTTGGGGTTGCCTCGAATCATTTCCCCAGCTTGGCACTGGGGATTTTGACAAACCACGGATTTATCCTGGTGGTGGTCGTAATCTGGAATGACTAACCGAATCAGGTGAAGCTGGACTTTCCCCGTATCTTGGCAGCAGAAGCATTTCCACGTTGGTTGCCAAAGTTCCTTTTCTGCCTCTGGTTTTGAGCGTTCTGGGCGAATGGGTTCGCGGGGTAATTGTGGGAAGTTCATACGCACACCCCCTCAAAAGCATTAACCGCAAAAGCCCAGTCATGAAAGGCTTGACGCACCTCTCGCTCCGCTTCGTTTTCGTGTACCCACTCATAACCGCGTTCAAAAGCTGCCCAAATCCATTCATTGAAGCGCGGGTGATTGTGCCAATCGTGTCCGGTTGCGGCTTTCTTCTTTGCTTGGCGACCCTCAGGGGAATTTAAAAATTTCTGCCACCAGTTTTTCAAGTCTGAGGGTTTATTGAGAAACCTTTCTAGGCTGATAATTTCCTTCCCTGGCTCCCCATTCTTGGCGGTTATCTTTCTCCAAGAGTCCCTGACAAATTTTTCAAAATTCTCTCTCTCCGCTTCTGAGAGAGTCTGAATAAACTCTGAATAGATCTGATAGATCTGAGGAGTGCTGGAATCTAGATTTGGTGAGGGTTTCAGGCTTTTATTTTCCCGCTCGTGGGAATCTGTGTCCCGCTCGTGGGAATCTGTGTCCCGCTCGTGGGAATCTGTGTCCCGCTCGTGGGAATCTGTGTCCCGCTCGTGGGAATCTGTCCCGCTTGTGGGACACTTTTTCTCTCTTAAAGGAATAACTTTCTTAGACTCTTGAAGAATTATTCCGTGAGTAACTTCCCAATCAATGTATCCTTTTTGTCTAAGTTCATTGACTGCACGGTAGAAGGCAGATTTACTAATTTCCCACTCTTCGCAGAATTTTAGAACGTTGGTGATGACAAGATTAGTACCAGGAAGCCTTGTAACTTTTTTAATAGCTAGCAAATAGCCAGCAGTCGTCAAAAGTTTGTCCCGATACCACTGTCTAACCTCTTCTGCGGTGAGGGGGTGGAATGGTACACCAATTTTTTCCCTAGATGCTTTACTCACAGTTCCACCTCCTCAAAAGTTACAGTAATCCCAAACTCCGAGCAGGTTGCTTGAGCTAGCGCCAGTTTTGTCAAATCGGGACGCCCAAACAAGTGTATTCGCTTACTATGTTCTGGAAAGAAGGTTGCGTAAGCGAGAATCTTTCCTAACGCTTCTTTCCAATTGTTTATTTCCTTGATTTCAATAACCTCTGACTCTGTGAGTAAGTCAATGCGACCCACAGCGGTAATGACTTCGACTTCACCACCGAGTTCATCTTTGAGGCGAGCGCGTATTTGACGCTCAGTATCTGTGTACTCAGCTTTTTGTAATCTGACCCACTCTGGTAAAACTCCAGCTGCCTTAAGCTTGGCGATCGCCTCATAGACACTGCTTTCTGGGAGGAGCCACCGCAGCGCGAACTCTTTAGGAATAACCGTAATAGGGCGGTCGCAGTAAGGGTTCTCGTACCTGAGCGCCAGGTGAACAAAGGCAGCATTGTTTATCAGCTTGGCTTTACGGAGGGCAATAAGCTCTGCTTTTTGAAGAGGGTAAAATTCACCTTGAACCCTACCCTGTTCGTCCCTTTGTGGCTTGGGTATCATGGCTGCACCTCCTCAAAGATGGCAACTAGGCTGAAGCTGGATAGGTCGATGAATCCCTTAGCATCTAGTTCTTTCAAGGCGCGGCTTACAGTTTGGCTGTGGACTGTATGCTCTGGCGATGACAGTTGGCTTGCTATCAAGTCCGCATTAATTTCAATCCCATTGTTATGCGGTGAAAGCGTGCGAATGTAGTACAGCACATCTTTCTGTGCTGGCGTTAATTCCCGGCAAGCTCTTAACCATTCCTCATGTTTAAGTGGATAAAACTTTCCTTGAGTCTTTGCGTCTGTCATAATGTGAGTAAGTGAATAATTGAATAAAACAAGTTTCTGCCCTTGCCTGCATATGTAGGTAGGGCTAGTTTTCTGTTGTAAAAATCGCGCTCAATGTCACACAATTGTCACACCAGCGCCATAACGCCAATGTGATTCTTTGCTAAGTTGTACTTCCTGGTTAAGTTTGATAATATACAAAAACTTGAAACAAAGCAAGTTGCGGCGATATGGATAGGCATCAAGAAACATTAATTGCAGCAATTAGAGAAAGTGGGTTAACAGCAAGAGAAATTGCTGTAAAGGCGGGTGTACATGAAAGTACTCTCAGTAAATTTCTTGATGGAAAAACTGACCTAAAAGCTGGTAATTACTTCAAAATCCTGAGTGTGCTTCCTGTTCCACAAAGGCAAGCAGCCCAGGAAAAATTAGGCATAGTCGTCATTGATGCCTTGTCAGGTGAAGGTACCAAAGGCGTGCGCTCTCTGGTTCAAATGATAGAAGTCGCTAATGATGACGAGATGGAAGCGGCGATGATAGCCATTGGGCGAAAGTGGAAGCGATCGCGCTCTTATCGTGGGCATACTAAGGATATTGACAATGCGATCGCAGTGTGATTGCTAGTTGTTCCTCAGTATCAGGGTTGAGTAAATGGTTCGGGAAATATCTTCTGAGATAGACAATGTGCGCCAACTGTTGAGCGGCTTATCTGTTGAGGAGAGGGAAGCAATTCTTGCAGAGCAACTGCGATCGCTTCCAGTAGAGTCTAGGGCAAAGGTTATCGGACTTGCGGAGTCAGGATTAACCTTGGTCACAGGCTCACTTGTCAGTCTCAATTCTGACGTTGCAATCATACTGAACACTTCAGAATTTGACCCCGAAACTGTGTTTCAGGCGCTTGCAGATTTCTGCCGCAGTGAACGGGATAAAAATTCAGCCTAAAGTCGTTAACAGGTTTTTGGTTCTGGGGGAAAGAGAGGCGATTGCTTGTCTCCAGTTCTCGGGGATATAACTTGTTAACAGGTTTTTCGTTGTTTCCCCATCGGTGAGTTAGTGTTGAGGATTTGTTTTTGAATTTCCTGCTGATGTATCAGATGTGGTAGGCTGAATGATTTTCATTTCTCCTTCGGCCCTATCTGGAGTCTCCCTTAGTTCCAGCGCTGTCTCCCTTACTTCTTCCTCTACTTCGTGTGCAGTCTCCCTTACTTCCAGTGCAGTCTCCCTTACTTCTTCCTCTACTTCGTGTGCAGTCTCCCTTAGTCCCTGCCCTGTCTCCCTGACTTCTTTTAGAATTTCTTTTTCAGTTTCAGGCGATAAGGTTGCTTCTGCTCGCTTGACAATATCATTAGCCAATCGTTCACTAAAACCAACTAAAAATGCTAGTGTAAAAAACAAATAATACTTGGCATCTATATTTTCAATATTGTTTGAATCTGTAGGCACTCGTAGAACTGGAAAACTGATAATATTCGAGTTAATCATTGCAAAAACTAGAATGCCAAATGATGTTCCAATCAAAGGTTTTGCAAAACCGACAAGAATAGGAATAGCTGAAGTTTTGTCTTCATTATCTTTATATTGGTCGAGTCGAATTAAGATACTAACTATACTACCAAATGCTCCAGAAATGGCTACCATGACCAATAAATCAGAATTCTCTAACCAAGCTAATAATTTTGGTTTTTTTGGCTGAATAGATTTTTCTTCTATTTCTGGAAAGAAATTATGTTGTATATATTCTGGAATGACAGTTAATAAAGTAGTGGTAGCAAAAATTGTAGGGATTACAAGCGCATAAACTGGAATCGCCATTGCGAGTCCAATAAGAACTTTTGTTGGTTTTGGAAATTCCCGAGTTGCTCGCTTCAAAAAATTTTTTATCCGACCTCCAAATTCTTTTTGATTCAAAAAATATTCTGTTTCATATCTTATATTTTTGGCAATAATTATTTTTAAATTATTTTGAAAAAGAGCATCACAAGCCACTTTTAAATATTT